>CALEDY010000126.1 GCA_937949355.1 uncultured Collinsella sp. | reverse complement strand
ATACCGTTGAACCCGCATATCGATACCGCTCAGCCATTCGCCTCGCCCCCGTCGCACGTATCTTCATCCGGTCTGTTACTTTTAATCTAACAATTCTTTGAGGAACGTAGGTGCTTCTAAATGTACTGTCGACTTCTTCTCAAACTAATCCTAAGAGACAAGGCCGTATGGATTTGTACGCTCGTTCTCGCTGCAGCCTTTTCCGTCCCCATTGCGTTCAATTCACCCATCTACGGGCCCTTCTTTATGAAACAGGGCATGCAGGGCTTTGTCGACGCATTCAATACGCGCGCGCCCCAGGCCAGCGGCACAGACCTATCTCCAGAGCAGCAAAATGACGCGGAGCTTGCAAGATACGCGAACGCCGCCCTTGCCGCTCAAACCGACGCCGCCTTTCTCGATTCTGCCGAGAGCTACTACGCGCTCATGGGCGAAGGCTTCCAATCCGGGTCCATCGTGGGAGACCGAGAGACCAATGACGCAGCGCTCGCATATTGCCGTGCCCTGAGCAGCTCCGGCATCACGGATATCCCGGCCTCCGCAAACGACCTGCCATTCCTTTCCTTCCTGCCTTACGCCATTGCCACGGCGCCGTCTTTCCTTCCCTTCATCCCCTTCCTTCTCTCGTCGATACTCGTGCTCGGCGCCACAAGGCCCGGGACCCTGGCGGCAAAGGCGCCCGTGCCCAAATTCCGGCGCCTTATCCAGATCGTGTTTTCGATAATCGCCGCGGGGACCGCGATGCTCCTCGCCGGCCTCGCACCCGGGGGCATTTACGCCTTGGCCCTAAACGGCTTCGGGCAAATTGGGTACCCGATCGCCTTCTTCCATGACGGCGCGCTTACCACCACGACCGCGGGAAACGTCTTCACAGCCCTGCTTCTCGCGCTGCTTGCGGGCGGAACCTTGATATCCGTTTGCTCCGCCGTCCTATCGACCGCAACGAGGCGCGTCCTCGCGGGCCCCCTTACCTCCGCGCTGCTTGTCGCGGCCCCGGCATTCCCGTTATTGTCCGATTCGGCACTAGGGCATAACGCCGCGCTCAATCTCCTGCCACTGCCCGTATTCTCGCCTATCGAGGCAACGGGTTACGTAGGATGCTTCCCGACAGAATTCATTGGCTCCGGTTCAGGCAGCGCATCGATGCTTGCCGTGGCCCTGGCATACGTCGCGGTCTTTTTTACGGTCGGCGCCGTTGCGACACGTTCCCCCAAACAGCCTGGACCCGCGAAAAAGCACCATGGGCTCGAGCTTCTAGACGCGAGCGTGGGATACGGAAGCACGACGATACTTTCAATCGGGTCGCTTTTCCTGAGCCCGGGAACGGCGGCGGGCCTCGTTGCTCCCAACGGCTCGGGGAAAACCACCCTTCTTGAAGCGCTGTCGGGCCAATTTCCCACCCGCATCCGCTCGGGAAGCCTGGCGGCAGACGGAATCTGCCAACGTCGATCAGCCGAATTTGCAGAACTCGTCTACCTGAGCTCTTCGGGCAGCGCGGATCTCTATCCCACGCTATCGGCCATCGAGCACCTTGCTTTCGTTAGGGAGGCGTGGAAATCGGCCGCCGACATCGACTCGCTCTGCGACTCCCTCGGAATCTCCCCATATCTCGACAAGCCGACCCGTAAACTCTCGACGGGAATGAAGCAGCAGGTAAAGCTTGCCATGGCGATAGCGACCGATTGCCCGTACCTCATCCTCGATGAACCGCTGAACGGCCTCGATCCGGGAAAACGGAAAACCTCCTGCGACGCGATGCGCAGCGAAGTGGCGCGGGGACGCAGCGTGCTCATTTCAAGCCATCTACTCGACGACCTGGCAGACCTCACCAACTCGTTCTACTTCATCGAGGCCGGCACGCTCGTGGAAAAGATCAAGTCGTCCTCGCAGACGCTCAAGCAGGAATACCTCGATACATACGAGCGAGGTGAATGACATGATAGGCAAGAGCTATGCAAAGATAGCGATTGTTGGCTTTGTACTTTGTCTTGCAATGGTGCTATGTGCATCATTTGCGAGGTATAGGTCCGAGCAGTCGTTCATCGATGGCGCTGAAAATGGGTTTGGCATAGACGGGATGTATGTCAACGATGGCGCGACCAGGCCGTCTATGGCGATTCTTGCAGGCGAAGACATGGAATGGCAAATCTGTAATGACGATGGCTCTTGTCTGAGTGGTCGTTTGGCCGCAACGAGCGACCCGAATTCGTTCGATCTTCTCGACAATGATGGGGCGGATTGCGGTTCAGTTCACCTGTCGTATGCATCACGAGACGGGATGGACGGCATTCTCTACGTCTCCCACGAGTCTGGCGATTTCAAGATGCGCAGGACTAACCGAGTGCCGGCTTTTTTCGAGGAGTGAGAATTCCCGGCGGCCTGCCGATCAGGCCGCCGGGCTATCGAGCCCCGCATTCATCCGTACACACACGGATGAATGCGGGAAGTGTCCGGATGAAGTTGATAATCAAGGAAACAAAGCCGTTCTGCCTGGGACGGCTTTGGCTTGGACTTTAACTACAACATCGCAATCGACACTTATCAGCTCGCGCAACGCGCATGGCCAAATCTCGGACGCTGGTACATGGAGGACCTTCGAGATTTACTGGACATCCAAAACGACGACGCACACCGCGTGCTCGCCGACTGCGAAGACGAGATGGCTGTCTACAATGCGATCAGAAACGGCGTGAAGTCCGGAGAGCTTTCTGTGGAACCGCCGCGCCGTCGCGCGAGCCGACCGGGCAACCCGGGCAATCTGGTCCCGGCTCTCCCGGTCGCATTCCTACGATATCGCCCCTAGATCACCAATGTGTCAGATAAAGAATGAGGCAATGGCCATGACCACGCCTACGGCAGATGCGGCGACTGCGCCTTTTTTCCTCTCCTTTAGTCCGACGAACAGGGTTGCCGTAAAGTAAAGGGCGGAAATGCAGGCTATGGCAAGCGAAACGAGTTCCTTGGGCGGTTTCAGCAAAAGGTCGCTAGCAAAGAGTAATGCAAGCAGGGCAAAGCCGATTGTGGTCAAGTATCTCGATTGATTTTGCGACTGCATGGCAACTGCCTTTCAGAACATGCAAGTGAAAAGTCGGTACGATGTCATTGCGGTTGCAAACAAGCCGCCGCCAGGACCGGTTGTCACGAGACCGGCGATAACTTCAGCGGCGCCAGCAAGGTAGGGATCGCGCAGGCAAGCCTCCTCCTTCGCGTTCAGCTTGACCTTGTGAGGGACGGTGCGGTTATTTGCAAATCCGTGAGAATCGCACCACGCCTTGGAATATGAATCCGTGCAGCGCCCGCGCTCAAAAAGGGATATATCGTATTTTTCGTCGTAGTTGTCTCCGGCGTAGATCTCGCTGCTCTCGGCGGGAGACCCCTCGTCGGCATAGGCTGCCGCAACGGGCACAAATGGTGTCATGACAAGGGAGAGGCAAAGAGTTGCTGAGACGATGGAGGGCAGGCATTTCTTCATGGCTGGCTCCTTAATCTGGCCTTTGATAGTTACTTGATGTCGCCTCCTTCCGCTTTATATCCGTTGTATTCGGCGTATTTCTTTAATAAGGCAAGAGGTTCTTCCTCTCCTTCGGATAAGCCGATGATGTTTCCTTGATCATCCAGTATGAATACGGACGGAATATGCTCAAGTTCATATTGGTCATACACGGCCTTATCTTAATCTATGTATATGGGAAATTCTCCTTCAAGGACCGAGGCTTCTTCAATCGTGCTGTCCTCGGAAACAGTGAAAACGTTCTTCCTTAAGGCTGTGAAATTATCTAGTTGTTGCATATCTTCTATGAGAGATTCGCAGTGCTGACACCACGATGCCCAGAACATCAAGATGTTTTCCTCATTAGGTTTTAGCTTGTTAAAATAATTGACGTTTCGGCCGAGGCTGAAATCTTGGCCCATTTTAATGGACAAAGATGAGGGATAAGCATCGTGTTGCGGTTTGATATTGACGGCGATTAAGGCGGCGAAACACGTCAGAGTCGCCAAAGTCAGTAAGGCGATAACGCATTTTCTCGGTTTCCAGCTCATGACAGATCCCTCTCTCATGGTGAAACGCATACGTTTTGAAACGGGATACCGCTTCGATTCGTTCCGAACGCGGATGTGGACGTAACTGGTCTCGGTGCCAAGTGCGATTTCAGTGCTGTATATGACTTAACGGGAATGTCCGAGCAGTGCCGGAGTCTCCATCTGGATTGTTCCGACTGGAACATCAGCCCGAATACACTGCATAGCGACTCCAACAAGAACGTCCCCGGCGTAATCCTTCCCAAGGCATGGCAATAGACAAGTTAAAGTAAACGCATGAAGGTGGCTCCCGAACCATCGGGAGCCACCTTCGCAATTCAACCGATGGGAAAACCGACTGCTAATTCAATTTGACCCAGATGGCGGGACGGACTCCGAGCACGTCATCCTGCTCGCTCCCGTCATCGCCAAATTTGATATCGCCCCTCTTGCACACGTAATTGGCTAGGGGCTGCCCGACATAGTAGAAATCTCTATAGTCAGAGCTGCCGCCGTACTTCTCGACGGTAGAGGTCCACCAGTCCTTAACTTTGTCGTCCTTCACTGACTCTGCGTACCGGAAATCGTCCGATAGCGCGGGTTCGCAAAGGAGAGAGGTGTTGAGAATCGTGATGTCTCCATCGATGAGGCCCCGTTCGACATCACTGAAGGCGAAATCCCTGAAGCTGCCGTTCAGATAGTCGTATAGCGAGCTGGACTTGAAATCGGTTGCGTCGCCTTGCGTATCGAACGCCATCTCGTCGATGCACTTCTGGGTTACGAGAAGGGCCCGTCCGTCCTCCTTGTCGACTACGATCCATCTGATCGGTCTGGCGGCGACTGAGGTGCCCTTATAGGTCGAAAGGTCTTCCGAATAGGTCCCGAACTCGACGGTCTGCCCAATCGACTTGCTGTCGATTACCTCCTGCTCCGCCTTCATGTCCGCCCGCGCTTCGAGCATGGACGGCAGGGGCGAGATGGCGACCATGACGGCAAGCAGGACGATGCCCGCGACGGCCGCGACGGCTATCTTCTTCCTCCTTTTGGAGAGGTTCGCAATCTTCGCGCCGGCCTCTCTTGCCTTCTCGCCCGAGTCCCCGTATCCCTGCTCGGCCAGCCTCTCGAGGCTCTCCTTGGCGGCTTTGGTTTCTTTCTTGTTGCCCTTCTCGTGCATCGCGACGCTCGACTTGTAGACCCTGTCCCTCCTGGACTCGGCCAGATATGCGGCATCCTCCAGGTCCGTCAGTTTCTCGCGCACGGCGCCGCAGTTCCAGCAGGTTTCGCGCTTGAGGTTCACCGCCCCACAGCCGCACTGCCACCACCCGTCGTGCTCGGAATGGATGCCAGAGCATTTGCGGGCATAGGCCCCCATCTCGGAGAGAAGGACGTTTCGCTCCGACTCCTCGACCCCGTTGAGTGCGAGAGGTGCCGGTCTGTCGATGTCGATCGGGTCGCCGAAGGAGGTCTCGCCGTCCGCTCGGGTCACAACGGCACGCGAGCCGGTGATAACAGACAGCTTGATTCTCACCGCCTTGGGCCTGAGCACCTCGCCGGCGGGCAGGTCGGCATCTAGGAGCGAGAAGTCGACGGTCTCCGTCTCCCCTCCCTCGCCCTCGAGCCCGACCGTGAACTCTATGCGGCTGATGGGTTTCGTCGATACGTTGACGATCTTCGTTTGGAGGAAGCAGGCTCCCGTCTCGGTGTCTCTGGAGACTTGGATGGCTAACATCCTGACAGGGCAAAGCTCCTGCCAGGAGGGGTTGGCGTCGCGGTAGACGATCTTGTACTTTGACATGTCTACACCTCGGGCAGGGCGTCTTCATCCGTTTTTGCGCTGGGCGCCGGCGCAGCTCGGTCTGGCAGTGCGCAGACGATCAGGCCGACCATGAGCGCCGTGCCGAAAAGGCCGATGAACCAGAGGATTCCCGCGCCATTGGTGTAATGCCCCTTGGCCCTGGCAATCTTAACGAGCTCCGCCACGCCGCAGATGTTGGCGGCAATCGCCAGGAGAGGTAAGAAGAAGATTATCAGCTCCACGCTTCTCATTTTCGGTCCCTTCTTCTCGACCGCCCATCTCGACACCGGCGGTCCTCCGTTACTTCCGATAACACCAATTCTGCTGTCCTCACCTGCGAATTTGTTGAGCAACAAATTCGATTGTGTGAGCGGTCGGTTAAGCTGCACAGACGTTGAGCTAATTACTCTTTGCCGCTGCGGCATGACCAACGCAACCTTTTGGAATAGCCCTACGCTCGGCGATGTATCTACAAACCCTGAGCGAAGGGAGCCGCAAATGCATGCAGCGGCAATTAACCTTCGGGGGGGGGTATCTCCTAGAGGTACTCTTCTTCGAGGGCAATCCATCATCGAGTACGTCCTGATCATCGCGACTATCGGCCTTGTGATCGTGTTCGCGGGACCCGGCGTGGCCGGGGCCATCCGAAACCAGTTCAACCTGGTCGGCAACACGGTGAACAACGGGACGACCGGCGGCGTCGAGGGAGGCGTGTCCGGCGGCGGCTCGGTCGGGGCCGATTCCGCGACCGTTCAGGCGGCTGTGGCCAAGGACGCGAAGGACTGGACACTCGACGAGCAGAAGGCGGTCGCCGAGGACATTGCGGTGAAGGGTGAGGCGTCGCCCGCCTACGCCAAGGCCAAGGCCGCCATGGATGCGAGGACAACTTGGTCGGTCAAGTTGACGAACGGTGACACCATTGCCTACCGCATCATCGGCATCAACCACGACGACCTTGCAGACGGCTCGGGCAAGGCGGGGTTGACATATTGGGGTGAATCACGATCCTTTGGAAACTACGGATATCACTACATCCGTAACAACGATGGACAAGGATGGGAAAAAACTGAGATCCGTCAACGTTTAAATTCAGGCGATTTATGGAAGTTATTGCCCTCTGATTTGAGAAAAGGAATCAAGAGTGTTTCTAAAGAAACAGTCGAGGATAATGCAAGAATCACTACTAAGGACAAGTTCTTCCTTATCAGCCAGACAGAGATATACGGCAATAGTAGCGAACCAGATTCGGGTGGTTATCAGTATGAATACTGGACTGGAAAAGTCTTTTCTCTGGGAACTAGCTTCCTTAAAGCTGCTTTCAGCTTCTAGCTCCATCTACATCTACCATAAAGCCCCTCCATTCTGCAGGGGCTTTTCTTCTGGTAGCTTCTGGTACGATTCGACCTCAATAGTACATCTGATCCAATCAAGAGCGCATGGAGTGCTAAGAAGGCACTCGGGGATTTCCTTGTTCTCCCCTTCTTGATTTATAAAGCTGGGGGCATTTCCAACGGGTGGATAATGGATTCACTTCGATGACTGCGTTGACGGGAGCGGCCATGCAGATGTGCGAGATCGCAGTCAAGTCCGACCCCCCGGAAAGCGATTCAAGGGACTGGAAGAATACAAGGAATGCTAACCTCTTCGATTCCGTCGAGCGCAACGTGCTAAGCCATCGGTAACTCCTCGGCATCCTGCTCGAACTTGACAAGGGCGTCGGATATCTGTCTGCTGGTGGGAAGCGCGAAGCGCTCCCTGCGCGACACGATCTCATCGAACATCGGGGCAAGGAACGCCCGGACCTTCGCCTCTTGGAACTGCGATGGGAGCGTCTCCTCCATTAGCGCCTTGAACTCCTCCGGCTTTACGCCGTCTAGGGCAGCAAGCAGCTCGTCCATCTCACGTCCGTCGAGCAGGTACTCGACCGCCATGCACGACACCATGGCGTTGAAGTAGCGCCCGAAAGACGCGCTGTCGCCCTCGAAAAGTATCCCGCCGACTACGCCTGCAGCCGCCGTGCCGACCGTTCCGCCGACCATGCCGCCCGCGAGGCCGACGATGGTCCCCACGCCGGGCGACACCGCCGTGCCGGCAACGGCGCCGACCTTCGCCGCCGCGACGCCGGCGATTCCCCCGGCGATCGAGGTGGCGAGGCATGCCATGTTCTGGACGTACTGGGCGCCACTTGCCTTGCCCTGGAAGAGCCTGTAGGTCTCGGGGACCGAGAACACGGCGAGGGTCACCGCTGCCGAGACGGCATTGCCCCTTAGCATCTTCGCGAGCTGCTTGGAGGCGGCCGCCCCGCTGATGGCGGTCTTGCCCGTAAGGGCGCGCAGGCCGTTGACGATTGTGGCGGACGACTTGAATCCGAGCTTGCCGACCAACGCCTGGCTGGGCGCCATCAAAGCGTTGGAAAGCCCCGCTCTGGAGAGCTGCGAGACGACCATATGCTGGGCAAAGGACAAGCCGAACACCTGGACGCCGGCAGCGATGCCCGCCTGGACGGCACCGGTGATGTCCTTGGTCTCCCTGTACGCCATGAACGTCGTCGCCAGAAACGACAGGCCGAATGCGCAGGAGCATGTGACCGCGCCGGTCGCGGCGTCATAGGCCACCGATTCCACCGTTCCCGGCTTGGTGAGGTTCACCGCCTGGTCGTATGTGAGCTTGCCCTTGCGGACGATCTTCTCGGCGTCCCTGGGGTCGCTGACGCCGGGGACCTTGCCTTGGCTAATCTTCTTCTCGAAACCGCGGAGCACCTGCTGGTACTGGTCTTTCGGGACTTCGAGCTGCATCGGCGTGCCGTCTTTCGCGAGGTAGCGATACTGATGGCTGCTCGGATCGAAGCATGCTTCGAGGGAGCCGCGCGCCGTCTTGTAGTACTTGGTCTGGATCAGAACGCCGTCGACGCTTCGGTCGGCGCCGTTCTTCGCGTTGTCCCTCCCCAGAATCTCGGCCTCGTGGCCCTGGAGCCTGTCGATGATGCTGTTCGCCTCCTCGGCAAGCTCTCCGTGGCCCGCAGGGTTGTTGACCGCGGCCCGTTGCTCGACGAAGACCTCACCGTTGCTGTTGATGGTCGCCGCCGCCGCGACCGCCGCGGCTTTGACCGCCGTATCGTCCACCGCGGCAAGCTCACTGTCGATGCCGGCGGCGCGGTCATCCTCGAGGCCGCGGAGCGCCCTGCAGCGGGATACGAACTGGCCCCGGCACGCTTCGTCGACGGTGAGCGCAAGGTTGCTTTCACCGTCGGAGGCGAAGGAGCCGGGCTCGAAGTACGCCCACTCGAAGTAGAAAAGGCGGGACTGCCTCTTTTCCTTCCCCGGGACGGCGAACGCGTCGGCGTCCGCCTTGATGTAGACGCCCTTTTCGGTCATGGCGATGCCGCTGGGCCTGAGGTCAAACTCGGCGTCGGCCCAGACAACGGTCTGCTCCCTCGGTATCGGGAAGGCTGACTTCACCTTGGCGGCATTGGCTTCCGTCAACGGAAGCGGAGACTCCTGGAATGAGCCGAGTAACTCCTGTGCGCGGGTGGCCTCAATCGCTCTCAGGGCTTCCTGTACCTTGGGCGCGTACTCCGCCTTCTCCGCATCGAGTCTTTCGGCCTCTTTTTCGTCGAGGGCGGCCTTCGCGCCGCTCGCCGCTTCTGCAATCGCTGCACCCGCCGTAGTCGCCGTGCCCACGACCGCAGCGCTTGCCGCAACCGCCATCCCAGATGCCCCCTCGGCAATCTTGGTCGCCGCCTCGCCGGCAGACTTAGTGGCCCTCTGAATCTCCTGCAGCGGGTCGAAGCCTTTGTCGAATATGCTCATGGACGATTCTTTCTCGTTGGCGAATAGACAGCTCGAATCGCGTTGTTTCTCATACGAGCGTTATTATAGCCATGCGTCTTTATGCCTTTGGTTCAGCCGCCAGACCCGGCGCGGGAAACTCGAGCAAGATTGTCGAACATTGGGCGGTACAGGGGGCACCCGCAATCGCCTCTATATCGACAAGGTGCAGCCGTGCGAGGCTTTGAGAGGGCAATTGGCTGCATTCAAGACGCTCGGTTTTCTCCCCTACTGTCATCGTTGCCGCTGCGGCACGTTGAGGGTTGACCGGATCACCCCATCGTACGCTCCCGCATGCAATATCAATCCCCATACGAAGGGAGCCGCATATGCATGCAGCGGCAGTTAACCTTCGGGGGGGGGTATCTCCTAGAGGTACTCTCCTCCGAGGACAGTCGATCATCGAGTACGTATTGATCGCGGCCGTCATCAGTTTGGTAGTGGTCTTCGCCGGCCCTCAGGTCTCCGGTGCCATCCGCAACCAGTTCAATCAGGTGACGAACAAGGTCGACTCCGGCACCGAGGGAGATAACTTCATTTCGGCCGAGGAGAAGGCCTACCGCGAGGCCATGAAGACCGTCTCTTCCAAGGAGGCCAAGGACTGGACGCTGGATGAGCAGAAGGCAGCGGCAACCGACATCGCCAAGAACGGCACGTCCTCGGTCGTATACGCCAAGGCCAAGGCCGCCATGGATGCGGGAACGACCTGGTCGGTGAAGCTCACGGACGGCAAGACGATGACCTACCGAATCATCGGCATCAACCACGACGACCTCGCTGACGGTAGTGACAAGGCGGGTCTTACATTCCTCACGACCTCGACGAATATCTCGTCCCGTATGAACGCCACGCAAACGAATGCCGGCGGCTGGAAACAGTCGGAGCTCCGCCAGAAAATGAACTCCGGCGAAATCTGGAATCTGATGCCGTCCGAATTCCAGTCGAAGGTGAAATCGGTCAGGAAGCTCACGAACAACGTCGGCGGCGGCAGTGCGAACAAGAATGCCGCCGTGACGGATACCTCCGACAAGCTGTTCCTGCTCAGCTACTCCGAGATCGTCCCCGCCTCCTACTGGGCCTCCAGCCATCCCTGGACTTCCTTCGAGGGAACCCAGTACGAGGCGTTCAAGGGCAAGGTGACGAATAACAATTCGGGCAACTCCGCCATCGCCAATGGCAACACTTGGTGGGAGCGTTCGGTGTATCCGGGCGACTCTGCGAGTTTTCTCACTGTCTTCGGCAGCGGCCCTGCGACGGAGTACTACGGCTGCCCGTCGGACAACCACTACGCCAAACCCTCGTATCGCGTCTGCCCCGCCTGGTGCTTCTAGTTTGTATTCTAGCCTGTCCAGCGAAAAGCCTGCGCGACCCCGCGCGGGCTTTTCTTTTGGCAACCGCACGAACGATTTAAGGTTCGTGGCACAGGTTATCGGGTTGAGGAAAAATGAGGTCATACAGCGGCTCTCAGAGCGTCTCCCGCACTCTCCCGTCATTACCCCTGCGGCGTCCTCGTATAGAGCCCATCCTGGTTGGCGTTTCGTCGCGACAGCCCACTTGTCCACCGATCAAGTGAATTACTGGAATAAATACAGCGACACGCTTGTTCGTTACAGTCGCTATATCTGTGTAAATCGCCGCGATAAATTCGGCCTGTACTCGGCTGTATACCAGCTACGCGTATGTAGATTCGTATCGCGTTAATAAAACGGCTCAAGCGTGTGCAAAACGCGCAAGTAGCTTCAAAAGGCGATTATCGCGTAGGTAGATTTTTGGCACCCTGTTGCTTAATCAAAATTAAGCAATTGCTTAAAACAAAAAAGGTCAGGCACTAGGTGCCTGACCTGCAAACTTCTGGTCGGGACGACTGGATTCGAACCAGCGACCCCTTGACCCCCAGTCAAGTGCGCTACCAAGCTGCGCCACGTCCCGAAGCTTTTGTTTGTTGCTCTGCTCTCGCTCGCAACAGGGAGTATATTAACCCGAAACTTTGTACTTGCGCAAGAACTTTTTTATAAATTTTGAAGCAAGTGCAAAATTGCATCTGCAAGCTGGGGTTTTGTTAGCACGGGAAGTTCTTGCGTGCCAGTTGCGCTTACAATCCAGGCCTTGTTGGTGTCGGTCCCAAAGCCCGAATCGGCGCGCGAGACATCGTTGGCGATAATGGCATCGCAACCTTTGCGGGCGAGCTTTCGCTGCGCGTACTCGACGACGTTATCGGTCTCGGCTGCAAAGCCGATTACGCGGCGAACGCCCTTTTGGCGTGAGAGCTCGGCCAGGATGTCAACGGTCTCGACGAGTTCGATTCGATCCAGGCGCTCGTTGGCCTTTTTGAGTTTATGGTCCGCTGGGGCCGCAGGCGTGTAGTCGGCGACGGCGGCGGCGCAAATGGCCGCGTCGGCCGTCTGGAAGGCGCTCAGCGCCGCCTGAAGCATTTCTGCGGCGGTCTGCACACGCACGCACTTCACACCGCGGGGGACATCGAGCGATGTCGGTCCCAGCACAAGCGTGACCGCAGCGCCGCGGCGAGCAGCCTCCCCCGCCAGGGCGATGCCCATCTTGCCCGATGAACGGTTGCCGATAAAACGCACGGGATCGATAGGCTCATGCGTGGGGCCGGCGGTGATGACGATGCTTTTGCCTGCTAGGTCCCGAGGTATCGGGTTGAGCACCGCGCAAACGGCCTCGACGATGTCCTCGGGCTCGCTCATGCGTCCCGTGTCCACATCGCCGCAGGCAAGGTAGCCGCTACCCGGACCCACAACGTGGACACCGCGCTCGCGCAGCGTGGCCATGTTGGCCTGCGTGGCCGGTGCCTTCCACATGCCATTGTTCATGGCCGGCGCAATCACGATGGGGCGCGGCGTGGCAAGCAGCGTGGTGGAGATGAGGTCGTCGGCAATGCCGTTGGCCATCTTGGCAATGATGTTGGCCGTCGCGGGCGCCACGACCACCAAGTCGGGCTCCTGCGCGAGCGAGATGTGGTGAATGGGGTCGGACGGGTCGTCGAACAGGCCAACGGCGACCGGCTCGTTGGTGAGCGCGCGGAAGGTAAGCGGTCCCACGAACTCCGTGGCATGCTCGCTCATGACGACCTTTACATGGGCGCCGCGCTTTTGCAGCAGGCGCACGATATTGCAGGACTTATAGGCGGCGATCCCGCCGGTAATACCAAGCAGGATCGTTTTTCCCTCAAGTTGCATTGAATTGTCGGGTGTTGCCATCGTTTACGCTTCCTTGCTCGGGAGCACCAGCAGGCGGTGGCAGTACGGGCAGTGCGTGACTTCGCTGCCGTCATGGTTCAGGTCGCTCATGGACGACGCCTGCAGCGCGGTATGGCACACCGTGGGGATGTTGCCCTTGATGGTCTCGACGGCCAGGCCGCGGAACTGCTTGAGCAGACGCTCGTAATCGGTGAGCACGTCGGTCGGCAGCGTGGCGGCAAGCGCGGTGCGGTCTTTGGTGGCGGCATCGATCTGAGCCTGAAGATCGGCAGCCTTGGCGCGGGCGGCCTTGGTATCGGCCTTCACGCCCTCCTCGAACTTGGCGATGATGGCCTGCGCGCGAGCTTCGCGGTCGAGCGCTTCCTTATGGGCGACAACGACGTCCTTGCGGGTGTGCTCGATCTTGTCCAGGCGTTTGGCCAGGGTGGCGAGCTCGTTTTCCAGATCCTGGACCTCGCGGTAGTCAGAGCCGTCGACGTGGCGTTTCTTGGCGGCCTCAATGGCGTTGTTGGTCTGGATTTCGGTGGTGTTGAGATCGTCCAGCTCAATATCGAGGTCCTTGCGCTGAGCATAGAGCTTGGTCATCTCGGACTTAAGCTTTACATAGGTTTTGCGCTTTGAGGCGAGCTCCTTGAGCTCCGGCATATTGGCAAGTTCGCTCTTATTGCGGGCGAGCTCCAAATCGATCTGTTGCAGCTTGAGTAGCGTAGCGCCGGCGCTCATAAGTTCTCTCCTTTTGTCACAGTCCACCATTGGCAAGGGTTCAGTATTTTAATCGCATGACGGGGGTCGACCCCGGCGTCAACCGCAGAGTTCATCAAGATATCCACGAACGGCTCCTCGGAGCGATCGTGGCCGAGCAGGATCACCGGCAGCCCGCGTAAAGCAAGGTCTTGCGCCACGTGATAGCCCGCCTCTCCGGTCACGATGACATCCGCACCGGCGGCGATGGCAAGCTCGCCAAAGTCGCCGAGGGAGCCGCCCAGGATGGCGACGGTGCGGCACGGGCACTCGGCATCGCCCCATACGCGTGGGTCGCTTCCGAAGGCCATGGCGGCACGGGTGGCAAGATCGCGCAGTGTGCACGGGTCGTTGAGTGTCGCAAGCGCGCCCAGACCGGTCGCCTCGGGGTCGTCCATGTGCTCCAGCGAGCTCACGGGCGCGGCGCCCAGCAGCTCGCTCAAATACGTGCGCGCCTCGTGCGAGCGATCCAGGTTGGTGTGAAGCGAGATGATGCTCACGCCGCAGCGGGCAGCCTCAAACAGTGCTGCGCTGCACTGGGGGCGCGACGCATCCGCCGGACAAAACGCCTCGGGCGCCTTGATGTAGATAGGATGATGCGTCAACAACACGTTGGCACCGGCCTCCTGGGCGCGATGCACGTTGGCTTCGGTCGCGTCGAGTGCGCAGGCCACGACGGCAATCTCGGCGGCAGGGTCGCCCACGGAAAGACCTACATGGTCCCAGGGCTCGGCATCTGCCTTAGGATAGCGTGCGAGCAGGGCGCGCTCGAGATTGGCAACGATCATGCGGCACCCACGATCGACAGCAGCGCCTGAGCAAAGTCGTCCAGGTCGGCCGGGTTCACGCGGTCATCAAACGAGATGCGAAGGGCGCCGAGAGCCTGCTCGCGGCCAATGCCCATGGCGCTGAGCACATGGCTCGGGTCCATGCTGCCGCTCGAGCAGGCAGAGCCGGCCGACACCTCAAAACCGGCGGCGTCGAGCTTGATGATGAGCTCTTCGGAGTCCATGCCGTCAACGTAGATTGAAACCATGCCGGGCAGGCGATCTGCCTGCGCGTAGTCGCCCATCGTGGCGTGAATGTGCGGATGGGCTGTAAGCGTGGCGTAGAGTTTGTCGGACAAGGCCTGCAGCGTCGCGCGCTCCTGGGCCACGGTCGGCAACAGCGCTGAGGCAGCAGCGGCAAAAGCCAGCTGCGTGCGTAGGTCCTGCGTGCCGGCACGACGGCCGGCCTCCTGTCCGCCGCCGAAGATGCGAGGGCGCAACGGCGTGCGGCTCTTAAGGTAGAGCGCGCCAGAGGCCACGGGGCCGCCAATCTTGTGTGCGGCAACGGTCATGGCGTCAACGCCCAGCTCGTGTACATCGAACGGGATATGCAGATAACCCTGGATGGCGTCGGTATGGAACAGGGCGCCCGCGGCGTGCGCGGCGGCGGCAAGCTCGCGGATGGGCTGCACCACACCGGTCTCGTTATTGGCAACCATAATGCTCACGAGCGCTACGTCATCGCTCAGCAAGTCGCTCAGCGCGGCGGGTTCGATGTAGCCCGCACGGCAGGGCTGTACCAGGTCCACGGTAAAGCCCGCGGCTTGCAGCAGCGGTAGGTTGTCCAGGATCGAATCGTGCTCGATCGCCGACACGATCACGCGGTCGCGCTTGCGATCGCGCTGACGTGCGCCCTCGGCAAGTCCAAGGAGCGCCAGCTGGTTTGCCTCGGTACCGCCATTGGTCAAGATGATCTCGGACGGTCGGACGCGCGCGCCAAAGCTGCGGGCAATCTCGCGACGCGCCACTTCTAGGCGCGCAGCGGCCTTGCGGCCGAGCGAGTGCAGCGAGTTAGGGTTGACGCCGGCAAGCTCGCTGTCGTCGTACTCGCGCTGCGCAAGGAGCGCCTCGGCGCGCATGGGCGTCGAGGCGGCATAGTCAAGATTCACGGGTATGCGGTTTTGACCTGCGGTCATAAGGGTTTATGCCTCCTGTGCAGCTTCGTTGCCCAGCTTCTGCAGCAGCGCAACCTCGGCAGCGGGATCTTCGGACTTAAATACGGCGGAACCGGCCACGAGCACGTTGGCGCCGGCCTTGACGACCTCGGCAATGTTCTTGGAAGAAATACCGCCATCGACCTCGATGAGGGGCGAAACGCCGTGACGCTCGCACATGGTCTTGAGCTCGTGGATCTTGGCGATGGTACCGGGGATAAAGCTCTGGCCGCCAAAGCCGGGGTTCACGCTCATGAGCAGCACCATGTCGACAACGTCGATGATGCTTTCGAGCACGCAGACGGGCGTGGCGGGGTTGAGCACCACACCGGCCTTGACGCCGCGCTGCTGCAGATGGGTGAGCGTGCGATGTAGGTGCGTGGAGGCCTCGTAATGCACGGTGATCATATCGGTGCCGGCGTCGGCATACCAATCGACCGTCTCGTCGGGGTTCGACACCATCAGGTGCGCGTCGACCGGCACGTTGGTGGAGCGCTTGACGGCCTTGAGGATATCGACACCAAAGGTCAGGTTACCGGTAAAGTGACCGTCCATAACGTCGAAGTGCACGTAGTCGGCACCGGCGATCTTGTCGAGCTCGCCCTTGAGGTTGGCCATGTCGGCCGAAAGAACGGATGGAGCGATTTTGATGGAACCCATGGTAGAAGCCTTTCTGCGCTAGTCGGTGAGTCCGTAGAACTCTTGCGAGGGGACGCGGTCGGTAAGAATTTCGAGCGCCCTATCCAAAGTAACACCGTTGTAGAGCGTTTGCTCCACGGCAAAGGTGAGCGGAATGTCTACGCCCAGTGAACGGGCGAGTTCGCTGACGCTGCGGGCCGCCACGGCGCCCTCGACCACCATATGCGTACGCGCCTGGTACTCGTCGAGCGACACGCCGTGGGCAAACTCGTAGCCAAAGGTGCGGTTGCGCGAATGCTCCGAGGTGCAGGTGGCGATAAGGTCGCCCATGCCGGCAAGTCCCATGCAGGTCATGGCCTGGCCGCCGCGGGCATGCACCAGGCGACTGATCTCGGCTAGGCCGCGCGTCATGATAAGAGCGAGCGTGTTGTCGCCCGCGCCCGAGCCGGCGGAAATGCCGCACACGATAGCGATAACGTTTTTCATGGCACCGCAGACCTCGACGCCGGTCATGTCCTGCGACAGGTAGATGCGGAAGGCCGTGGACAGCAACAGGTCCTTAAAGGTCTCCCCCACCTGCTGGTTTTCGCTCGCGATGACGGCGGCAGAAAGCCCGCCGCGGCAGATCTCCTCGGCATGGTTGGGGCCCGAAAGCGCCGCAACGCGCGACTCGTTGCCAATCTCGCTGGCGATGACCTCGCTCATAAGCAGGCCGGACTCGGGCTCAATGCCCTTGGTGAGGCACAGGACCGGCGTGTCGGCAGCGATAAACGGCGCGGCCTGATGGCACACGCTGCGCAGGTGCGTCGAAGGCACGGCAAAGATGATGGCGTCGGCGCCGTCGAGCGCCTGCGCCAGGTCCGTCGTGGCGACAACGTTTTCCGGCAGCTCGTAGCCCACCAGGTATCGGGGATTACGGTGCTCAGCGTTGATGCCTGCGGCCGTCTGCTCGCTATGGGCCCACATGGTCACGCGCTCGGCTCGCGCGGCAGCAAGGCCGGCGACGGCGGTTCCCCAGGAGCCGGAGCCAATCAGCGCAACATTCATGACTCTCTCCTACTTATCGTCGGGCTCGGTGACGCGCTTGGTAAACGAGAGCTTGGACTCCTTACCGGTCATGAGCTTTTGGATATTCGAGCGATGGGCCCACACCACGGTGATGCCGATCATCGCCATGCAAAACTTGAGGCCCAGGCTGCTGTACGGAAAGACCGCGCAGGCGGCAATGGGAAGACCAATGGCGGCGGCGAGCGAGCCCACCGACACGTACTTGGTGATGGCGACGGCCACAATAAACATGCCCAGCAGCGACAGGCCAATGGGCCAGTACCAGGCAAGAATCACGCCCAGGCCCACGGCGATACCCTTGCCGCCGCGGAAGTTGAGATAGGGCGAGAAGATATGGCCCCACACGGCAGCCAGGCAAATGACGCCGAGCATCCAGTCGCCGGCGGCACCGGGAGCCATGATGCTCACGGGGAAGCCAAAGCCCACGCTCGCGATGAGCGGGCGCGCGATGATCACGCAGATAGCGCCCTTAAGGCAGTCGCACAGCAGCGTGAGCGCGGCCACCTTGGGGCCAGCCACGCGCAGCGCGTTGGTGGTGCCGATGTTGCCGGAGCCCGCCTTGCGAATGTCCGTGTGGTTGAACACACGGCCCAGGATCAGGCCAAACGGAATCGCTCCGATAAAGAACGAGACCACGGCGCAGATGGCGGTCAGCAGAATCGGATTATGCATCCTTTTGCTCCTTCTTCCTAAAGAAGAGTCGAATGGGCGTGCCGGCGAAGTCGAAGGTCGAGCGCATGCGGTTCTCGACGTAGCGCTGATAGGTGTCGTTGACCAGGTCGCTGTGGTTGACGAAGAACGTGAACGTCGGCGGGTTGACGCCCGTCTGGGTCACATAGTGCATGCGCAGGCGGCGCTTGCCGTCCACCACGGTGTGACCGAACTCGCGCAGGTCGGTGAGGAACGTGTTGAGGCGCGAGGTGGTGATCTTTTGCGAGCGCGTCTTCTCGGCGGCGTCGACCATCGCCCAGATCTTCTCGATGCTGCGACCGGTGAGGGCAGAGATGCGCAAGTACTGGGCCCAGGGAGCCATGACGCCCAGACGGCGGTCGACGGTTTCCATGCAGGCCTCGCGCTTGCGGTCGTCGTCGAGCAGGTCCCACTTGTTGAGCAGCACCACGATGGCGCAGCCGCGCTCGATGGCCAAGCCCATGACCTTCTGGTCCTGCTCGGTGACGCCTACGGAGGCGTCGACGACGAGCAGCGCCACGTCGGCGCGGTCGATGGCACGCAGGCCGCGGACCATGGAGTAGTACTCGATGTTCTCGTACACGGTGCTCTTCTTGCGAATGCCCGCGGTGTCGACCATGCGGTAGTGCTTGCCGTTGCGCTCGACGACGGTGTCTATGGCATCGCGCGTGGTGCCGGCAATGTTCGACACGATGGAGCGGTCGGCTCCCAGGATGCGGTTGAACAGCGACGACTTACCGGCGTTGGGGCGGCCGATGATAGCGACGTTCAGCGCGTCGGGGAATTCATCGGCGACCTCGTCCTCTTCCTCGGGCAACAGGGCCACGATATCGTCGAGCAGGTCGCCCGTGCCATGGCCGTGAAGGGCCGAGAGCGGCGTGGGCTCGCCGATGCCGAGCGAATAGAACTCCCAGATGCTGTCGTTCTCGCGATCGGGGTTATCGAGCTTGTTCACCAGCAGAAAGACCGGCTTGTCAGAGCGCTTGAGCATGCGTGCGACCGACTCGTCCTCCTCGGTGACGCCGGTGCGGCCGTCGACCACAAACAGGATGACGGCGGCTTCCTCGGCGGCGGCGAGCGCCTGGTCGCGGATGGACGTGGCAAAGACGTCGTCGCTCTTGAGCGGCTCGATACCGCCCGTGTCGACGATGGTGAACTCGCGGCCATTCCAATCGGCCGTGTGATACGAGCGGTCGCGCGTGACGCCGCGGGACTCGTGGACAATGGCGTCCGAGGTTTGGGCCAGGCGGTTAACGAGCGTGGACTTGCCCACGTTGGGGCGTCCGACGACGGCGACGATAGGTTTCATCTGCTCTCCTTTAATGGGTAGGGTCAGTGGAATTAGTAGAGTCGGCAGGCACAATGCCAAGGATGTGCTCCAGGGTATCGAGCAGCTCATGCGGCATGGTCGACACCACATGAACCTCGGCGCCGCGACTGGTAAGGCTTGCGAGTAAATCGTCACGATGATACTCGTCAAGCGTCATGCCGTCAGCGTTGAACATGAGCTTAGGCACAAAGAGCATAACCCCCGACAGATCTTGCGGCAGCTGCTCAAGGATGTCGCTCGCGACGATGAGGCCGGTCACGTCCACGTTGCCGCCGAAGTAGCGGTTTTTGATGGCCGTGACGGTGCCGGAAAGGCCCTGTGGAGACTCCACGAAGCGGGCCACGGTATCGCGTGCGCTGGCGCCCGAGAGGCACAGCAGACGCTGGCCACGGGCGGCGATTGCCTCGCGAACGCGGGCAAGGCGCTCGGCGTCGGTGGCAAGGACATCGTCTGTCTCGTCCAGATACGAGCGGATCATGCCGATGCCGTCGTAGTACTGCGGGTAACCGTCGTAAAAGTCCGCCTCGGGAGGCTCGATGCCGGCGTCCAGATAGAACTCGTCGCTCATCTGGAAGGTGTGGCGGCCAAAGCGCTCGTACGCACGGTCCTGGAAGGGCCGGATCATGGCGATAGTCTCGCGCGCCAGCTCGGGCTTGTCGCTGTAGGACCAGCTAAAACGGTTCTGATGCTTGGTAAAACCGAGCGGCACGATGCCCAGACTCGTGATCTGCTCGTGCTCCTCGCAAAAGCGCAGGGTTTTTTCCAGCTCCTCGCCGTCGTTCATGCCGGGGCACAGCACAATCTGTGCGTGAATCTCGATGCCGGCGGCCATGATGGCCTCGAGCACGTCCATGCCGCGCTGGGCGTTGCGGCCCATCATGCGGCGGCGGACATCGGGGCTCACGGCGTGGACCGACACGTTCATCGGACTCATGTTGCGATTGATAACGTTTTGCACGTCCTCGTCGGAAAGGTTCGTGAGCGTGACGAAGTTGCCCTGTAAAAAACTCAGGCGGTAGTCGTCGTCGCGAATGTAGAGCGTGGAGCGGCCGCCCTTGGGCAGCATGGTCATAAAGCAGAACACGCAGGCGTTGACGCAGGTGCGCATGCCGTCAAAGATGGGGCCATCGAACTCCAAACCCCAGTCCTCGCCGGGAAAACGGTCGAGCTCCACGGG
>CALEDY010000125.1 GCA_937949355.1 uncultured Collinsella sp. | reverse complement strand
GCACGATTCGCTGCGCTGCCCCGCAGCAGTCGGCATACACGGCTCCCGAGCCCGAGCTCGAGCCGCCCGTCATGGATCTGGATGATCTTTCCAACCGCCAGTTTGCCTTTGATTCCTGGGCGGCGGCAGATCTGGACGAGACCTCGGGCGGCATGCCGGCGCTCAACATTCCGGTAAACCCCCTGTTTGCGGCTGCCGAGGAACGCGACTCCGCATACGACAACACCGCAGCATACGCCAACCGCCCGAGCGAACAGCCTCGCGCCGGCCGCATCGAAACCGAGGATTACGGCCGCGCGTCGAGCGGCTATTCTCGCGACCCGTTTGCCACCGCGTCTGCTCCCGAATACAACAAAGCCGGTGTGGAGGCAGCCTCGGCATCGTCGTACACCCACGGCACCGATGACGAGCGCTTCGCCGACTACTACACCGAGGAAGAGCCTCCGCACTTCTCGGAGTTTCCCCAGGCGGCAAAGGTTGTCTTTATCGCCATCGTCATCGCCCTGCTCGGCGTGATCGCTTTTGAGGGATTTCAGCTGTTCCGCGGCCCCACCGCGTCCGAATCGGCAACGCAGGAAAAAGAGGACGACAACCAGTACCTGGACATCAACACCCTCAAGGGCGACCCCAACGACGGGGACGAATAACGAGGGCACAGGGCGACTGCAAAAGCCGGCAACGCGTTACGGCTCCAAAAGCCCGACCATAAAGATGGGCAAATACAGCACGTCTCCATCGCGGTGCAGGTTGCACTCAGCAAGCACCAGGGCGCGGTCGATTCCGTAGCCCTTCGTCGCGAGCGCATTGTCGAGCGCAGCATGGGACTTAAAGCCCTTGCCCGACTTGACCTCGATGGCGAGCACTTCCCCATCGAGCGTCTCCTCAACAAAATCGAGCTCGCCGACCTTTTTCGACGTAAAGTAACGCAGCCTAAATCCATGTGCTTTGAGCTCTTGCGCGACAAAGCCCTCAAATGCCGCCCCCATATTCATGCCAAAGGTGCCTTCCGCTTCCCCATCAAAAACGCCCTGTGCGACCTTCTTTGAATACGATGACATGAGCATTCCGGTATCCAGGTAGAACAGCTTAAAGAGGCTGCGCTGCTCCCCCATAAAAAGAGGCGCTACGGGCGCCGTCACGTTATAGACGGGAAGCGCGACGCCCGCTTCCGACAACCAGAGAAAATGGTCCGTCACCTGCGAAAAACGCTTAACGCCGCTAATCGATGACAGCTTGAATCGCTTGTTTTTAGAACCGGCCTCACTGGGAATCAAATCGTATATATCGCGAATAACCAAGCGCAGCTCGGGCGGAGCGTACTTTGCAATGTCATCGTGATACAGGGCATGAAGATCGCGGTGGATCTTTCGCACCTCATCAACATTGCGCGTCGCCAAAAAGGAGTTGACCGCATCGGGCATGCCGCCCACCACCACGTACTGATGGAACAGGTCGAGCAGGCGATCGTACAGATAGTCGGGGAGTTCCTCTTCGTTCTTTAGGCAACCCCTGAGCATGTCAAATGCGCTGGCACCAACGCCGTTTGCCCAGCAGAACTCCTCAAAGTCGAGCGGGTACATCTGGACCTGCTCGACATACCCCACCGGCAGCGAGTCGATGCCCTCGAGCTCAACGCCAAGGAGCGATCCGGTGAGGATGTATCGAAAGTCACCGCGCTGCACGAGGTATTTAATAAACGTCACCACGTTGGGGCATCGCTGAACCTCGTCGATAACTACAACGGTCTTGTTCGCAACCATCGGCTGCGTCGCAGCGATGGACATGCGCATAAGCAGGTCATCCGCGCTTTTCGCCGCCAAAAATGAATCGCGCACAGAAGTGTCGGCGATAAGGTCGAACGTCACGACGTTCTCGAACGATTCACTTGCAAACGCGTTGACCAGATACGACTTTCCCACCTGCCGGGCACCCTTGACCAAAAGAGCTTTGTTGAGCGACGAGGCAAGCCAAGATTCAAACTGTGCTTTCGCTTTTCTTTGCAGCATGAGCGCACCCCTTATTACGTGCTGTTTTAGCATTAGGATACACTTTTCCGCAATTGTATGATGGCCGTATCGACACTTTTTCGTAGTTTAGGCGTGCCAAATTTGACACTTTTCCGTACTCTTATACGGCTGATTTCGACACTTTTTCGGATATTGGCCGACAATAGCCGGCGACCCGCACGTGCTGCAGCAGATCAAGCCGTTCAGAGACGACTCGCGCAAACCCTTGATCTGGAAGCTCATTGCCGACGGCGTATGCAATTTTTAAGCCGCACGATGTCAAAAGACTGACACTTGTGTATGCCTTTTGACATGCACAAGTGTCAGCGCGGTTCATCTATGCTGCTCGCAGGAGTATTCCTCGCTGGGTGTTAAGACATTCCCTCAGGCCCTCAATGTCGTTCGGCTTCTTTTCGAACAGCCCGAGAATGACGTTAGGTGCCTTCTCACCATTCGCCTTGGACAGACGCTCTGTGTAGTCGCGCACGGACTTAACAATGTCCTCAAACTGCTTGCCATTGATTTCGACCGTGAAGCCTTCCTTGCCGTCATTAAGGGCAGTTATGGCGTCTCCCAATCTGTCAATCATCTCGATTGTGAGCTCGCCATCTCCCAAAGCCTTAAGGTATTCCGAGAATGCGGAGTTAAAGCCTGCCATCTTCTTCTTTCGCATCGCGTCTTCTTTGCTGTGGCGCACGCGAGTCACTCCCGCATAGACGCCTCCGCCGACCGCAGCCACACCCGCGACCGCAAGCGCGGCTATAGCAACTTTTTTGTTCTGCTTCGCAAGCTGCACCGCCTGGTCAGCTATGCGCAACGCTTTGTTAGCCCCATTTTGAACATCTGCAGGCTTAAGATGCCGAACGATATGCCCAGCGCCGTCGCGCACAACGCCGCCCCATTGGACATACTTACCAGTGGCTAGGCCCAACGCTATTTCTGTGGGAACCTCGAAAGTTACCTGTTGAATCATGGCAATGTCTCCTTTTTAAGCTGGCCACCAGATACGGGTGAGCGGAAGAATGGAGCGAGTGTCGTCGTCGGTCTTGTCATAGATTTCGACATAATGGCGTACGAAGGCATCCAGATCGAGCAGTCGCACGGGAATGTTTGAACGATCTGCCTCATAGCGTGCCTCTTTTGTAAAGCCGCCAGTAGACACGTACAGACCGCGATCGCCTGCGCGAAGGCCACCGATAAATGCGCGAACCGCTGGGGCGCCCATAGCGCCCTTACGGTGTTTGACCTCAGCGACAATACGAGGCGATTCCAAACCGAGAGCATCCGGAGACGCCACCACATCGCGACCGCCATCAGGACCTTTAGGCATAACACGGGCGCAGTAGCCCATAGCTTTGAGCAAGCCCGCCACTAAGCGCTCCATGCCCTCCCAATCGAGCCGATTAACGCGGTCCTTAATGAGCTCAATGCCATTGTCATAGGTCGCTGCGAGGGTTTCTTGGTCATTCGCCGCGTCGCCATCATCAATGGGAGAAGCGCTTGAATCCGTCGAGGGCTTATCCCCTACGGCGTTCGTGAGATCGGCCATGACCTCATCGGAAACAGCAAAGATGGTTTGAATGCCGCCGAGCGAATTCTTAGAAGAAGGCGAGAGCACATCACGCGGAGCGATCCCGCCCCATTTAACGTCTCGTGTATAGGTCACTCCATCCATATCGCTGACGACGACGCAAGGACCGGTGATAACGCCAAGGTGATAAAGGCGATTCTCTGGATCGTACATAACAACAGTCGAGCCCGTCGTCATGTCGTGCGCAAAACGGTAAACCTGTCCAACGCCTGCCGCGACCTTACCTTTGCTATCCCCCGGATGAATGCAGCAGTATGCCGCCCTAATCTGCTCGCGGTCCATGGCAGCAATATCGGCGCCATCGAAATCCCAGCCGATACCTATAACGCCGCGGTCGAGCCAGTCGGACGCATATACGCCGCCGCGACCGGCACGGATCATCCAAGCACCCACGGAAAACCTACCTCTCTCCACCATAGCGCGACCGCATTATGGCACTGCGACTTATCTCAAATACCCCAAGCATTGCACTGACAACTTGCCACAGCGCTGTCAAACGGCCAACGATAGCCCAACAATAGCATCGCTCATCTGCGCGCCTCAATGGCCCACAGCTATGCAACGTTATAATCTTGTAAACGCATTTGTAATGCATTTCGAGTGACGGGAGCACAGATGCCTGACAACTACAAGGAGCTCATTAAGAGCAACCCAAACGAAACTGAGATCAGGAGCTTCCTGGTGGACGGTAATCAGGTCTCCGTGACCCTGCGCATCCCCGACACCTTGCGCGACGCAGCGAAGGAGGAGGCGGCGCTGCGGGGCATGAGTTTCTCCGCCTTCGTACGCACTTGCATGATCGAAGAGCTCGCAAAGAAAGGGGCATAGAGGCGTGATTCGAGTCAAGACCTTAACGATTCAGCTCATCGATGCGCAGCCGGACCGTATCCGCATCTGCCGTGTCGAGGGAGAGTCACTGGTCACCATCATTATCCCGAGGGAAGACCTCGCCGAGGCGAAGGCTCTGCCCAGCATTCCCCAACGTGGTATCTACTATCTGCTCGACGAGGATCACGGCAACGTAAGCCGCGTCTATGCAGGCCAAACTACTCAGGGCATTACGCGCCTTGAAGCCCACAAGGCAAGAAAAGAATTCTGGAATAAAGCAGTCATGTTTCTCGACGATGACCAGAACATCAGCAAAGACGCTCTAGACGTTCTGGAAGCCAAGGCTATCGACTACGTTCGCACCCATGGTTCGTACGAAACCGACAATTCTGCAACGCCCAAGCCCTATATCGATCCGTACAAGGAGGAAGCGGTCGAGCGCCTTCACGAGCGAATCCTCTTTAGGATGGCAGCGCTGGGATATGACCTGGACAGAATCGATCAGGGCCCCGCTGGCGCCTCGGCAGTCTTCCATACGAAGAAGAACGGGATACGTGGGTCGGGGCGCTACGATAAAGCCACTGGGCGCTTCACAGTTCTTGCCGGCTCGAAGGTGAACCTCTCCAAACCTGTGCTGAAGAACGCAAGCGTTGCGGCGCTGCGCATGGAAATGTTCGGGGGCATTGCCGGCATCGCGGACCTTACCGAGGATCTCGAATTTCCGACGCCCAGTGCCGCCGCGGTGTTCGTGCTTGGCGGCAGCCAGAATGGTTGGACCGAATGGGTGAACAACGACGGTGAAACGCTCAATCAAGTTTACAGAAGCGAGGTTAAGTAGATGAACAAGCAGCAATTGGCATCAAAGATATGGGAATCCGCCAACAAGATGCGTTCAAAAATCGAGGCAAACGAATACAAGGACTATATCCTGGGCTTCATCTTCTATAAGTTTCTCTCCGAAACCGAAATCGCCCGCCTGAAGGCGCGTGATTTCGCCGAGGAAGATTTGCCGAGTCTTGTGGAAGACGACGAGGAAACGGTCGAGTTCGTCAAGGGCGAGTGCGGCTACTTCATCGCCTACGAGAACCTCTTCTCCACCTGGGTCGCCAAGGGTAACGACTTCGAGATTTCGAACGTTCGCGACGCCCTCTCTGCCTTTAGTCGCAACATCGATCCTGCCCGCAAACGTGTCTTCGATGGCATCTTCGACACGCTGCAGACCGGTCTCTCCAAACTTGGCACCGACGCACGGAGCCAGTCCAAGGCCGCTCGCGACCTCATCTACCTCATCAAGGACATCCCGATGGACGGTCGCCAGGACTACGACGTGCTCGGCTTCATCTACGAGTATCTCATCAGCAACTTCGCCGCCAACGCTGGTAAGAAAGCCGGCGAGTTCTACACGCCGCACGAGGTGTCCATGCTCATGAGCGAGATAGTCTCGTGGCACCTGGCCGGACGCGAAAACATCACCATCTATGACCCCACGAGTGGATCCGGCTCGCTGCTTATCAATATCGGCAAGGCCGTGGCACGACGCAACGGTGACCCCGACTCCATCAAGTATTATGCGCAGGAACTTAAGGAGAACACGTACAACCTCACGCGCATGAATTTGGTCATGCGCGGAATACTCCCCGACAACATCGTGGCACGCAATGGCGATACGCTCGAAGACGATTGGCCCTGGTTCGATACGGTCGAGAACAAGGACGAGACCTACAATCCCCTGTTCGTCGATGCCGTGGTGTCGAATCCACCCTACTCCCAAAACTGGGATCCGGAAGACAAAGAACTCGATCCGCGCTTCAAGTTCGGCGTTGCCCCTAAATCCAAGGCCGATTACGCTTTCCTTTTGCATGATTTATACCACTTGCGCCCCGACGGCATCATGTGCATCGTTCTGCCCCATGGCGTGCTGTTCCGCGGCGGCGAGGAGGGCACCATCCGCAAGAATCTGGTGGAGAACCGCCATATTCAGGCAATCATCGGGCTTCCTGCCAACATCTTCTTCGGCACCGGCATCCCGACCATCGTCATGGTGCTCCGCAAGCAGCGCGAGAGCAGCGACGTGCTGGTCGTAGACGCGTCGAAGCACTTTGTGAAGGAAGGCAAAAACAATAAGCTGCGTGCGAGCGATATACGCCGCATCGTGGACGCGGTCACAGCTGGGGCGACCATCGACAAGTTCAGCCGCCTGGTGACCATCGACGAGATACGCGCCAACGATTACAACCTCAACATTCCACGCTATGTTGATTCGTCCGAAGCTGCTGAGAGCTGGGACGTGTACGCCACCATGTTCGGCGGAGTTCCGAAGACCGAGGTTGACGCTCTCGACCGCTACTGGAAGGTGTGGCCGAGCCTGAAGGGCCAACTGTACGGTGAGGGCGGCGGATCGTGCTTTGCTTCCGTGACGGACGACGTGGCGGCAACGGTGAAGGCCAACGCCGACGTCGTCTCGTTTCTGAGCGACTATCGGAATGCGCTGGCCCATCTGCCTGAGGAACTACGAAAGCGATTGGTTGATGGCGCGTTGCAGGTCGATTCCGTGGCCGAAGAAGAACGCATTGCAGCACGGCTTCGCGATGCCCTTCATGGTGTCGCACTTGTCGACGGATACGATGCCTACCAGGCTCTCGACGATGCATGGACGGGCATCTCCGGCGACCTCGAGGTTATCCAAACCGAGGGCAAAGGGGCCGTGCGCAAAGTCGATCCGAATATGGTGATGAAAAAGAAGAGCGGCAAGGACGTCGAGGTGCAGGATGGCTGGACGGGCCGTATCTTGCCGTTTGCGCTCGTCCAAGAACAGCTGCTCGCCGATGATGTCAAGGAAATCTCCGCGCGCGACTTCCGTTTAAGTGAGATCTCCCAAGAGCTCGACGAAATTCTCGACAACCTCGATGAGGAAGAGAAGGGCTCGAGCGATGTTTTCAACGATGACGGAGCGTTCGTTGCGGCATCCCTCAAAAAGGCCGTAAAAAGCATCGGCAAGCATCCGGACGGCGACTTCGAGCAGGGCCTCGTGCGCGCTCAAACCCTGCTCGACGAGGAGAAAAAACTCAAAAAGGCAAGCAAGGAGACGCTTATCGCGCTCGAGGAGAAGACCAAGGAGGTTATCGAGGGCCTGACCGACGCCCAGTGCGACGAATTGCTTGCTGCGAAGTGGATTGATCCGCTGCAATCTGATTTGCTCGAACTGCCCAATGCTGTCGTAAGCGATTTCATCGCAAAGGTTGTCGCACTGAACGCAAAGTACGCGACAACCTATTCGGACGTATGCAACCAGATTACTGAGGCGGAAAACGAATTGGCGGCGATGTTGGGCCAGCTCACGGGCAACGAGCACGATATGGCAGGCATTGCCGAGCTGCAGAGACTATTGGGAGGCGAATAGCATGGCGGAAAAGATCAATGTGCCCGAAATCCGCTTCGCCGGCTTTACTGACCCTTGGGAACAGCGTAAGTTGGGGGACGTTGCGTCTTCATTTGATTACGGCTTGAACGCTGCTGCAACAGAATACGATGGCCAAAATAAATATCTGCGCATCACCGACATTGATGACGAAAGCCATGAGTTCTCGAAAAGCGATCTTACGACGCCGTTAGCTAACCTTGCGATGAGTGCAGATTATTTACTGAAAGAGGGCGATCTGCTCTTCGCTCGCACAGGCGCGAGCGTAGGAAAAACATATCTGTACAGGCAATTTGATGGAATGGTCTACTTTGCTGGATTCCTTATCCGGGCACGAATCAGCGAAGGCGCTGACCCCGAATTCGCCTATCAGGCAACCTTGACAGATGCTTACAAGAAGTATGTTGCCATAACCTCGCAGCGGTCCGGACAGCCCGGTGTCAACGCGCAGGAATACGCAGATTATCAATTGATGCTTCCTTCAAAAACGGAGCAGCAACAAATCGGGATGACATTGCGATCTCTCGACACCCTCATCACCCTTCATCAGCGTAAGTACGACAAGCTCGCTCAGTTGAAGAAATCGATGCTTGATAAGATGTTTCCCAAACCGGGTGAGCGATTCCCCGAAATCCGCTTCGCCGGTTTTACTGACCCTTGGGAACAGCGTAAGTTGGAGGACGTCGCAACAATAACTCGTGGAGAACGCTTTACGGCTGCTGACTATGTTGAGTCCGACGGGATTCCATGCATCCACTATGGTGAAATCTATACGGACTACGGTACGGTTGCGACCAAGACAATCTCGCAGGTGAAGCCTTCTTTGAGGTCCTCTCTACGATATGCGAAGCCTGGAGATGTAATCGTTGCAACAACAAGCGAGAACGTGGAGGATGTCTGCAAAGCGGTTGCATGGATAGGAAACTCGCTGGTAGCGTACCATGACGACAGCTTTGCGCTCACGTTTTCGGGAGATCCAGTTTTTCTCGTCAGCTTCTTCGAGACGTCTGGATTCTATGCTCAGAAGTCTTCGGTTGCTCATGGCGTAAAGGTCATGCGCGTCAGCTCCGATTCACTTGCTAATATCAATCTGCCCACGCCCCTCGTGGTCGAGCAGCGCCTCATCGGCAGCTATTTCTCTCGTCTCGATTTCCTCATCACCCTTCATCAGCGTAAGCTTGAACTGTTGAGGAATACTAAGAAATCGCTGTTGGATAGGATGTTCGTCTAATAGCCTTCGCGAGTTGCTCCTAATTTCAAGCCCCAAAACCGCCGATTTCGCCATGTCGAGTCGGCGGTTTTTCGTTCCAGCGAGGGAAATTATGTCGTGTGATTTGCTGCTGGACTGTCACTGATGAAGGGTGATGAGGTTGTCAATCTCACTCAATGCCGCGCCTATGGCAGTTTGCTCCGACAAACTAGGAAATCTTACTTGTGTATCTTGCAGTGCGGCCTTTGAGACGGAAATCACCTTGATACCCTGCATTAAAGGAAGAAGCTGTCTGTGGTATGCATCGGAATTAAGGTAGTGCCCCAGGTAGCCCGTTCCAAAGGGGAACCGAGGTCGCGCAGGTATCGTATGTAGCCCCGAAATAGTTGGCTCTTTGGGCAGTTTCCGCAGTTCAACACACTTGCCAGCCGCTTCGTCCTCTGCCGTGTCAGCGAAAATGACATCACCTTCGCGAAGTATCGACCCTGCAAATTTAGGAAGCACGGTATCGTCGGTAATGAACGGCAAATCACTTCGTTCGCCATCGAGGCAATCACCGAACTTAATAAGGATATCTCCGTAATGAATATTGCGAGCAGTGCCATTCTCGCCATTCAAGCAGGCGCGTGAAAGAGTGTTGTTCTTCAGAAACTCGAAGCAATCCCCCAACTTACGCTGTTCCCAGGCGAGAGGATGCGTGAATAGCTCCTTGCGGCGCTTACACTGATGAAGGGTGATGAGGGTGTCAACGCGTCCTAGACAAGCTGAAGTCACCCGTTGCTCTTCGAGATCTGCTGGCATTGTGACTTCGATATCCGCGAACCTGTTGTATTTCAGAGTTTGAGTATCTTTCGAGTTTCCCTGCGAATCGCACAGATATTTATATAACATCTCAGGCCGCTTCAGAAGATAGCCAAAGCAAGCTGAGTCTAGCTCGATGGCAGGTCTAGCGACTACGTAAGCTGGGCTAACAATACCATCGTAATCACTTGACCCAACGGCGCCCTGCCACATTCGCATACTGTTGTAGACAATGTCACCCTTGTGAACCACTTTGTAATTCGCAAGGCTCGCACCCGGATTTGTATCCCTATCCGATTCCGATGCGGGATATATTCCTTTAGCCACACTGACAGATAGGATCTCCATTGACGATGAGCGCTCATTGCTTTCGAAGAACAATCTCCCCAACTTACGCTGTTCCCAAGATGAAGTTTCTTGACTCAAATAACCGCTTGGGAACAGCGTAAGTTCTCTGATCTAACCGACAGGGTTTCCATTCAGTCAAGCGATTCCGATTTGCCCCAAGTCGAATACGAGGACATCATTTCCGGCGAGGGCACGCTGAACAAAGATTTGCGCGACAAAGAAGGCGGCAAAACGGGAATTAAGTTTTACGCTGGAGATGTTCTATACGGGAAGCTTCGTCCTTATTTGATGAATTGGCTATATCCGCAGTTCACTGGTGTAGCTGTAGGTGATTTTTGGGTCCTTAGGGCCGCAGAGTGCGATAGTTCATTTTTGTATCGGCTGGTTCAAACGGACGGCTTCCAAAGGCTCGCAAATGTATCTTCGGGCTCCAAGATGCCTCGCGCAGATTGGAATCTAATTTCACAATCGTTCTTCGCCGTGCCTGTCGATCACGCTGAGCAGACGGCAATTGCGAAGAGCTTAGCCGAGCTTGATAAACTCATCACCCTTCATCAGCGTGAGCCCGGGTTTACTGATACAGGTTATATGAGGGTGGAAAGGGCTCTCATGACAATGTCGATGTCCTTGTTTTCAAGCTCTTGAATCACATGAAGGTAGGTTTCCTGGGTGGTAGTCATGCTTGCGTGGCCGAGTCTTCTCGATACGCTTGCTATGGATACGCCAGCAAATAAGAGGAGCGACGCATGCGTGTGGCGCAAACCATGAACGGATATAACTGGTACCCCGACGTTTTTGCAGTGACGCGCTAGAGCACTGTTTGCCGTTGAGTTATATACCTTGCCCTTAACGAATATTGGCTCGGTCGGGGGAAGATTTCTCAATAGGCCTGAAAGTTGCATGATGAGTTGCCAGTCGAGTTGAACTTTCCGCACCGATGAGGCGTTTTTCGTGGGGACGAATCCTCCGCCGTTCTTGTAATCCCAGGTCTTGTTCACCGAGAGCGTTTGATGGGCGAAGTCGAAGTCCTCGGGCGTGAGACCTAGCGCCTCGGAGAAGCGCAGGCCCGTTTTGGCGACGATGAGGATGAGCCAGTCCCAACTTGGTTCGCTCGTCGACAAGTCGAGGTCACCAAGCATGGCATGGAGTTCAAACTGGTTGAGGTATTTTATCTTCTTCGCCCGCGGTTGTTTGCCCTTGATGATTGCCTTTCGCGTGGGATCGCGCGGGATGAGACCTTCATCGACGGCGTCCAGGATCGCGCCTTTCAGCTGATGGTGAAAATCCATGGTCGTCTGCCGCTCATGATGCTCAGCATAGCCATTTATAAGCTGCTGATACGAAGTTCGGTCCAAATCCTTGATCCTGAGGTTAGGAACAAGCCTGGCTAGCCAAGATTGGGTAAGCCGATATTTCCCCATCGTGACCTCGCGAATGGCCCCTTCTTTATAGACGCTGACCCATTGCGAGTAGTAGTCGCAAAAGAGAGAGTCTTTGGTGATGGCAATGAGCATTATTATTCTCCTTCATCATGTGTGACGGCTCACGCTGATGAAGGATGATGATGCCGCTCACTCGTCGATGTCGAAGCCACCTTCCAGGATAAATCTCTTGAGAAGCGCCGCAGCCCGAGTGTTCACTTTGAATGGCGGCAGGCTCTTACCCTCCTTCTGCTCGAAGAAGACCTTGGCACGGGCCTTGTCCACCGAGTCTTTCAGGTCGTCGAAGCGTCCGAATTCGTTTATGTTCGATTCAGTCAAGTCAAGTGCAACCATGGCGGTGAGAAGGTCGCCGTCTATGCCGAGGGCTTCGACAACGCGCTGGACCTGAGCATTTTTGGCCTTGCAGGCATATGACGTAATGTAGTCCCTCAGCGTCATGCCCTCCTCAAGGGTTGCATCACCGCGCTCCACGTCGTGCAGAAACAGCTCCGCGAAGCGCTGGTCATCTTGACTCAAAGACGCAAAAGAACGGTGAAGTTCCTCGCGCGCCGCCGCGAGGCCCTCATCATCCTGTTCTAGGCACTTTAGCCACTTCTCGAAGTTCGAGTTCATGTAATCGCTGTCAATGAGGCCTGTGTCGATTTCCGTAATGTGCCCGTCTAGCTCGTAGGGCGCATCGGGAGCACCGCCCAGGGCACCGCCAGAGAAGAGCTCTTTGTAGCGCTGCACGAGGACAAGATAGGTTCGCTCATCGATGACGGGCTGGACGAGGACGGACTCGCTGAGTTGCGAACCCTCTTTCGGTTCTTCCCTGAACTCATAGGTGTCCTGTTCCCATGTGAAACCCTGTACCTTCGCGGCCTCAAGGAACTCGTTGAGCTCGACGAATTCCTTCGCGAACTTACGCCTGGCCTCTTGCGATGCGGGGAGCTTCGAGAGGTCTCCTACGCCAGCGGCCTCGAAGACCATGAGTATTTCCTGAAGGCGCGCATCCATCAGCGCGATATTCTCCGGTAGTTTCTGGACGAACATGTCGAGCGGGCGGTCTCCCGAATACAGCTTCACCGCCGCTTCGATATTGCTCTCCATAGTATGGGGTCGACGGTAATAGCGAATCGTGCCGAAAGGCTTGTCGGGCCCAAACAGGCGGTTCGTGCGGCTGAACGCCTGGATGATGCTCTCGTAGTCGATTACCTTGTCGAGGTAGAGCGTGTTGAGCCATTTGGAGTCGAAGCCCGTGAGCATCTGATCAACCACGATGAGCAGGTCGATGCGGGAATCACGGTTGGTGTCGACGTTGACGTAGGGCTTCTTGTGGGACAGACGAGCCGAGACATCCTTCTTCATGGCGGGCCATGTTGGGATAGTGAATTCCTGGCCGTATGCCTTGTTATAGTCTTCTATGAGCTCGACCAGCGCGTCTTCCTTTACCGTGGAGCCGGCGTTGTTGTCGATGCTCGGGTCGAAAAGAGCAGTCACCTTCATCTGCGGGGCGCGCTCCTTGAAGGCGCGGTAGTAGTCGATCGCCTCCGGGATGGAGCTCGTCGCCAAGATTGCATGGAACTTGTTGCCGTGGGAGAGCACTGGGAAGCGGCGCAGGATATCCTCGACAACCTTTCCGTGATGCGGGGTGTCGGGCCAGTATTGGGCGGGGGTGAGGAAATCCTCAATTCCCTTGATACGGTTGCCGGTACCGTCGTCCATCGACCCCATGGGGACCTTTGCCGAGTCCTTATAGTAGTAGAAGACTTTGCTCTTCCGGTCGTCGGAAATGGCTTCGGCCACGGTTGCGGCCTTCGCCTGCTCTAGGGCAACCGCTTCGCGCACGTCATAGTCATCGAACGTCGTCACCATGTAGGGGTCGAAACCCAGTACGTTGCCGTCGCGGATTCCGTCGGCGATGCTGTATCGGTGCAGACATTCGCCGAACACCATGGCTGTGGTCGACCCCTTCTTCTGGTTCTCATCGAGAATTGGCGTTCCCGTGAAACCGAAGAAGAGGGCATTAGGGAAAGCGCGGCGTATGTCCTGGAGCATGTCGCCGAAGGTGGATCGATGACACTCGTCAATGATAAATACGATGCGCTTGCCAGCGAGGCGGTCGAGCTCGGCTTGGGTGATTCCTGCCTCACCCGCCTTCAAGTTGCTCATCTTTTGGATAGAGGTGACGATAAGGCGATTCTTGGGGTCGTCACTAGCGAGCTTGGACTTGAGGACCTGCGTGTTCTCAGTGCCCTGCACGTCGTCGGCGTCGTCGGCGAAGGAGCGGTACTCCGCGAGCGACTGCGTGCCCAGCTCGATACGGTCCATGAGGAACACGACCTTGTCGGCATCATGGGAGTCGGCGACAAGTTGGGCCGATTTAAAGCTGGTCATGGTTTTACCGGAGCCGGTGGTGTGCCAGATATAGCCGCCGGGACGACCGGGCGTACTGCTGCGCCGCGGCTCGTCCCATTTGCATCTGCGAACCTTGTCCGAGATGGCCGCGGCGGCATAGTACTGGTAGCTGCGCATGACTTTTAGGCAGCCATCCGAGCTGTCGGCCACGGTATAGAACCCAATGAGCTGATGCGCCATGGGAATAGAGAGTAGCGTCGAAGTGAAGCGCTTCCACTCGTCAGTACCGGGCTTGTCGCCCGCGCAGACGGGCTCGTTATTGAAGTCTTCCCAGTGGAAGAAGAAGTTGGGGTTGAACGCGCCCGCTCCGGGGTTGGCGAAGTACCGCGCCTCGTCAGGGGTCATTCCCACGAAGATCTGCACCAGGCGGAAGAGCCCCGTGAACACGCCTTCGTGCGCATATTTTTCAATCTGGCCGGTTGCCTGGCTTACGGGCACGCCGCTGCGTTTGAGCTCGATATGGATGACAGGCATGCCGTTGATGAGCAGGCATAAATCGCCGCGACGATCGTTAAGGATTTTGCTTTTTGCGGGATAGATTGGCTGTTGGGCAATTTGGTAACGGCTTTGACCTGCGGCGATCTCTTGACGGTCGTAGATTTTCAGGCTGACTTCCTTGCCCAGGTGAAGGACATCATCAGGGTTGTCGCGGGTGATAGAGATGGTTTTGCCGTTGATGAACCCGTTGAGCGCCAACGGGGTCTTAAGCGTTTCGATCTGTTCGATAACCTGCGCCATCTCGCCCTGTGTGAGTGGACAGCCGTTCAGGCGGTCTATGCCGGCATTGTTGTTAAACAGGATCTTCGCCCAGTTGCAGATAAGGTCCTGTTCGGTAGGGTAACGAAGAACACCTTCCGCATCGTCCCAACCGTGCTGCTTCAACACAGCAATAACCGCTTCTTCGAACGAAGCTTCTTTATCGAAAACCATGGCAAAACCTATCTGCATAATTGCAAAAGCCTATTTAACTTATATTCAAACATTATAGGTCCCGCAGCCATTTCCCCGGGAATGCCCGGGCCCTCTGAATTGACTGACAGGGCTTTTTGGAGCCGCTTCGGACGCCCCGAACACCTCGCCCATCAGCTATAGCCGCTCTGCCTACCTCCCCTCCGCCTGCAACTTCAACAGCAAATCGCTCAGCTCTGGGCATTTGCTGGAAAGGCGCGTCTGGGCTCGCTCGCCCATCCCCCATCGTTGACGAACTTCCTGAGCGCGCGGACTCACGCGATAGTCCCCGTCCATCACCCGTTTGAGCAACCTGGCGGTCACGCGTGCGTCGGCGAGGGCGCTATGGGCATGACCCGTCGACTCATCAAAATCGATGCCAAACCACGTTGCCGCATCACTCAACGAGACACACCCGTGGCTGCCCACGTCCATAATCGAGGTGTAAAACGCCTGCAAGTCGGCCCAGTCCGAAGGAAAGGCAGCAAGGTCGATGCGCTTTGCCTGACACTCGGTCAAAAGCTGTCGCCGGTCCGCTCCACTCCAGCAAACCACCTGGGCGGAGTAGCGACCGATCCAATCGCTGAGCCTTTTGATCACCACGTAGAGAGGATCGGCCGTGGCGGTATCCACGGCCGATATCCCCGTGAGCTCGCGGACGGGATACGCAACGCCTTCGGCATATTCCGTCTGCACAAACTGCGAGAACTCGCCCATCACGTTGCCGCGGTTATCGAGCTTGACGGCGCCGACCTCGATAATCTCGTTGCGCAGCCCGCGACGCTGGCGCTGCTTTGGCACCGGCGCAAATTCAAAGTCGAGAACGATCTGGCGCGCAAAGTTCGTCGTATCGATAGCCGAGGCACCCGGCATCTTTTTGTCTGGCACGGTCAGAGCCTTTCTCCGTCAACTGCCGCTCGTTACATAGGCGGCTACATTGCCGTAAGGATAGGCGCCCGTGCGGACATGAAATCGCACAGCATAGCTTCCGGCATCCTTGAGCAAAGCCGCGCTTTAGGAGAATCGAGTTGCTGTTATTATCGAACACATATTCGTATTTTTAGCGGCACTTTGATAGAATGATTGCTGTTGACGGCAGTTCAATGTGCCGGGCAGCGCCCTCCATGCGACGGGAGGTGATGCCCATGACCGATTTGATTGATTTCGTGAAGCTCCTGACCGCTTTGGTCTCGCTCCTCACGGCGCTCATCGGACTTACCGAGGCGCTAAAGCAGTGCTCGAAGCATAAAAAGAGGGATCGCCGCCGCTAAGGCGTTGACCCCTTAAAGCAAGTAACGGCGCTGCCCAGCTTTCCAGAACTTGGGCTGCCGTCGACATTATTCTACCCACTGGTGCCAGGTTTAACAAATGGATTTTCGGTAATGAAAGCGCAATGCATGCCAGCCTTGATTATCAACTTCATCCGAACACCTCCCACATTCATCCGTACATGTACGGATGAATGTGGGAACCCGATACCCTGAGGGCCGGACCGGCCGGCCCCGGGAGATCGGAGGACGGCATGTCCGGGAAGAGGAAGAAGGGCTCCGAGAAGGCGGCCCCGAGGGCCTACGGGAGGCTCACCAGGCACGAGCGGGACACGGTCCAGAGGATGCTGGAGCGCAGGGCCTCGTGCAGGGAGATCGCGAGGGAGCTGGGCAGGTCGCCCTCGACGGTGAGCGCCGAGGTGGCGTCGCACAGGTTCGTGACGGCGCCGAAGGCCAGGCGCGGCGAGCGCGTCGACGCCGACACCGACCTGTCGGCGGCCTGCCCGCGCCTGGCGGCGTGGCCGCGCTGCCGCAACGGGTGCGGCCGCTACCGCGCGATGGGCTGCAAGCGCCGCCCGCACGTCTTCTACGAGGCCCGCGCCGCGCAGCTGTGCGCCGACTCGGTCCTCGTCTCGTCCAGGCGCGGGATCGACGCCGACGAGCCGGCCGCGGCGGCGAGGCTGGAGGCCATAAGGGACTGCCTGCGCCGGGGGCTGTCCCCCGAGCAGATGGCGGCGCGCAACGGAGGGCCGGTGGACCTGTCGCCGTCGACCATCTACCGCTGGGTCGCGGCGGGCTACGACGGCATGACCAACATGGAGCTCAGGCGCAAGGTCGGCTACAGGCCGCGCAAGCGCGACGCCGGCCGGGCGGCCACGCGCCACTCCGCCCGCAGGTCGCATGCCGCGTTCCTCGCCCTCGGGGAGGACGCGTGCGCCGCGGCCTGGGAGATGGACACGGTCGAGGGCGCCAGGGAGGACTCGGCCTGCCTGCTCACGCTGCTGCACCGCCCCAGCAGGCTCCAGCTGGCGCTCCCGCTCGGGGAGAAGACCTCCGGGTGCGTCGCGGCCGCCCTGGAGGGCGTCCGGGCGGCCCTCGGCGCCGACGGGACGCGCCGCGTCTTCCGCGCCGTGCTCACCGACAACGGCGCCGAGTTCTCCGACGAGGCGGCGATCGCGGCGCTGCTCGGCGAGGGGCCCGGCGAGACGAGGCCGTTCTACTGCGACCCCAGGCGCAGCGACCAGAAGGGCGCCTGCGAGCGCAACCACGTCGAGATCAGGAAGCTGCTGCCCAAGGGCGCCGGAATCAGGTTCGACCGGCTCGTCCCGGCCGACCTGGCGCTGGCCATGTCGCACGTGAACTCCGAGCCCCGCGGCGCGCTCGGCTTCGCGACGCCCGCGCGCGCCTTCAGGGCGATGCTCGGGGAGGACGCGGCGGCGCTGCTGGACGCCTACGGCGTGGGGGACGTGCCGCTCGGCGATCTCGACCTGACGCCGGGGCTCATCGCGCGGGCGCGCGCCGAGAGGGGCGATGCCCCGCTGGCCTAGCCTGAAGGCAAAACGGAATAGACTGACCGACCGTCCGGCTGAGTCTGGGAAGAGGTGCCGGGCGGAGGGCGGAGCATGGCCACCGGACCCATCGAAACACATCTCCACCGTTCCTTCAACTGGGAAAACGGCGCCCCCGGGGCCCGTGAGGGGCCTCGGGGGCGTTCGGCTAGCTGCGGGAACGGCCTATCCGCTCAATGTGTTCGGCTGAGATCGGAAATCAACCCAATGCATGCCAGCGCATGCCAAGACAGAATTGAGGCCCGGTGACTTGAATCAGAGGTCATCCCGGGCCCATCAGAGCTCGTAGAGCTCTTAATTGCTTTGGTCTCGCCCTTCATAGCGTTTGTCGGGCTTTCCGAGGCACTCAAGCAGCGTTCGAAGCATAACACGCACTGCCATTAAGGCATTGACCCCTTGACCAAGCAACGGCGCTGCCCAGCTTTGCAGAACTTGGACTGCCGTCGACTTTATTCTATCCGCGAGCATCGGACTTAACAAATGGATTTTCGGTAATGGAGGCACGGCACCCCGCGCCCCGCAAAACCACTACGCCCCAAGCGCCGCCATGGGGATCACTGCAACGCCGTCGTCGCGCGTGTAGGCGATGCTCCCCTTTCCAACCACCACCGCCAAAAACGCCGGCGCGGCATTCTGAGCAGCAGGATTGGAGAGCACTTTCCTCTCCAGCGCCTTGAGGTTTCTCGCTCCGTCATCCGCCTTCGCATCGCTCAGCTTGACCTCGATGGCTCCCCAGCGCCCGTCGTGCTCAACGATCAGATCGACCTCAAGGCCCTTCTCATCTCGGAAATAATGGACGCTGTTGTCAACGCCACCGTAGGTGGAAAGGAATACGCGCACGTCGCGCAGGACAAGGTTCTCAAAGAGCATCCCCAACGTCTGCATGTCGCCAAGCAGCCGCTCAGGGGTAGCCCCCAGTAACGCCGCCGCAAGCGACGGGTCACAGAAGTAGCGCTTGGGGCGTACGCGAACGCGGGCCTTCGAGCGCATGGGCGGCTCCCATCCGCACAGGTCCTCGGTAAGCTTGAGCCTGTTGAAGAGGTCCAGGTACGCAGCGATGGTCCTCTCGTCGGGGCCCGCCTCACCGTACGAGGCGTCCTTTATGAGCGTCTTGTACGTGACAGCTTGGCTCTCGTTCATGGCAAGAGCTCGCAAAAGGTCGTGTGCAAGCTCGGGCGACATGCCCTCGTCCAGCACGTTGACGTCGAGCACCGAGCGCACGTACTGGCTTGCAGTCTCTCGCGCAAGCTCATCCGAAAGCCCAAGGTTTGCAGGCCAACCGCCCCTGCAGCACCAGCGGGCGACGTCATCCACCGTGCTCTCGCGACGCTGAGGGGCAAAGCCCTCGCCCTTAAAGAGGCTTGCTAGCGACACGAGCGGCTCGCCGTCGCCCGACTCACACAGGGCCATGGGGCGCATAGACAGACGGGCGATCCTACCCGTGCCGGAATGACGAACATGGCTGCGCTCCTCGCTTTTGAGCGCGGTCGAGCCCGTGAGCAAAAGCGTCCCGCGTTCGTTGCCGCTCGCGTCCACGAAGCGCCGGGCGGCATCCCAGACCTCGGGCACCTCCTGCCATTCATCGACCAGGTGTGGCGCGTCGCCGATGAGTGCCAAACTTGGGTCGACCTCTGCCGCCGCGCGCTGCGCAGGCTCATCGAGCCTGGAGACGCTCGCCGAGCGAGAGAGCGCCGTCCAGGTCTTGCCGCACCATTTGGGGCCGTTAATCTCCACGCAGCCAAACGCCCGCATAAGGGTGTCGAGGCGCCCCTCTATGAGCCGGGGCCTGTACCCCTTTTGGGTCAATCTCTTTGGTGTATCCATAGACGGCCGCCCCTCTCCATCACGCGATATGCGAAATTACGCTATTCTCAATGCAGATTTTACGCCACTTTCAATGTAGTTTTTACGCCATTCTGAATGTAGTTTTTACGCCACTTCCAATGCACGATTTACGCTTGGAATCCTTGACGCGGCACTCGCTCAACCACCGGAACACCAGATTGCCCGGATTCTGGGACGCGTTTTCCGCCCCATGCCTCTACCGGAAAATGCGTCCCATTCTGAACGCTCATTCTGGGATGCAGCTTCCATATACAGCCCCGTTGGGAAAGCGTGTCCCACTTTGGGGCTGGATTCCGGGACGCGGTTTCCGCTTGAGGGCCGATCCGGAAACGGCATCCCACTCTGGAGCCGAAATCTGGGACGCGGTTTCCGCAGTCCCGGGCCGCAAAGGGAAAACGCATCCCATTCCGAGCATCAATTCCGGGGCGCGCTTCGTTACTTCCGCTCACGCATCTCGGCAAACGAAATCAGTCTGGTGTCTCCCCTGTTCGCCGCAGCCTCTTGGCACCCTTGCGTAAAGCCGCGCTTCGAGAAGATCGCGTAGCTTTTGTGCCGCCGCCTAAAGAGCTCGCTTCGGTACACGAGCTTTTCCAGAACATCCTCGCCCACCGGCTCGTTACGCCATTTGCACTCCGCAAAGAGTGCCGCGCCCTCCCCGTCATCGATAATCAAATCGATCTCTTCCTGCGTACGCGTCCGATTGTCCGTTCCCCACCAACGACCCACCGTTGCCGGAACCACATCAAGCTCGCCCGCGCGCGCAAGCTCGTACATATACTGCCGGCAGATAAGCTCAAAAACCGCGCCCATATAGTCGGACAGATGCGGCTCGATGCGCGCATACGCTATCTCGGCCATGCCGTTTTGGATGAGCCCGATGTTCTGTGGCACAAACCGGTACCAGAACCTAAACATCTGATCGCACAGCTGATACACAGCCCGTTTGTTGCTCGTCTCGTTGAGCGGCAACTCGCGCTCAACAATTCCAAGCGAAGCCAGTTTATCAACATAGCTCTTCACGTTGCTCGCCGGAATTCCCGCGGCGCCGGCAATCTCGGATATCTTCGAACGGCCTTGGGCAATTGCCTGAACGATGGCATCGTACTGCTCGGGATTTCGACATTCCTGCAGTAACAGGTTGCTCGGCTCTTCAAAGAGATAGCCCGAAGGATTCAGGAACAAGCGCATGATGTTGTCTTTGAGCGATGCTGATGTGTCGACCTTCTCGACGTAGGCGGGAATGCCACCCGTCATGCCATAGCAAGCTGCCGCGTCCTCGCAATCCATATTGCGCCACAAATCGAGCGTCGTTAGAAAATCGAGCGGCATGATCTTAAACTGCGCCGTTCGCCTACCGTAGAGTGGGCTCTCGTAACCCAGCACCTGCTCTTCCATAAACGAAAGCGACGACCCGCACAGGATAAGCATGAGCTTGGTCTCTTTGTACAAATGGTCGATCTTTTCTTGCAGCAACGAGCTGACCTCGGGGCACGACTGGGCCAGATAGGGGTACTCGTCGATTACAACGACCAGGCGGTTCTCGCGCGACATAGTAGCAAGCACATCGAATGCCTCGTCAAAGCTCCTAAACGAAACGCCTACCGTACCCGTCTGTTCGGCGAGCACCGCTTGACTAAAGTACTGCAAGTTCGCCTCCGCATTGGTGCGGCGAGCCTGAAAATAAATGGCATGCTTGCCCTGAATGAACTCTGTAATGAGGCGCGTTTTACCCACGCGCCGGCGGCCGTAAATCACGGGCATCTCAAAGGAATCTGAGCTGTAGAGTCGATTGAGCTCGTCCATTTCCGTGGTTCTACCGATAAACATGCGCGCACCTTCAATCGTCAACGTTATAGCTAGCTATATTATAGCTGCTTATAATATAGCTAGCTATAACGTTGGATGAAGAATGGCCCGAAAACGGATTGCCTGATGCAGACCGGTTTTGTCGATGGCATGCCCATTGCCGATTCGGCGATCTCAAAGCTCGGCCTTACGCGAGAACAGCTGATGGAAGCAGTCGAAAAACGAGCGGGCGCTCGCAATGGGCGCGCGGTGCGCACTGCGCTCACCACGCTCCGATATGCTGACGCGCGTGCCGAGAGCGGCGGAGAATCAGTCGCTCGAGCCGTCATGATCGAGACGGGGTTTGCGCCCGATCGGCTCCAATACGAGCTGACGGATCCCTTCGATTCGACCGAGAGCATGCGGACGGACTTTGCCTGGGAGCGTCAAGCCAGGGAGCTCACGCCGGGCGAGCTCGACGGTCTCGTCAAATACACCGACCAAGCCATGCTCGCGGGACGCACCACCGCCGAGACGCTCGTTGCCGAACGCCAGCGCGAGGCGCACCTATCGCTCTACGGCCACCCGCTCATCCGCTTTACCATGAACGAAGTCCGCTCGGCAGGAGTGCTCGCGAAAAAGCTGCAGACGGCTGGCATCCGCCAGACCATCCTGCCGAGATGGCTCAACGAAGTAGAGCTGTAGAGGCCGCTAAGCTTATGCCCGCCTGCCTGCCAAACTGGGACGCACTTTCCAGATGGCATGTTCAACGGAAAGCGCGTCCCAGAATCAAGGGCCAGAACGGGACAGACCTTCCAGTTGAAGCGCTCAGCGGAAACTGCATCCCGGAATAGACGCTCAGAATGGGACGCATTTTCCAAACAAGCGACCGGCGGAAAGCGCATCCCGTTCTGAGACGGAATTCTGGGACACAGTTTTCGTTTGAGGGCTGTTTCGGAAAGCGCGTCCCGTTCTGGAGCCATATTCTGGGATGAACTTTCCGCCAGACGCTCAACCGGAAACGGCATCCCATTCTGGAGCCGTATTCCGGGACACAGCTTCCGGTTGAGGGCTGTTCCGGAAAGCGTGTCCCATTCCGGGGCCTGATTCCGGCACGCAGTTTCCGCTCCGAACAAAAAGCCCCGGCTCGCAAGGGAACCGGGGCTAAAGGCGCAGCTTATGCAGTTGATGGTGGGCGCAGACGGCCCGTCAGCAATGCCGTCCGCGCTCTACCTTACCCGCGGTGACGGGCGCGGCTGTACGGGGTATCCACCATGGGCAGATCCGGACGCAGCTTGCCGTCAAACGCGCGGTAGGCATTCTGCACGGCGGGCGCCGTGGGGATCGTTGCGATCTCGCCAATGCCCTTGCCGCCATATGCCACGGGCAGCAGTTCGTCCTTCTCCACGTAGATGGCGTGGATATCCGGAATCTCGGGCGCACGGAACAGCCCGAGCGTACCGTACCTCGCCTGGGGCACGCAGTCCTTGAGCGGCCAATCCTCGGTAAGCGCATAGCCCATACCCATGAGCACGCCGCCTTCGATCTGACCCTGGATGGAGATGGGGTTGACCACCTTGCCGGAATCGTGCGCGGCATAGACCTCGCTCACGCGGCCGTCATCATCCAGAATGACCACATGCGTGGCAAAGCCGTAGCAGATGTGGCTCTTGGGGTTGGGGACGTCGGCGCCCAGTTTGTCGGTCGGCTCCAGATACACGTAGCCAAACTCGCATCCCTCGAGCGCCTTGATGGCGGCCGCGGGATCTTGAGGATGCATGCCCTGGCCGGCGACGAGTTCCTGCGTGCGCAGCTGATAGGCACGACCGTCGTCGTACTCGATCTTGACGCCGTCACCATGGGCGCTCACCGGGGCGGTAGGCGCAGGCTTGCCGGCCTCGATGCCAACCATGGCATCGCGCAGCAGGAAGGCGGCGCCGCGAACGGCCTCGCCGGTCACGACCGTCTGACGCGAGCCAGACGTGGTTCCGGAGTCGGGAGCGTTCTCGGTGGAGCACTCGCCATTGGCAATGCAGCTCAGCGGCAGACCGCAGGCCTCGGCAACGTCCTGCAAAAAGACGGTGTTGCAGCCCTGGCCGATGTCGGACGTGGCGGCATAGACCACGGCGCGACCATCCTCGACGCGAATCTTGCAGCGGCCGGCATCGGGCAGGCCCACACCCACGCCGGCGTTCTTCATGGCGCAGGCGATACCGGCGTGTCCGGGATGCGCATAGTAGGCATCCTTGACCTCGAGCAATGTCTCCTTCAGCGCCGTGGAGCAATCGGCGATCTGGCCGTTGGGCAAAACCTCGCCCGGCTCGATGGCGTTTCTGTAACGAATCTCCCACGGGTCCAGGCCGACCTTCTCTGCCAGCAAGTCGATCAGGCTCTCGAGCGCAAACTCGGACTGGCACACGCCAAAGCCACGGTACGCGCCGGCGGGCGGATTGTTGGTGTAGTAGCCAAAACCGCGAATGTCGGTGTTCTGGTACTTGTAGGGGCCGACGGCGTGCGTACAGGCGCGCTCGAGCACCGGGCCGCACAGCGACGCGTAGGCGCCGGTATCAAAGTTGATCTCGCAGTCCAGACCGGTAAAGTTGCCCTCGGCGTCGCAACCCAGCGTAAAGGTGCCGTCCATGGCATGGCGCTTGGGATGGAACGCGAGCGACTCGGCACGCGTGAGCTTGCACTTCACAGGACGCTGGAACTTATATGCGGCGAGCGCGGCCAGGTGTTGGATGGACACGTCCTCCTTGCCGCCAAAGCCACCACCCACGAGCATGGTCTCGACGACCACGCGCTCGGGCTCGTTGTCCCAGCCAAACATGTGGGCACACTCTTTGCGCGTGTCGTAGGCACCCTGGTCGGTCGACTGCACCTTGACGCCGTTCTTGTACGGGAAGGCAACGGCGCACTCGGGCTCCAAGAAGGCATGCTCGGTAAAGGGCGTGGTAAAGCGCTGCGTCACGGTGAACGCGCTCTCTGCCAGCGCCTTGGCGGCGTCGCCGCGCGTCACGTGACGGCTCTGGCACACGTTGTCCTTGAGCTCCACCGTGTTGCCAAAGGCAAAGAAGCTGTCGTGCAGGCGCGGGGCGTCGGCAGCCCTGGCCTCGACAATGTTACGCACGGGCTCCAGCGGCTCGTAATCGATCTTTACGAGCTTCTTGGCCTTCTCGAGCGTCGCCTCGTCCTCGGCAACCACCAGCACGATGGCATCGCCCACGCAGCGGGTGATATCGCCCTGGGCGATCATGACGTCCCAGTCCTGGATAAGGTGGCCGACCTGGTTGACCGGCACGTCCTCGGCGCGCAGGATGCCCACCACACCGGGCAGGGCCTCGGCCTTGGAGGTGTCGATGGAGAGCACGCGGGCGCGCGGATACTTGGAGCGCACGGCGCTGGCGTAGGTCAGACCCGGCTGATCGAGCTCGTCGATGTCATCGGGATACTTGCCCTCGCCGAGCACCTTCTTGCGCACGTCGATGCGGAAGGCGCGCTTGCCCACGCCGTAGTCGTCGCCGCGCTCCTCGGCCGGGTCGATCTTCTCGTCGCCACGCAGGATGGCGGCGGCGAGCTTGATGGCCACCAGGATGCGCTTGTAGCCGGTGCAGCGGCAGACGTTGCCGCGGATGGCGTACTTGATCTGCTCCTCGGTGGGCTCGGGATCCTCGGCGATCAGCGCCGCACCCGCCATGACCATACCGGGGATGCAAAAACCGCACTGCACGGCGCCCACGGCGCCAAAGGCGTACACAAAGGCCTCGCGCACGTCCTCGGGCAGGCCCTCGACGGTCACGATGTTGCGACCGGCGGCAAGGGCGGTGGTCAGCACGCACGCCTTGACGGCCTCACCGTCCACGTGGATGGTGCAGGTACCGCACGCGCCCTCGGAGCAGCCGTCCTTGGCGGAGTGAATGTGCAGGTCGTCGCGCAGGTAGCGCAGCAACGGTTTGTTTTGGGTCGTCGTGCGCTCGACGCCGTTAACGGTAAAAGTGAATTCCTGTGCCATGGTGATTCCCTTCTACACGCCGGCGGCTATGCCGGTGCGGTCGTGGATGGCGCCATGCGGGCAGACGACGGCGCACATGCCGCACGACAGACAATCCGCGCCATTAATATGGGCGCAGTTGTCCTCGATGCGGATAGCGCCGGCAGGGCACTTTTTGGCGCACATGCCGCAACCGATGCAGCTCGTGTCGCAGATCTTGCGGGCGATGGCGCCCTTATCGGTGTTGTTGCAGCGCACCAGGATGTTCTGGTAGCCGGGAACGAAGGCAATCACGCGCTGCGGGCACGCCATGCCGCACAGGCCACAGCCCGTACACTTGGAGCGATCCACGCGAGCGATGCCATCAATCAGCGCAATGGCGCCGTGGGGGCAGGCCGTGACGCAGGCGCCACAGCCAATGCAGCCTTCGCTGCAGTGGGCGTCGCCGCCTGCGGAGGCGCAACCGCTTCCGCAGGCAACGTAGGCCACGTTATGTTGAATGGATTTGGCCATAAGAGACTCGCCTATTTCTTAAGGAGGTACGAATAGCTGTCGCGCACGGCCTTGATGGTCAGGCGGACGGCCTCGGGCAGACCGGTGTTGACGGCATCGACCGAGACGGTGCGGACCGTGCCGGCGACGCGGACCTTAAAGTGATCCTCGTCCACGGCCAGGAAGCCCTCGTTCTCGGAGTTCTCCATGTCCTGCTCGCTCCAGAACAGGGTGAGCTTGTCCTTGTAGGGACGACCCTCCTGGTAGGGGCAGAACACGGCGCAGTTGCCGCACTCGTTGCACATGCCGTCGACATGAACGACCTGATGCTTGTCCAGGCCCGGGACCTTAATGGCCACGTTGGCGCGGTTGGGGCACACGTCGCAGCAGACCTCGCACACCGAGCCGCAGCCCAGGCAGCGGGTCTTGGTGCAGTTGCGCTTATCGCGGCACAGGGTGCCCTTGCGCTCGTAGCAGGTCTCCTCGCGACCGGCCTGAGCGTTGCAGTCGGCGTGCTTGTTAAAGTCGACACCGGCGATGGCGCGAGCGACCTCGGCGGCGTCAGCGATGGCCTCGACCACGGTGGCGGGACCGCGGCGGCAGTCACCGGCAGCCCAGACGCCGTCGACACCGGTGGAGGTGGCGGCAAGGCGGCCGCGACGGTCGTGCTCGACGCCCGCGGCGTCGTACAGGCTGGCATCGATACCCTCGCCCACGGCGCAAATCACCGCGGTGGCGGGCAGCTCGACGGTCTCGCCCGTGGCGACGGGGCTGCGACGGCCGCTTGCATCCGGCTCGCCAAGCTCCATAACATCGCAGGTCAGCACGGCACCGTTGAGTGCCTTGGGGGCCAGCAGCTCACAGAACTCAACACCTTCGGCAAGAGCAAGATCGAGCTCTTCCTCGTCGGCGGGCATCTGCTTCTTGGTACGGCGGTAGACCAAGCGCACGTTCTTTACGCCTGCCAGACGCTTGGCCACACGGGCGGCGTCCATGGCGGTGTTGCCGGCGCCGATGACCACAACGTCCTCGCCCAGCTCGAGCTTCTCGCCCTTCTTGGCAGCCTCGAGGAACTCCAGCACGTCGAGCTCCAAGTCCTCGCCCAAGCCGGCAGAGCCGGGCATCCAGGCACCGGTGGCCACGACCACGTCGGTAAAGCCCTGGGCCTTGAGCTCGTCGATGGACTCAACGCGGGCATTGAGCTGTACCTTGGCGCCAAAGGCCAGGCAGAGCTCGGCGTCGTGCGAGATATCGTCGTTGGCAATACGAAACTCGGGGATGACGTGACGGACCACACCGCCGAGGGAGTCGCGGGCCTCAAAGATAGTAACGGGCACGCCGGCGCGTGTCAGGAAGAACGCCGTCGCCAGACCGGCCGGGCCGCCGCCGATAACGGCAACGTTGCGCTCGCCGTCGTTGGCGATGGCCTGGGCGCGCAGCTTGGGCAGCACGGCGGTCATGGCCTCGCGGGCAGCCTTGAGCTTGCTGGCGCGGATCTGGGCGCCCTCGGGCTCGTAGAACGCACGCTCGCAGGCACGGCCGCAGGGATGCGGGCAGATGGTGCCGGTAATGAACGGCAGGGCGTTGCGCTCGATGATGATGTTGAGCGCGTCCTCGTAGCGGCCCTCGTCAACAGCCGCCAAGTAGGCGGGAATGTCCTGCTGGATGGGGCAGCTCGTGCGGCACGGCGTGGTAAAGCAGTCGTTAAGCGGGCTCTTGCCGGCGACCTTGCGATCGGGCAGCGGGCGCAGCGGCTTCTTGTAGAGCGGGTTGGTGAGCGAATCGGTCTGGATCGCGGTCACGGCCTCGAGCGAGACGCCCGCAAACGGCTTGCCGTCCAGATCGGTGAACTCGCCGGCCATCTGGCTAAAGCGCTCGTAGCCGCCGGGCTTGAGCACATCGGTCGCCAGGGTGACGGGCCAAATGCCCGCGTCATACAGGGAGCGGATGTTGTAGACCGTGGCACCGCCGGAGTAGCTGATGCGCAGCTTGCCGTCAAACTGCTCGGTAATGCGGCGGGCAGCCTCGATGGTCAGCGAGAACAGCGAACGGCCGGACATGTACATCTCGGTGGAGGGCAGCTCGTTCCTCGTCACGTCGACGGGGAAGGTGTTGGTCAGCTTGACGCCAAACTCCAGGCCGCGCTCGGCGCACAGGGCAATCAGGCGCTCAAACATAGGCACGGCGTCGACCCACTGCAGGTCCTCGCGGAAGTGTGTATCGTCAAAGACGATGTAGTCAAAGCCCAGCTCGTTGAGGCGCTGGCGGGCAAACTCGTAACCCAGCAGCGTGGGGTTGCACTTGATGTAGGTGTTGAGGCCCTTCTCGGTGATCAGGTAGGTCGCGATGCGCTCGATCTCGGCCGGCGGGCAGCCGTGCAGGGTGGACTCGGTGATGGAGTTGGACACGCGCGCCGGGATGGACTCGACAAACGCGGCGTCGACATGCTCGAACTTGTCCAGGTTGGCAAGCGCCCATGCACGGCACTCGTTCCAAACCTCGGAGCCGCTGGCGTCCTTCATGCCCTCAATGTAGGCGTCGACCTTGGGGCTCTTAATGCCCTCGAGGTCATAGCCCACCGACATGTTGAAGACAAAGCCGTCCGGGCTGCCCAGGCCGTACTCGCGAGCGATGAGGTGGCAGGCGAACCATGCCTTCACGTACTCGGCATATGCCTGCGGAACCTCGAGCTCGGTCGACCACTCGCAGTTGTAGCACTCGTCCTGTGCCACAATACAGGGCTTGTTGACGCACTTGGAAAGCTCCTCGCCGTCCATAACCTGAACGGTCTTGAGTTCGAAGAAGCGTGCGCCCGCCACATAGGAGGCAACGATGTTCTGGGCAAGCTGCGTGTTGGGGCCGGCGGCCGGGCCAAACGGAGTCTCGATGCGCTCGTCAAAAATGGGAAGCGCGCCCTCCTGATTGGTCGTGACCATCTTGCGCACGCCAAAGACGGCGCCCTGGGTCTTGTGCTCCTCGATGATCCAGTTCATCAGCTGCGAAAACGGGATCGGCCTCATGATGTCGCTCATAGTGAGCTCCTCTCTGTAACGCCCGGCGAGACCGCGCGGCGGGCGCAAATACGGTGTAGCGCTAGCACAGCGCCGGCGACCCCGCGGAGGCCGCCTATACGCGCGTCGGATGCGGCGAAACATCCGGCGCGCGTGAATCCACTTGTGAATTAGTAGGTGCGATCGTTGAGCGCGCTCCAGAGCTTCTTGGACTCAGCCATGGTCCACGCATTGATCTTTTCCTCATCGATACCGACGAACTCGCGATCCTTGTACAGGACTTTGCCGTTGATGATGGTGGTGCGGCAGTTTTTGCCCATCATGCCAAAGAGCATGTGGCCGTCGATGTTCTCCTCGCTCAGCGGCGTAAAGGGCTTGTAGTCCATGACGATGACGTCGGCGGCAGCACCGGGCTCGAGCACGCCGAGCTTGCGATCGAAGTACTTGCTCGCCATCTTGGCGTTGTTCTCGAACAGCATGGTCATGGCCTCGCACCAGCCCACGTTGGGCATGGCGGCGTTGTGACGCTGGATAATCAGGAAGACCTTGAGGCTCTCGAGCATGTCGTGGGTGTAGGCGTCGGTGCCCATGCACACGGGGATGCCGCGGCGGAAGAACTCGAGCACGGGAGCACAGCCCACAGCGTTGCCCATATTGGATTCGGGGTTGTTGACCAGCCAGGTGCCGGACTCCTTGACGATATCCATCTCGGCGGGCGTCACGTGAATGCAGTGGCCGAGCATGGTGTCGGGACCGAGCAGGTTGTGCTGTAGCAGACGCTCGACGGGACTGATGCCGCCGCGGTTGAGGCGGGAATCCCACACGTCGTTCATGCCCTCGCACACATGGATATGGAAACCGGTCAGGCCGTTGTTGGCCTCAGCCATCTTATCCATGGTCTCGTCCGAAAGCGTAAAGGTGGCGTGACCGCCAAACATGGCAGCGATCATGTGGTTGTCGTTGTCGCGACGCTCCTTGGCGGCCCACTGCGCAAACTCGGCGTTCTCGGCAATGGCCTGGTCGCACTTTTCCTGACCGCGGCGGTCGGAGACCTCGTAGCACAGGCACGAACGCATGCCCAGCTCCTGAGCGGCATCCTTAATGGTAAAGAGGCTACCCGGGATCTCGCAGAAGCTCGCATGGTGATCGAAGATCGTGGTGACGCCATCGCGGATGGAGTCCAGGATCGTGGCATAGGCGCTCGCCTTGGTGCCGTCGATCGTCAGGTTGTCGTCGATCTTCCACCACTGCTGCTCAAGATTCTCCAGGAAATTGGTGGGGTTGCAGCCCTTAATGGCAAGGCCGCGGGCCAGACCCGAGTAGATGTGGGTGTGGCAGTTGATGAGTCCGGGCATGATGAGGTTGCCCTGGGCGTCGACGTACTCGGCATCCGGGTAGTTGGCCTTGAGCTCGCGCTCGGGGCCCACTTCGACGATCGTATCTCCGTCAATGGCGACCGCACCGTTGGGAATGAACGGGGTCTGAGCGTTGCGAGTAAAGACGGAACCGTTTGCGACCAGAAGCATAGATGCTCCCTTCAACATCAGAGGCGGGGTTTGACACCTCTGACATAGCGGAAGTGCGAAGCGCCGGCCTACACCGGAAACGGGCCCTCTCCCGTCAACGCTTCACCAAAGGGACGAGCCCTTTGAAGTGCGGCCTAATGCCGCATAACGTCGGCGGACGAGGCGATACGTCCGCCGACGAATGGCACCGAATTGGTTACTTCTTGCTCTCGGGCAAGACCAGATCCACCGCGGCGTCCTTGGCGGCATCGATGTGCTGAGCCACGACCGGCGTCTGCGGAAGAATCAGGTTAAGCACGATGGCCATGATGGCGGTGGGGGTCACGGCGTTGGAGCCGATGACGGTGGACACCCAGGTGGGCATACCCTCGCCGGCGAGGCAGCCGCTGGCCATCCAGATACCCAGGCCGAAGACGACCGAGGTGCCGACGATGGTGGTGGTGCGCTGCGTGAGGCCCTCTCGGGTGAACATGCGCACGCCGTTCATGGTGATGGTGCCAAAGACGCCGACGGTCGCACCGCCGATGACGGGCTGCGGGATGGCGGAGAGCACGGCAGAGAGCTGCGGGAACAGACCGGCGATGGCAAAGACGGCGGCAATAATCACAAAGACCCACTTGTTGACGACCTTGTTGGAGCAGATGATGCCCACGTTCTGGCCAAGGGCGCTGGTGGGAAGGCCGCCGAGGAAGCCGCCGACCATAGAGGTGAGACCCTGGGAGACGATGGCACCGGAGAGCTCGCGCTCGGTCGGCATACGGTCGATGGAGCCCAGGCAGGCGGCGGAGACGTCGCCGATAACCTGGATGGCGACCATGGGGAACACAACGGCGAGGGTGATGCAGACCTCGGGATCAAACTCGAGCGCATAGGGCATGAGCTTGGGGAGGGCGAAGACCTGGGCGGTAGCAACGCTAGAGAAGTCGATCATGCCAAAGGGGATCGAGACGATCATGCCGACGATCATGCCAAAGAACACGGAGCCCAGCTTGAGCGTGCCCTTGCCAAAGTTGGCGAGCGCGAAAACGACGGCGAAGGTGATCAGAGCGACGCACCAGGCCTGCGGGGTGCCCCACAGCGGGGTGTTCATACCACCGGCCATGTACTTGACGGCCGTGGGATACAGCGAAACGCCGATGGAGAAGATGACCGTACCGGTCACGACGGGCGGGAACAGCCATTTGATCTTGCTGTAAGCCAGACCAAAGAGAACTGCGACGGCACCGCCGACGATCTCGCCGCCCAGCAGCGCGCCAAAGCTAAAGCCCGAAGCACCCATGGCCTGCAGGGCCGGAAGGAACGCGAACGAAACGCCCATGACGATGGGCAGGCCGCCGCCGATGCGACGGAAGGGGGCGAAGGCCTGAAGGGCCGTGTCGATTGCCGAAAGAATAAGGGCGACCTGAATGATGTCGGTGCTCTGCTGGCTGTTAAAGCCATAGACACCGGCCATAATCACAGCAGGGGTAATGATGCCGGCGAACGATGCCAGCACGTGCTGAAGAGCACACGGGATCATTTCCTGTACGGGGGGCATGCCTTCACGAGTGAACAGGGCTTCAGTGCCGTTCGTTACCGTCTCCTGGGCCATTTGACCACCAATCCTCGAAGTTGTTATTTCGCATCTGACACTCTATTGTGACGCAGTGCGGGGTTGAGGTTGTGCCTTCGTTGAATATCGTATTAAAGATTTTTCTCATTCTCAATAATAATTTTTTGTTATCAGACTATTCTTCAGCTCAAATATAGCGTTTTCGCAGGTCAGAAACGTGTCTGTTCTGAGTATCATCTAACTTTTCTTTTGGTCGACCGTTTACCGCCAAAATCCTACCGTTCGTCTGTATTACGTCATATACCTGCGGATATACGAGATATTGAACGGCGTGTTACCATGATAAAAAATTGTTATGAACACCTCGATAGAATCCAAAGGAGTTGCCCGTGAACGAGACCGTACGTCGCTTTTTGCCGATGGTCGATTTCCTGGAGCAGATTCTCGGTAAGAACAGCGAGATCGTGCTGCACGATTTCTCGGATATCGACCATGCCATCGTCGATATCCGCAACGGCATCGTGAGCGGCCGCAAGGTCGGCGGTCCCGCCACCGATCTGGCGCTCAAGATTATGCACGACCCCAAATATCACGACCTGCCGTTTATCACGGGCTACGAAGGACGCGGCGCCGGCGGCAAGACATTGGAGTCCGCGACGTACTTTATCCGCGAGGGTGACGAGATCGTCGGTATGCTCTGCGTCAATACCGACCTTTCGACGGTGCGCTCCATCAACGCCATGGCGCAGCAGCTCATGGCGTGCTTCGACGCAGTGCCGACGCACACGGAGCCCGCCTCTATCGAGGTCGAGAGCCTTTCAGAGTCCACGCAGGAGCTCATCGACCGCAGCATTGCCGAGTTGCTCGAAAGCCGTGGGATGGACGTTGCCTCGCTCGGTCAGAGCGACCGCGTGGACGTCATCCGCCATCTCAACGGCAACGGCGTATTCATGCTCAAGGGAGCCGTGGCCTGCGCCGCCTCCGCGCTGGGCATCTCGGAGCCCAGCGTCTACCGCTACCTGCAAAAAGTCCGCAAGGAAGGCTAGCCCGCTGATCCACATGCGACGGAAGGATTGCGGATTATTATTGCCCCATCGCTTGACAAAAAGAGCCCTGCAGCTCGCACGCGCTGCAGGGTTCTTTTTTGCATATCATGTCTGGATTTCGCCTACATCTTAGAGGGCGGCGACGACCTCGATCTCGACCAGACCGCCGGCCGGAAGGGCGGCAACCTGGAAGGCGCTGCGCGCGGGGAACGGAGCCTCGAACTTGGAGGCATAGATCTCGTTCACGGCAGCAAAGTCGGCGATGTCGGCCAGGTAGACCGTGGTCTTGACGACATCGGCAAACGTGGCGCCGGCGGCGGTCAGCAGGGCCTCGACGTTAGCGAGGGACTGCTTGGCCTGGGCCTCGACGCCCTCGGGCATCTTGCCGGTTGCGGGGTCGATGCCCAGCTGGCCGGACAGGAACACCATGTTGCCGGTCTGGATGCCGGGGGAATACGGGCCGATGGCTGCGGGTGCGTTATCAGAAGACACAACGGTCTTGCTCATGTTTATCTCCTTACGATCAGTTGAGAGAGCGTGAGCGCGGCGTTCACACCGGGAGGCACAGTTCGGTCTGAACACGGCGCTTGATTGGGATATTACGGGAGCTGCTTGCTCGATGCAAGATAATTATCACGATGCGAGAATATTTTATCGCCCAACGGCGCCTGTCGGCCGTTGAACGGCATGGCCGGACGGCGAAGCTCAAATGATCCGTTTTCCTCCGCCCCCTATGGATCACCCGATCCGATGGGGATGGAGGAAAACGGATCATTTTGCTGCAAGGGCTGCTGAAGACTTTGTCCTGCTTGGGCCATAGGGCTCGTCCGCCGCGACGGCCCCACTATACTTTTGAGTATCTGAGCATTTTGAAAGGCAGGATATGACCGCAACCGCCAGTCGAACCACCAACCGCAGACCCGAGCTTTTGGCGCCCGCCGGAGGGCCCGAGCCCTTTGCCGCCGCACTCGCCGCCGGGGCAGACGCCATCTACTGCGGCATGGGCAGCTTTAACGCCCGCCGCAAGGCCACCAACTTTACCGACGAGGCCTTTGAGCAGGCGTGCCGAGCCGCACATCTGGCAGGTTCGCGCGTCTACGTCACAGTCAACATCGTCATCAAGCAGTCCGAGATGGGCGATGCGCTGCAGCTTATCCATCGCTGCTCCACGCTGGGTGCCGACGCCTTCATCATCCAGGACTGGGGCCTGTTCTTTGAGGTCAAGCGCACGATGCCCGGCATCGAGACGCACATCTCGACCCAGGCGAATATCCACGACGACCGCGGAACCGTGTGGTGCCGCGAGCAGGGCGCCGACCGTGTGACCCTCTCGCGCGAGCTTTCCATCGACGAAATCGCCGCGATTCACGACGCCGCGCCCGATGTGGACCTTGAGGTCTTTAGCCACGGCGCCATCTGCTTTTGCTATTCGGGCCTGTGCCTGCTTTCGAGCTTTGCCATGGCTGGTCGCTCGGCAAACCGCGGCATGTGCGCCCAGCCTTGCCGCCTGCCCTACGAGCTGATCGACGAGAACGGTCGCTCGCTCTCCCCTGCCGGTCGCGAGCGCGCACTGTGCCCGCGTGACACCAACACCTCACAGCTTGTCCGCCGCCTGTATGACGCCGGCGCCGCGTCGCTCAAACTCGAGGGCCGTATGAAGGCGCCCGATTACGTGTACTCCATCGTCGATGTGTACCGTCACGAAATTGACGACATACTAGCCGGAGCCACCGTGACCAAGGACGAGGAAGCCGCCCGCCAGCGCCAGCTCAAGCGTTGCTTTAACCGCGACTTTACGCACGCCTATCAGGACGGCACCTCGGGCGACGAGATGATGAGCTACGAGCGCTCCAACAACCGCGGCCAGATCGTGGGCACCGTGCTGGGCAGCCGCCTGGCCAACCGCGATGTGCGCGGCCTCAAGCCCGATGACCGCCGTCGCCGCGCCGCCATCGCCCGCATTGAGCTGTTTGAGCCCGTGGGCAAGGGCGATCTGCTGGAGCTGCGCCACGACGACGAGTTCGACCAATTCCTGACCACCATCGCCGCCGAGGATGCCGCCGCCGGCGACATTATCGAATGCCGCGTACCCCGCAGCATGCCCGAGGGCTGCCGCGTTCGCGTGATTCGCAGCCAGCGCGCCATCGACGCCGCCGGTGCCGCACTCAAGCGCGATGTGTTGTGCCGCCGCTCCGTGGATGTGTCTGTCGTGGCTCGCCTGGGCGAGCCGTTTACCGTCACACTCATCTGCTGTGACAACCCCGCGCTCACCGCCACCGCCACGGGCTTTACCGTCGAAGCTGCCAAGACCCGCACCGTCGAGGCGGTAGACTTGGTTGAGCATGTGGGCCGCATGGGCTCCTCGCCTTTTGAGGCCGCGAGCTTTGACGTTTCGCTCGACACCGGCTGCGGTATGGGCTTCTCCGCCGTGCACAAGGTGCGCGCCGCCGCCTGCAAGGCATTGGAGGAGGCCATTCTGGCGCCGTACGAGGAGCGCGCGAAAACGCTCGAGATTCCGTTGCTCGACAAATGTACGCGCGCCATGCCCGAGCATTACCGCGATGAGCCGCAGATCTGCGCCGCCGTCACCACGCTCGAAGCCGCCGAGGCGGCTCGCGCCGAGGGCGCCGCGCGCATCTATATGACCACCGACGCGCTCGAGGCTGTCGGACTCTCCCCTGCCGATGCATTTGAGCAGGGTATCGTGCCCGTACTCGACGAGGTCTGCCGCGCCGTCGACCACGAGCGCGTCGATCCTTGGATCAATGCCGGAGCCACCGTCGCCGTCGGCAATATCTCCGAGCTCGCCGTAGCCGCGCATGCCGGCGCCACGGCCGAGATTCGCTCTTGCCTGCCGGTGCACAACATACCCTGCATGGAGGCGCTTGCCGAGCGCGGAGCCGGTGCGTTTTGGCTCTCGCCCGAGATTACGCTCGACGAGATTGTCTCGCTCGGCGCCGCGGCGCCCGCGGCTCTGGGCATCACCGTCTTTGGCCGCCCGCGCGTCATGACAAGCGAGCATTGCATTCTGCAGGTTGCCAACGGCTGCATCCACGATTGTGCCAACTGCCGCCTGCGTGCCCGCAAGCTCTCGCTCAAGAATATCGACGGAAAGGTCATGCCCGTCCGCACCGATATCCACGGCCGCTCTCGCCTGTACGATGCCTATCCCATCGACCTCACGCCGCAGGTCCCTCAGCTGCTCGATGCCGGCGTGCGTCGTCTCATGGTGGACGGAACGCTGCTCGAAACGGATGAGGTGGGCCGTGCCGTCGCCCGCGTCCGTCGTGCCGTCGAAGCAGCGCAGGCCGGCCGCAAGCCCGCCGCCCGCCTACGCGGGGCGACCTCGGGCTGCATGTTTGTGGGAATCAGCTAACCGAAAGGCTTACACGTGAACGAAGAACCTCAAGTCCTCTACTGCGACGCCTGGCTCATGGCCATCGACAAGCCCGCCGGCATGATCGTCCACGGCGACGGCACCGGCGAGCGCACGCTCACCGACTACGCCAGCGACCTGCTGCTGGCGATGGGCGACGGCTTTGCCGCGACCGACATGCAGCCGCTTAACCGCCTGGACCGCGACACCACCGGCGTAGTGCTGTTTTCGCTCGACAAGCAGACGCAGCCCGCCTTTGACCAGATGGTCATCGACCACGCTTTCGAAAAGCACTACCTGGCGCTCGCCGAGGGCAAGATCGAATGGAACGAGAAGCTCATCGACAAGCCCATCGCCCGCGACCGTCACGACAGCCGCAAGATGCGCGTCGGCGCCAGCGGCAAGCCGTCTCAGACGCGCGTGAAGGTGCTCAAGCGTCTTAAGAGCCGTCGTGGCCTGCCCACGCGCTCGTATATCGATGTCGAGCTGCTCACCGGCCGCAAGCACCAAATCCGTGTGCATCTGGCAAGCGAGCGCCATCCCCTGGTTGGCGACGACCTGTACGGAACGCCGCGCCCCTGCGGCCTGATGCTCCATGCCCACAGCGTGTCCTTTACGCATCCCGTAACCGGTGAGCACATCCACATCGAAGCCCCCTGCCCCTGGGAGCCCTAAAACCTGCCAAAAAGGGCAGGCACCTTTGTGGTGGCTTTGCCGCAATGGCTCAGCCGCGGTCCCAAAACGTCTCGATCTGTAACAGTTAGAACCCATTTTCCGGTCTATCCGTTACAGATCGAGACATTCGAATCCCCCTCAAGGGAAAATCTCAATCTGTAACAATAACTCGTCAAAATCGGTCCCAGATGTTACAGATCGAGACAAAGGGACGGCAAGGTTCGGAAGTATCTCAATCTGTAACACCTAGCCCACTTTTAACGGTCTAGTTGTTACAGATTTAGACAAAACGGCAGACAACAAAGGCGGCATCGCCCATCGAGGGTGTTGCCGCTTTTCTATTGAGGAACCTAAATGGTTTTGACCTTGCCCTGTCGCTAGACCGTGATGACGTTGTCCATCGACTGGTACTTGGCTGGCACCTCGCCCGCGGTAATAATCGTTGCGTCGCGGAAGTCCGCGAACTTGACGGGCGCCACCATGCCGAATTTGCTGGCGTCTGAGATTACGAAGCGTTTGGCGGTATGGCGCATCGAGATACGCTTGACTTGCGCTTCCTCGATATCCGGTGTGGTGAGACCTTGCTCGGCGGCGATGCCATTGGAACCCCAAAAGCCGCAGTTGAAGTTATAGCGGTCCAGGGTTGCCAAGGCGTCGGGACCGACGAGCGCCTCGGTCTCGGGCTTGAGCTCGCCGCCCAGCACCACGGTGCGCATGCCGCCCAGAGCGAGATGCTGGGCATGGAGCACGGAATCGGTCACATAGGTGACGCCCTCAAGGCGCGGAAGATGCTCGATGAGCCTAAGCGTCGTCGAACCTGAATCGATGTACACAAAGCTCTCGGGCTCCACAAGCGCCGCCGCACGGGCGCAGATGCGCTCCTTGTCATCGTTATGGAGATCACTGCGCTCGTTGATCGTCAGGTCGCGCGTCACGTGCGCACGCTCCAGACTCGTCGCGCCTCCGTGCACCTTGGCGATACGGTGTGCACGGTCGAGCGCCTGCAGGTCGCGCCGAATGGTAGACGCCGTCACGCCCAGGGCTTCAGCAAGCTCCGGCACGGTAACCGAGCCGGCCTGCTGCACCATCGTCACGATCGCGTTGAGCCTATCTTCCGCAAGCATCGCTTACTCCTCCTCGGGGTACACGACTCCCCAGTCGGCGCGGAGCTTGGTCATCAGCTCCATAACATCAGAAGCATAGCCCAGAAGCTCGCGCTTCGAATCATCGCCGGCAACCGCCTTCTCCAGGTCGGCCATCTCGTAGCACAGAGCGTATGCCTCGGTGCCAGCGTGGACCTCCTCACGGTGACCGTCCGCAGTCCACACGATGGTCGCATGGTCGGCACGCGGATACTCGTTGACCTCGATATAGCACTTATCGAAGCTGATGACCGAGCGCTTGGGCTGCTTGGAGTGGAGTGTAAGGCTCACGACGCCCAGCTGCTGCTCGGCGTTACGGCAGACAATGCCGCCCGCAACGTCGACACCGGTCTCACAGGTGTTGCCCAGAGACACGACCTCGGCTGGCTGGCTGGCCATAAACAGGCGCATGACGGACAGGGCATACACGCCAATGTCGAGCATGGCGCCGCCGGCAAGGCTACGGTTGTAGAAGCGGTTGGTCAGGTCGCCGTACTCCTTATAGCTGCCAAAGTTGAGCTGGGCGAGGTTCATGCGGCCAAAGTCGCCCGCATCCATGCGACGGCGCAGCTCTTGATACAGCGGCATGTGGAGCACCGTGGTGGCGTCCATAAGGACCACGTTGTGCTCGACGGCGATGGCACGGGCCTCGTGGAGCTCGGCAGAGTTGAGGGTAATGGCCTTTTCGCAGAGCACGTGCTTGCCAGCTGCCAGAGCGGCTCGCAGGTAGGCGATATGCGTGTTGTGCGGCGTGGTGATATAAACGGCGTCGATGTCCGGATCGGCGTAGAGGTCCTCGACCGTCTCATAGACCTTCTCGATGCCATACTGCTCGGCAAAAGCTTGAGCCTTGGATAGCGTACGGTTTGCGACGCCCGCAAGCTTGCGGCCGGCAAGAGCTAGAGACTGGGCCATCTGGTTGGCGATAACGCCGCAACCGATCACAGCCCAGCGAAGCTCGGGAGCCGTAAAAATGTCGTCGGGGAACGGCCGATCCTGGACCGAGGCAAACGCCGCCTTAGCGGCTGCTTCGGCGTCGAGCGGAGCCTGTTTGGAATCTGCCATGAGTGCCTCCTGAGTCATCGGAAGTCCTTCATTTCTAACAGCCCTATATTCGCACAATTGCGCGCGCTTTTGCTTGTATTTGCGTGTTTATTTGTTTATCGGTCATTATTTAACCATAGTTAGCAGATATTTGCGCGGCAATGCGCATCATCGCGCAAGACTCTGCGCGTAAATGCGCATGCGACAATCCTTGTGAAACATATAGGGGCGGAGCACCAAAGCCCTAAAGACAGAGCCAGCTGTATTACTTCACCCCTCTGGGGGCACCAGACATCAAAGAACTGTCCCTAGGTGCCGCTTTCGTTGAAGCCTATCCTAGATGGCCAGATATACAGATCTAAAGACCGTCCCTATCAACTAGTCGTTTAAGAACGTCCCAAACGACTAGTCATTTAAGTCTGTCCCCAATGACTGCCAATCAACGGCCACTCATTTAAGTCTGTCCCCAATGAGTGGGGACAGAAAAAGGCCCGGATGCCGAGGGGCATCCGGGCCTTTGCTAGCAACTTGATGTTGCGGGCAGCTTAGAACTTGTGGCCGCACTTCTTGCAGACGCGCAGCTTGTTCTTGCCGTCCTTCTCGTGACCGACGCGGGTAACCTTACCGCACTCGGGGCAGACGAGATTGACGTTGGAGGCATCGATGGGAGCCTCCTGCGAAACGATGCCGCCCTGCTGGTTGGCAGCGTTGGGCTTGACGGCCTTCTTGACGACCGAAACGCCCTCGACAACGACCTTGTTCTCGGCGGGGAGAGCACGCAGGATAACGCCCTGCTTGCCGCGATCCTTACCAGAGAGAACCTGGACCTTATCGCCCTTCTTGATATACATATATCTCCCCTAACTACAGGGTCTCGGGAGCGAGCGAGACGATCTTCATGTACTTCTTGTCACGAAGCTCGCGAGCGACGGGCCCGAAGATACGGGTGCCGACGGGCGAACCATCGTTGTTGATGACAACGCAGGCGTTCTCATCAAAGCGAATGTAGGAGCCATCCTTGCGGCGGATCTCCTTAACGGTGCGAACGACGACGCAACGGACAACGTCCTTCTTCTTGACGTTGGCGCCAGGGGTAGCCTCCTGGACAGCACCGATGAACACATCGCCGATGCCTGCATAACGACGCTTGGAACCGCCAAGCACCTTGATGCAGCGAATCTTGCGAGCGCCGGAGTTGTCGGCGACGTTCAGCATGGTTTGCATCTGAATCATGGTAGATGTTCCTCCGAACTAAGAACCGAAGAGAGGTGCGCAGCCTTTAGGCGGCCTGTGGTATGCAAACCAGGCATACGCACATCTTCGGAAACGTACAAGTCGTAAGAGCGACTGCTTATTTAGCGCGCTCGACGACCTCGATGAGGCGCCAACGCTTCATCTTGGACATAGGACGGGTCTCCATAACGCGGACGGTATCGCCCACGCCAGCCGTGCACTCCTCGTCGTGAGCGTGCAGCTTCTTGGAGCTGGTCATCATCTTGCCGTACTTGGGGTGACGCTTGCGCTCGGTGATGGTGACGACAATGGTCTTGGCACCGGAGACGGAGGTAACGACACCCGTACGGACCTTACGCGAGTTACGCGAATCAGTCATGTTCTCTCCTTAGGTCCTACTCGGCGACAGCGGACTTCTCCGCTGCGATCTCGCGGGCGCGCTGCTCCGTGAGGACGCGAGCGATGTCCTTCTTCACGGTGTTGACGCGAGCGGTGTTGTCCAGCTGGCTGGTGGCCATCTGGAAACGAAGGTTAAAGAGCTCGGCGCGCATTTCCTTCAGCTTCTCAACGAGCTGAGCGTCCGAGAGCTCACGAATCTCTGCGGGCTTCATTAGTTCTCCTCCTTGGCGGCGGCGGCGTCCTCAGCAGCCCACTTGGCCTCGAGAGCGGCCTCCTCAGCCATCTCCTTCTCGATGCGCTGCTCAGCGTTCTTAGCAGCAACAATCTTGGTCTTGATGGGAAGCTTGTGCTGTGCAAGACGCAGAGCCTCGCGAGCGACCTCCTCGGGCACGCCCTTGACCTCGAACATGATGCGGCCGGGCTTGACGACGGCCACCCACTCCTCGGGGTTACCCTTACCAGAACCCATGCGAGTCTCGGCAGGCTTCTTGGTGATGGGCTTATCGGGGAAGATCGTGATGTAGACACGACCGCCACGCTTCATATAGCGGGTCATGGCAATACGAGCGGCCTCGATCTGACGGTTGGTGATCCAATGGGCCTCGAGAGCCTGGATACCAAACTCGCCGAAATGCAGCTCGGTATTACCCTTGGCCTGGCCCTTCATGGAGCCACGCTGCACCTTGCGGTGAAGAATACGCTTAGGGGCAAGCACTACTGACCCCTCCTCTCGGAGTTACGACGACGAGGACGGGAAGAGCCCTCGAGTGCAGGGTTGGGAACAGGCTGGCCCGGGAGCTTCTCGCCCAGGTAGATCCAGACCTTCACGCCGCAAGCGCCCATGGTGGTGCTGGCGACAGCCGTGCCGTAGTCAATCTTGGCACGGAGGGTGTGCAGAGGCACGCGACCCTCACGGTACCACTCACGACGGCCCATCTCGGCACCGCCGAGACGACCGGAGCACTGGATACGGATGCCCTTAGCGCCGGCCTTGCGGGCGGACTGGACAGCCTTGCGCATAGCGCGACGGAAGGCAACGCGGCCCTCGAGCTGCTCGGCGATAGACTGAGCAACGAGGTTGGCGTCGAGCTCGGGGCGCTTGATCTCGACAACGTCGACGGAGAGCTGGCCCTTGGAGACGCCAGCGACCTTCTCGAGCTCGGTGCGGAGGGTATCGATCTCGGCACCCTTCTTACCGATGACAACGCCGGGGCGAGCGGTGAGGATGATGACCTTCACCTTGTCGCCAGCGCGCTCGATCTCGACGCGGGAGACAGCTGCGCGGGAAAGACGCTTCTCGAGGTACTTGCGGATCTCGAGATCGTTACCGAGGGTCTTAGCGTAATCCTTCTCTGCGAACCAGCGGGAGCGCCAGTTCTCGGTGATGCCAAGACGGAAGCCGGTGGGGTAGACTTTCTGACCCATACAGCTTTACGCCTCCTTTCGAGGAGCAACGACGACGGTGATGTGGGAAGTACGCTTCAGAATACGAGAAGCGGAACCCTTGGCGCGGGGACGGATGCGCTTAAGCGTCGGACCCTCGTCAACATAGGCAGCGGCGACAACCAGGTTGTCGGCACGCAGACCGTTGTTGTTCTCGGCGTTCGCAACGGCGGAACGGAGAACCTTCTCGACATCCACGGCGACGGCGCGGTCGCAGAAGTGGAGGATGTCGAAGGCCTGAGCGACAGGCTTGCGGCGGATCAGATCGACCACCAGGCGGGCCTTGCTGGGGGAAACACGCACGTACTTAGCGACGGCGCGAACCTCGGTGGCCTCAGTTTCAATAGACTTAGTTGCCATTTACGGTTAACCCCCTATTTGGCCTTGTGGCCACGGAACGTACGAGTCGGCGCGAACTCGCCGAGCTTGTGACCAACCATGGACTCGGTAACATACACGGGCACATGCTTGCGGCCGTCGTGGACGGCGATGGTGTGACCAACCATCTCGGGGAAGATGGTGGACGCGCGGGACCAGGTCTTCACGACGTCCTTCTTGCCAGCCTCGTTCATCGCGGTGATACGCGAGAGAAGGCGAGTCTCCACGAACGGGCCCTTTTTGAGACTTCTGCTCATAAGTGCTTTCTCCTAAAACTCGGTATCCGAAATTACTTCTTACGGCGACGAATGATGTGCTGGTTCGAGACCTTCTTCTTCTTGCGCGTACGAAGGCCCTTCGTCGGCTTACCCCAGGGGGTAACGGAGGGACGACCAGAGGTGTGGTTCTTGCCCTCGCCACCGCCGTGCGGGTGGTCGACAGGGTTCATGACGGTACCGCGGACGGTCGGGCGCACGTTCATGTGACGCTTACGGCCGGCCTTGCCGATGACGATGTTGGCGTGATCGGCGTTGCCGACCTCACCGACGGTGGCGCGGCAGGTGACGAGGATGCGGCGCATCTCGGAGGAAGGCATACGGACGATAGCGTACTTGCCCTCCTTACCCATCAGCTGGCAGGAGTTACCGGCGGAACGGGCAATAGCGGCGCCCTTGCCCGGCTGGAACTCGACGGCGTGGATGAGCGTACCGACGGGGATGTCGGCGAGGGGCAGAGCGTTGCCCGGCTTGATGTCGGCGTCAGAACCGGACATAATGGTCTGACCGACCTCGAGGCCCTTGGGGGCCAGGATGTAGCGCTTCTCACCGTCAGCGTAGTGCAGCAGAGCGATGCGAGCGGAACGGTTCGGATCGTACTCGATCGTGGCAACCTTGGCGGGCACGCCGTCCTTGTTGCGCTTGAAGTCGATCACGCGGTAACGACGCTTCACGCCGCCGCCCTGGTGGCGGGTGGTGATGCGGCCGTTGTTGTTACGACCGGCCTTCTTGGGCAGGGGCTCGAGAAGAGACTTCTCGGGCTTAGTGCAGGTGATCTCGGAGAAATCGGAGATCGTCTGCCAACGCCTACCAGCGGAGGTCGGCTTAAGGTGCTTTACAGCCATTACAATCCCTTTCAATAGGAATCCGTTAGCCATCGCAGACAGGGATTCGAGGTTCTGCCTCGGGTGCGATGACACCGGACGTATACACGGTTCCGGGCGTGTCCATTTTATACGCCCAAAACCTTGAGCTCTCGCCTCCCCTATTTGGGAGGCATGAGCTCACTCAACAGCAGCGAGTCTTAGGCCTGGTTGCCAAAGACCTCGATGGTGTCGCCCTCGGCCAGCGTGACGATGGCCTTCTTCCAAGAACGGGTCTTGCCGGCGACATAGCGCACGCGCTTGGTCTTGGGCTTGACCGTCAGGGTGTTCACGCGAACGACCTTGACGCCGAAGATCTCCTCGACAGCGTCCTTGATCTGATACTTGTTAGCATCCTTGGCGACCTCGAACGTGTACTTGTTCTGCTCCATGCCGGAGAAGGAACGCTCGGACACGATCGGACGGATGATGATCTCGTGGGCGGTCATTTATGCAAGCACCTCCCCGAAGTGAGCGGCGATGTCGGCGGGCATCAGCACAGCGTTGTTGTTGACGAGATCGTAGGTGTTGGCCTCGTCGGCAGTGATGATGAACGTCTTGGGAATGTTGCGGAACGACAGGTAGGCGTTGACGTCCTCATCGCGAACGATGATGGTCAGACGCTTGCCCTCAAGGCCGAGAGCCTTGAGCATGGCAACGGCAGCCTTGGTGGAAGGCTTCTCGAAGCCGTAGTCGTCGACGAGCACGAGCTCGCCATCGGCCAGCTTGGCGGACAGCGCAGAGCGCATAGCCAGCTTGACCTCCTTGTTGTTCATACGCTTAGCGTAAGAACGGGGCTTGGGGGCGAAGACAACGCCACCGTGACGCCACTGGGCAGCACGGATGGAGCCCTGGCGGGCACGGCCGGTGCCCTTCTGACGCCAAGGCTTCTTGCCGCCACCGGAAACCTCAGAGCGACCCTTAGCAGACTGGGTGCCCTGACGCCAAGAGGCCATCTGGCACTTGACGATGTGGTGCATAACGTGGATGTTCGGCTCGATGCCGTACACCTCAGCGGCGAGCTCGGCCTCGGCGACCTTCTTGCCCTCGCTGTTCTTTACTTCAAACTTTGCCATTTAAGTGTTCTCCTTGGTATGACGCTGGGCTAAATGGGCTGGGCCCTTAGGCCATACGGATGGCGACGAGACCATTCTTGGCACCCGGGACAGCGCCCTTGACCAAGATGAGGTTCTGCTCGGCATCGATGCGGACAACGGAAAGGTTCTTGACGGTAACGCGCTCGTTACCCATGTGACCGGCCATCTTGACGCCCTTGAGGACGCGCGCAGGATAGGCGCACTGACCGATAGAACCGGGGTGACGCTGGAAGTGAGAACCATGCGTCATAGGACCGCGGCGCTGACCCCAGCGCTTGATACGACCCTGGAAGCCCTTACCCTTGGAGGTACCGATGACGTCGACCTTCTCGACATCAGCGAAATCGGCGACGGTGACGACCTCGCCGACCTTGTGCTCCTCGCCGTTCTCGACGCGGACCTCACGAAGGAAGCGGACAGGCTCGACGCCAGCCTTAGCGAAGTGACCAGCCATGGGCTTGTTCACGTTCTTGGCCTTGATGTCGCCGAAACCGATCTGGACGGCGTCATAGCCGTCGGTTGCCTGAGTTTTAACCTGCGAGACAGCGCAGGGGCCAGCCTGGATGACCGTGACGGGGACGACGTTGTCGTTCTCGTCCCAAACCTGGGTCATGCCAATCTTGCGGCCGAGAATCATGCTGATCAAGATATGATCCCAACTCTCGCGTGGTCTTGGGACAATGCGTACACCACCGAGCGTACGCCCCTAGAGGACCACTACTTACACGACGTGCTCCCCAGCCTTGTATTGCGTCCGGACTACCTGACAACCCTATTAAGCAGGCATTTTGTCCAGCCAGAATACTCCCCTGGTTTCACACAGCTGTTTAGTATACACGGCTGCGGGCGTATCCATCGAGATTCATATTTCACTCACATTGTTTACGCAGGTAAAGTGCGTGGAGTCGCCTGAGCTTGGCAGAGGGCCGGCGGAATATATTAAGTTTGCTGCTCTACAGTCCTGCGCAAGACGGAAAGCACATTAAGTGCTTTCCTTTGCGTGCGGAACTCGCGACAAACTTAATATATTCCGCCGGCCCTCTGCCAAGCTCGGGGGACGACACGTTGATGTCTGCTAAACCTTGCTCGCTCAGCTAAATACTTTGTTGGGGATCGACGATTTGCTGGAGGGTGAACTTGCATTGGGGCGGTTTGCCCTCTTCTTCATGCTTTTCCTCATCGAAATCGAAAATCATGATGGCGCAGTTGGGGAGCTTGGCTGGCAATTTAAAGTCGGCTGGGGCGGCGGCTTTTATGAATTGGCGGCTGGCGCTGCCGTGGCTTACTGCTAGGAGGGTTTCGGTGCCCTCGGCGCTTATGAGATTGGTGAGGGTTTCTACCATGCGTTTTTGCAGGGCTTGGCTTCCTTCTCCTCCAAAGGGGACTAGATCCTCGCCGGGTTCCCAGACGTCGGTGGGGAGGGCGTCGTGGGGGCCCTCTTCGAAGGTGCCGTAACAGCGCTCGATGATGCCTTCGCAGGGCTCGACTGCTGCGTTTTGGCCGAGGAGTTCGGTTGCGACGAGGCTTGCCGTGTCCATGGCTCGGCCTAAGGGTGAGGAGACCACTTTGTCCGGCACGACGTTGTGGGCCTTGAGCCATGCGGCCGCCATCCCGGCTTGCTGGCGGCCTAAGTCGGTGAGCGGTGAATCGCAGCGGCCTTGGACGAGTTTTTTAACGTTGAATTCCGTCTGACCGTGGCGCAGTAGATATAGCTTCTTCATGCTCTCCCCTTCTGCATCAATAGCTTGAGCGATGCCACCCTATTCGTGAGTATGACCTACGTAGTCTTCGTCGATCGTGATCTTTGCGAATGACTTGGGGTATTCGGATTCCACCTGTTTTGCCAAGGCACGCTTGAGGTCGTCGGCGCTCATGTGCAAGTCCGAGGGACGCACGCAGTCAAAGATCACGTTGGTGTGCGTAGGGCCCGGCACGCAGCGAAGGTCATGGATCGAAATGCGGCTATCGATTTCCTTGGCCATGGCGTTGATGCGCAAACGCATGCTCGCCACTTTGGGATCGTCGGTCACGATGGGGTCGTAATGGAGCGTGACGATCATGCCGTCTTCGTTCCTAAATGCCCGCTCAATGTTGTCGAGCGTGTCGTGGCTTTCCAGCGGGTCGGCCTCTGCCGCCATCTCGGCGTGGGCGCTTGCGAACTTCCTGCCCGGGCCGTAGTCGTGAACCATCAGGTCGTGGACGCCCAAAACGCCGGGGTAGCTCATGATCTTGCTACGGATATGCTCGACGAGCTTGGGATCGGGCGCCTGACCCAAAAGCGGGCTCACCGTATCTTGGATAAGCTCAAAGCCGCTCCAGCCAATATAGGCGCCAACGGCGAGTCCGACCCAGGCATCGAGGTTGATGCCTGTCACCTGCGAAACAATTGCGCACGCCAGCACGGCACCCGTGGCAAGGACATCGTTCTTGGAATCCTGGGCGGTCGCATGCAGCGTCTCGGACTCGATACGGTCGCCGAGTTTTTGGTTGAGCGCCGCCATCCACAGCTTAACGACCATCGACAGCACCAGAACCGCCACCAGGGCAAGTGAGAACTCGACGGGCTCGGGGTGGACGATGCGCGCTACCGAGGACTTCATCAGCTCGAGGCCAATGAGCAGCACGAGCGCTGCCACGACCAAGCCCGAGAGATACTCATAGCGACCATGGCCGTAAGGATGCTCGGGGTCGGCGGGCTTACTCGCCAGCTTAAAGCCCAGCACGCTCACGATGTTCGAGCTGGCATCGGACAGGTTGTTCATAGCGTCCGCCACGATCGAAACCGAGCCCGACACCACGCCGATGGCGCCCTTTGCAGCGCAAAGCGCCACGTTGGCAATGATGCACACCACGCCCGTCAACGTGCCCACACGTGCACGATCGCCCTGCGCACGCTTAACAATCCACTCGACCATCTTTATCCGCCCCACGTCCTACTTATATATCTATTGCTCAAACGGATTGTAGTGTAGCCACTTTGCCCCCTAGATACAAAAAGGCCGCAACCCACGCGGGCCACGGCCATAGAAGCGAATGTGACAAAGGGACAGTCCCTTTGTCACATCGTGCAGGCTACGCGCCCGCCTTCGCCTCTCCGTTTATCGGTTCGAGACCATCGGTCTCATCTTGCACAGTAGCCGGCTCCCTCGTCGGCACCACACCAAAGCAGTAGCTCAGCGCTGCAGACACTGCGAATGCCGTACCGCCGGCAGCACAGCACCACAGCAGATTCGAAATGCCGCCCGTGGCAAAGCCAATGACCATGAGGACATTCGTCATGCCGATGGTATAGGCCGTAACCTGCCCCACGGCTGCGACAAGACCTCCAACGGCACCACCAATAGCCATGCATGTGAGGCACCTGCCATATTTGAAGCCGCAGCCATACAGCGCCGGTTCGCTTACGCCACCAAGCACGCCCGAGATCGAGTAACCCAGCATGAGCGCCTTCTCGTCCTTATCCGCAACGCGAAGCGCGGCACCAAAGGGCATGCCCCAGACAGCAAACGTCGCCATCGTCGCGGCGATGAGGATGCACGAGTCCGTTCCCACACTCATAAACTGGGCATACGCGAGCGATAGGACAACATTGCTGACGCCCGCAATCTTAAGAAACTCCCAACCCGCGGCAAGCCCCATGAGCGTGAGCAGTGACACGATGCCGCCCGAATTGCCGAGCATAAACATGAGCTGTCCCAACAGCATGCCCAGATAGCTGCCCGCCGGGGCCGTGATACACAGCGAAATCGGAACCATGACGAGCATCGTCGCAAACGGAACGAACGAGAACGCCACGGCCTGAGGGATGACGCGCTTAAAGAAACGCTCCACTCGCCATAGCACAGGAACCGAAATGAGAATCGGAATCACGGTCGTCGTGTAATCGTTGACCGGCGCGGGGAGCAGACCGTACACAGAAGTCATCGATGCCCCCGTCGTCGAGGCGGCATCGACAAGCTTCAGCAGATCGGGGGCAATGAGGATGCCGCCCAGCATCATGCCCAGCTGCTCCGTGCAACCGAGCTGGCGGGCAGCGGACCAACCAAGATAGATGGGAAGAAAGTAGTAGCCGGCGTTATACAGCCAGCTGTAGAACAGCCGATAGATTTCGGAATCGGCAGTCCATAGGCCCAACATGCCTTCACCCATAATGACGGCCACCGTACGGAACAGCGCCGCGCAAACAATAAACGGCAACGCCGACATCATGCTTTTGGACAGATAGTCGACTACAGCCATAGCGTTTGCTTTTACCGTCGCCAAGGCAGATTGAAAAACTAGTGACACAGGAGCCCTTTCCCCATGCGACGAAGGGACAGTCCCTTTGTCACACAGTGCGATAGTGACCGATTGAACGGTATTTTTCGTAGCGGAGGTTGGTGAGCGTCGCATCGTCGAGTCGTCCGAGCGTATCGAAGGCCGTAAATGTCGAGGACATAACGGCATCGGCGATCTCCTCATGCGACAGGCCCCTGTCATCGACAATGCCGTCGATAATGCCGAGCGCCAGCAGATCGGGGGCCGTGAGCTTAAGCGCCTCGGCGGCCTCATCCGCCCGCTCGGTGTCCTTCCACAGGATTGAAGCGCATGCCTCGGGGCTCACGACCGAAAAAGCCGAGCTCGAGAGCATCAGGATGCGGTCGGCCACGGACAGCGCCAACGCGCCGCCGGAACCGCCCTCGCCCGTCACTACGGAAACGATCGGCGTCTTAAGGCCGCTCATCTCCATAAGGTTCTGGGCAATCGCCTCGCCCTGGCCGCGCTCCTCGGCACCGATGCCGCAAAACGCGCCCGAGGTATCGACCAGACACAGGACCGGTCGTCCAAACTTCTCAGCCTGGCGCATCAGGCGTCGCGCCTTGCGATAGCCCTCGGGATGCGCCATGCCAAAGTTGCGGCGCATGCGCTCTTTGGTCGTGGTGCCGCGCTCGATGGCGATAACCGTCACGGGGCGCCCGTCTTTCCAGCCAATGCCACCCACCACGGCGGCATCGTCGCCAAAGTAACGGTCGCCATGCAGCTCCACAAATCCGTCCAGGCCCAGCGAGATTATCTCGCCCGCCGTGGCACGATCTGCCGAGCGGGTCTGCTTGACAATCTCAAGCGCCGTCTTTTGTGCGGGCGTGCGCTTAAACAGACGCCCCAGTTTTTTGCCGCGACGCCCCGTATGCACGATCTCGTGCGGTGCGCCCAGACGAGGCGCGTGTCCTTCATGCAGCGCCAACAGCTCGCCCACCGTGAGCGCGATCTCGCCACGCGGAACGACCGCATCGCAAAAGCCGTGCTCCAGCAAAAACTCGGATCGTTGGAATCCCTTGGGCAAGCGTTTATGCATGTTCTGCTCGATCACGCGCGGGCCGGCAAACGCCGTCAGGGCATCGGGCTCGGCTAGGATGATGTCGCCCTCCATGGCAAAGCTCGCAGTCACGCCACCGGTCGTGGGATCGGTGAGCACCGTGATGTACAGGCCGCCGGCCTCGCCATGGCGTCTAACCGCCGCGGAGATCTTGGCCATCTGCATGAGCGAGGTCACGCCCTCTTGCATGCGGGCGCCACCCGAAACGGTAAAGCCAACGACCGGCAATCCCAGCTCGGTCGCGCGCTCAAAAACGCGGCAGATCTTCTCGCCCACCACGGAGCCCATCGAGCCCATCATAAAGTTGGCGTCCATAAAGAAGAGCGCCGCATCGCAGCCGCAGACCTTGCCCCTGCCGCACACGACGGCGTCGTGCTCGCCCGAGCGCTCGGCAGCGCCCTTGAGCTTATCGGCATAGCCGGGAAACGAGAGGAAGTCTTCCGATGCCAGATTGGCATCCCACTCCTCAAAGGTGCCCGCGTCGACCGTCATGCGCAGGCGCGCACGACCGCTCACACGAAAGTGCTTGCCGCAACGGGGACACACCTCGAGGTTGTCGTGCAGACGCGCCTCGTCGATCACGCGGCGGCACTCGGGGCACTTGATAAACACGTGGCGCGCGGGGAACTCGGCACACGACTCGGTTATCGGCCCCTCAAGGACATTGACCGTCTTCGCTTTTCTATTCATCAGCATAGAGATGCCCCATCAGATCGGTGTGATACATGCCCGACAAGAACTCGTCATTCGCCAGCACGTCGAGCTGAAGCTCGCTGTTCTCACTCACGCCCTCAATCACAAGCTCGCCCAAAGCCGAGCGCATCTTGCGAATGGCACCGTCGCGCGTGGGCGCGCACACGATGAGCTTGCCGAGCATGGAGTCGTAATACGGCGGAACTTCCGCACCGGTAAACATTGCCGAATCCCAGCGCACGCGAGGACCACCCGGCACCCGCAAGGTAGTGACCGTTCCGCACGACGGGAGAAAGTCCGGCGTCTCGGCATTGATGCGGCACTCCATGGCGTGGTTACGGACCGGCACGTCCTCCTGCTCAAAGGGCAGGGGCTGGCCGGCCGCCACGCGCAGCTGCCACTTGACCAGGTCGGTATCGGTCACAAACTCCGTGACCGGATGCTCCACCTGCAGGCGCGTGTTCATCTCCATAAAGTAGAAATTGCCGTCGTCCGAGTACAGGAACTCGATGGTGCCGGCGCCCTCGTAGCCAACGGCTCGCGCCAAGTCGCGCGCGGCCTTATGCATACGGGCACGAATGTCGTCGTGCCCGTCGAGGCACGGCGCGGGGCTCTCCTCGATCAGCTTTTGGTTGCGGCGCTGCACCGAGCACTCGCGCTCGCCGAGTGAAAAGACATGGCCCTGCTTATCGGCCATAATCTGCACCTCGACATGGTGCGCCGGCGCCACGAACTTTTCCATATAGCACTCGCCGTCGCCAAAAACGGCCTCGCCCTCGGCACGTGCCTCGATAAAGGCCTTGGCCGCATCTTCCACGCGCTCGACCTTGCGAATGCCGCGACCGCCGCCGCCCGCGCGCGCCTTGATGAGCACCGGGCAGCCGATGCGCTCGGCCTCGGCCGTCGCC
>CALEDY010000124.1 GCA_937949355.1 uncultured Collinsella sp. | reverse complement strand
GGTCTCACCGGGCCGCGCGGCAAGGAGATATATTGCCAGACCGGAGGGCCCCCGCGGGCGGGAATCTGGGCGTACACATTTCCTACACATATAAGTACTCTCGGCTGGCTGGTTAAAAACAGGAGGGGACCTCGCTTCCGAGATCCCCTCTTTTGCCTATCTATAGCAATAGACTCTTAAATACCTTATGCCAGCAGCTTGCGACCGGACTCCTCGATCGCGCCAAGTGCTGCATCTGCCTCGGCGGCATCCGCGCCCTTAGCGAAGATGTACAGCTTGATCTTGGGCTCGGTGCCGGAAGGACGAACGATACCCTTATTGCCACCCTCAAGATCGAACTCAATAACATTAGCCTTCGGCAGGCCGTTCACGCAGGTGTTGTAATCAACGACGGCCTCAATCTTGGAACCGGCGAGCTCCGCGGGCGGGTTCTCGCGCAGACCGGCCATGATGCCGGCCATCTTTGCCGCACCCTCAGCGCCCGGATAGCTCAGCGAAATCGTCTTGTTGTGATAGTAGCCATACTTCTCGTACAGCTCGTGCATCGCGTCGGCAAGGTTCTTACCCTGCAGCTTGTAATACTGCGCCATCTGGCAAATCAGAAGCGAAGTGCTCACCGCGTCCTTATCGCGCACGTGGTCGCCGGCCAGATAGCCGTAGCTCTCCTCGAAACCGAAGATAAAGCGGTCGACCTCGCCAGCATCGGAAAGCGAGGTAATGATGTCACCGATGTACTTGAAGCCCGTCAGGCAGCGACGGAGCTCAAAGCCATACTCCTCGGCCAGAGCGTCAACCATGGCAGAAGAAACGATAGTAGTAACGGCAACCTTCTTGGTGAGATCCTCGCCGCGGGCGGCACGGGTCTTGCAAATATAGTCGAGCAGCAGGACGCCCATCTCGTTACCGGTCAGCAGTAGGTAGTCATCACCATTCTTGACGGCAACGCCAACACGGTCGGCGTCGGGATCGGTTGCAAGCAGCAGATCAGGGTGAACCTGCTCGCAGAGATCGATGCCCTTCTGCATGGCCTGACGGATCTCGGGGTTAGGATACGGGCAGGTCGGGAAATCGCCGTTAGGCTCCTTCTGCTCGGGAACAACCGTGACATCGGTGATGCCAGCGCGCTCGAGCACCGTCGTGACGGGAATGAGGCCGGTGCCGTTGAGCGGAGTGTAGACGAGCTTAAGCGGTGCGCCGGCAATCTCCTCGGCAGAAAGGTTAGTCACGCCGCGGGCGAGAACGGCGTCATAATAACGCTCGAGGCAGGAGTCATCGATCCATTTAACCAGACCCTGCTCAAGAGCCTCATCAAAGTCCATGTACTTCACGCCGGTAAACGTATCGGTCTCGGCGATAGCCCTAGAAATTGCATCGGCGGCCTCACTGGTGATCTGGCAGCCGTCGGGGCCATAGGCCTTATAGCCGTTATAAGGCGCTGGATTATGACTAGCGGTCATGCAAATGCCACCGGAGCACTTAAGGTCACGGACGGCCCAGGAAAGCGTCGGCACGGGGGAAATCTTAGGATACACGAGAGCAGTCACGCCGTTTGCCGCAAGAATGGCAGCCGTCGTCTTAACGAACAGTTCACCCTTATTGCGGCTATCGCGAGCGATGGCAACCGTCGGATGCTCGAAGGTCGCATTGAGATAGTCAGCAAAACCCTGCGTCGCGCGACCGACCGTATAGATATTCATACGGTTAGTGCCTGCACCGATAGTGCCGCGTAGACCGGCGGTACCGAAGGCGAGATCTTGGAAGAAAGCGTCGGTGATGGCGTCTTCGTCACCCTGCTCCTTCATTGTGTTGAGCTCAGCGAGGAGCTCCTCGTCCTTGACATTGGCAATCCAAGTATCAAGCAGCTCATGAACATCTGCCATGTGAGTCCTTCCGTCACAATCAATAAAACAACCCGTATAAAACAGGACAAGCGCATCAGCGCGCTAAAGCAAATATTAGTCCATTGAGAACAGAGAACCGGCCACAGAACGGTGAACGTTTATATTCACCGGTGGATGATTGGATTGATTAAATTGCTTAGAGAATGTCATCTGTAACGCAAAAGAAGGGGGAGGCCGCGAGGCCTCCCCCTTCTTCAAGTCATCCGACGGCTCGGTGCCGTCCACCGGTCAGCGGCGCCCTGGCCTCCCACGGGCTGACCC
>CALEDY010000123.1 GCA_937949355.1 uncultured Collinsella sp. | reverse complement strand
CGCGCCCTCCCCCGCCGCGCTCACCGTGGGCTCGGTCGCGCTCGATCCCGACCGACGTGAGGTCACGGTCGGCGGCTCGCCCATCGCGCTGACTGCCCGCGAGTTCGACGTCCTCGCTCTGCTTATGGCACACGCCGGCACCGTGCTCACGCGCGAACGCATTGCGCACGAGGCGCTGGGCTACGAGTACGTAGGCGACACCAACAACGTCGACGTGCACATCGCGCACCTGCGCGCCAAGATCGAGGACGCCGGCAGTGCCCGCATCATCCAGACCGTGCGCGGGGTGGGCTATGTCTGCCGCGCGTAACGCCGAAACCAAGCGCGTCACCTCCATCGCCCGCGCCATCAACTGGAGCTACATGTGGCGGCGCCTGGTAAGCTACGTCTGGCTGGATCTGTTGCTGCTGGTTATTGCGGCGGCGATCCTCGTCTTTGGCTACAACCAGACACTGCCCGACAGCACGTTTACCGCGGGCTGGATCCCCAGCGAGTCCGTTCGCAGTATGTCGCTGACGCCCGCACGCGGCTGGGACCTGACCACGCTCACCTACACCGTTGAACTTGCGCGCACCACCAAGACCTTCCCCCTCGCACAGGACCTCGTCACGCTATGGGCTCTCTACCTTGTCGTTGCGGGCTGGCAGGTTATCAGCGTGCTCGATATGCTCGGCGGCGCCCGCCGCGTGCGCCGCACCATGGCGCCGCTCAATGACTTGGCACTGCGCGTGGACGAGCTCGGCCGCATGCAGCTCGCCGGCGGCAAGATGGAAACGCTGGAGCAGGCCATCGAGCGCGCAAGCGTCGACTCACCGAGCGTCACCACCGGCGACGCCGACCTGGCGAGCATCGAGGTCGCACTCAACCGCCTGCTGCGTCAGATGCAAGAGGCCAAGCTGCAGCAGATGCGCTTTGTCAACGATGCGAGTCACGAGCTGCGCACGCCCATCGCGGTGATTCAGGGCTACGTGAACATGCTCGACCGCTGGGGCAAAGACGACCCGGACGTGTTGGCGGAATCCATCGCCTCGCTCAAGGCCGAAAGCGAACACATGCAGGAGCTCGTTGAGCAACTGCTGTTTTTGGCTCGCGGCGATGCCGGCCGCACCGTGCTGCGGCGCGTGGATACCAATCTGGCCGCGCTCGTCGGCGAGGTATGCGAGGAATCGCAGATGATCGATACCGGGCACGCGTATCGACTGGCGTACGACGCCGCGCTTGCCGGCGACCCGCGCTGCAACGCGCCGGTCGACGTGGCACTCGTGAAGCAAGCGCTGCGCGTGATCGTGCAAAATGCCGCCAAGTATTCGGATGCGGGCACGACTATCACGTTTGGCGTGATGCCGGATGCGGGCACGGGCACGATCGACATAAACGTTGAGGACGAGGGCATCGGCATGAACCAGGAATCCGCCGCCCACGCGTTTGAGCGGTTCTATCGCGCCGACAACGCGCGCGATGCCGGCGCGCAGGGCTCGGGCCTGGGGCTCGCCATTGCCAAGTGGATCGTCGATAGCCACGGCGGCGTCATCGGCGTGACCTCGGTCGAAGGTGTCGGCAGCCGCTTTACGATTCGTCTGCCGCGGTAAGGGGCGCCCCTCGCGAAACGAAGGTGAATACTTTTCCGAGAAGTGAACGACCTATTTTGGACCCCCGAAGCATTCACACTTTTTAGCGCCAAAACTGCAGGAAAAACTCGACGAAACCGCAGGAAATTCCGCCCTCAAAGTGTCGATGTTTCGAGGGGCCGATTTTGCTCGTTCACTTCTCGGGAAAACCATTCACCTTCGATTTTCAACAGCCTGCTAGACGGCCCCTCGGCATAAAAAATGGGATAAAGCCGCGCGGCCTTACCCCATTTTTCGTTAGCTATGGCAGCTTGCGCGCTACTCGCGGCACAGATGCACGGCGAAGCCGGCGAACTCGCGCTTAAAGTACACGAGCTTGGTGCCACCGTCGGGCAGCAGCGCGCGCGACTCCTCGTTGACCTCGAGCCCGCGCTCGGCAAACCACTTCTCGGCCGCGTCGATATCGTTGACGGCAAAGCCGATGTGGCCCTTGGTGCCACGACCGTTCTGCTTCATGACCTCGACCAGAGAATCGTTGAAGTACGAAACCGGGGTCTCAATGACGGGCAGGCCCATCATCGTCGAGAACAGCTCCGCGATCTCCAGGGCGTCGGCCGGGTCGGTGGCGTTGATGCCCACGTGGGCGACGCGCATGCCAAAGAGCTCGACCGGGTTGGCGTTCTGCTCACTCATACAGGCAGCGCCTACTGAGCCATGACGTCAAGGACGGCCTTCTCGGCAGCGACGCGGTTCATGCCGGTCATGAAAGGCACGCCGCTCACGTACGGGCAGGTGAGGCCCTCGGGGGCAACGGTGGTGGCGATCAGCAGGTCGGCGCCCTCGTCGCAAGCGTCCTTGGCCTCGGAGATGGCGCACTGCACGATCTCGTACTTGTCGGCATAGCCGTTGGCGTCGAGCAGGGTGGCGACCTTCTGGGCAACGAGCGTGGAAGTAGCAGCGCCAGCACCGCAAGCCAAAACGATCTTCTTCATAGGTAATGTCTCCCTTCGAGGTTTACTTTTGTTAAGTGTACCGCAGCGAGCGGTGGCGCTCGGCCTCGATGCACTTTTGTGCCAGTTTGCTTGCACGCTGCGTATAATACATCTAGCACGTATTGTCATACCGCTTGTTTTACGAGCGACCGAGGAGCTCAATATGCCCGATTCCCGCACACTCTGGACCGCCGTCGTTATCATCTGTATCGCCGTGTCGGTGTTCTTTAGCGTCAAAAAACGCACTACGTTTAAACGCCTGCAACAGTTGATGGCCGCCAAACAGTGGGCCGAGTTCGATCGTTTGCTCGACGGCAAACTCACCAGCATGCTGTACCCGCGCTACAACCGCGACTACCTGCGTCTAAACTCCTATCTGCTGCGCGAGGACCACGAGCGCGCCGGCGAGATGTTCGACCTGCTGCTGGGACTCAACCTGCCCAAGATGCAGCGCGTCGACCTGGTGATCAAGGCCTTTAACTACTACGTTGGCCAGGAGGACCGCAAAAAGTCCAAGGAGCTGCTGCACGAAATCAAGGGCTTTGAGGGCGGTCAGGCCGAGGCGGTCGCGCACGAGTGCCAGCTGATGTACGACACGATGATCCTCAAGCGCCACAACGACATCCCCGAGCTGGAGCGCATGCTCGAGGAGGCCGGCGACGACAAGGTCAAGAGCTGCCGACTGGAATACCTGCTTGCCCTGCAATACAAGAACAAGGGCGACGAGGCCAAGTTCCAGGAGTTCCTGGAAAAGTCGGGCCAGCACTCGATGGCCGTCAACGCGTAACGGACGGCTTGTGCTAGACTTCTAGTCTTACGGGGGCGTGGCGGAATTGGCATACGCAGGAGACTTAAAATCTCTCGCCGCAAGGATTGTGGGTTCGAGTCCCACCGCCCCTACCATTTGGAATTTGCGAGCCCGTATCCCCCAGGGATGCGGGCTCGTTTCTTTTAGACGCCGGTGGGGCTCGAACCCGCGAGGGGGCGAGCGTTAAGCGGACGCGCAGCGTCCGTAGCGAGCCGGCGAGGGCGCCGACAGGCGGCCGAAGCCGGTGCGTATTTGCGCAGCAAATACGCAGACGTCCCACCGCCCCTACCATATGGAGCTTCCGAGCCCGTGTCCCCCAGGGATGCGGGCTCGTTTCTTTCGGACGCCGATACAGATAGTAAGTTGTGGTGGAATAGTTCCTGTTTTGACTGGTTACCAGCTCATTTAAGAACTTTTTCACCGCAACTTAGATTGGCACTCCCACATTTTTCGATGGAAAAACGTGGTTGTCTCGCACATTTTCCGATGGAAAAACGTGGTTGTCTCGCACATTTTCCAAGGGAAACGCCCAAATGGCCTTATACTAGCCAAGAGAGTTGGGAGGCAATATGCAGCGACAGCTTATGAGTGAACTTATCGCTTGGAAATCGAGAGCGAGTCGCAAACCCCTCTTGCTCAAGGGTGCCCGCCAGACAGGAAAGACTTGGCTTCTTAACGAATTCGCGAGCCAGCAGTATCGAAACGTCATTCGTTTCGACTTTATGCTCGAGCCGAGCGTACGCTCGCTGTTCGATGGAGACCTCGACCCCAAGCGTATCATCTCCCAGATAGAGCTTCTGCGCGGCCAAACCCTAACGCCGGCAGACACGCTCATCATCTTTGACGAGATCCAAGAGGCGCCGCGCGGCATCACCTCGCTCAAGTACTTCAACGAGCTTGCGCCCGAATACCATATCGTCGCAGCCGGCTCCTATATGGGCCTCGCGCTCCGGCGCGAAAACGAGTCATTTCCCGTCGGCAAAATCGACCAGCTCACCATGCGTCCCATGGGGTTTACCGAGTTCGTTCGCGCCGTCGATGGCGACCCACTCGCCGACGCCATCCTTGCCGCAGACATGAATCTTCTGGCAAACGTTACCGAGAAGCTCGAGCACTTGCTCAAGGAATACCTCGTTGTCGGCGGCATGCCCGAAGTCGTCTCCGCCTTCGCCGCGACCCGCGATTTCATCGAAGCCCGCAGGCTTCAGCAACAAATCATCGAGGCTTACGAATCCGATTTTGGCAAACATGCGCCCGCCCGCATCGTCGAGCGCATGAGGCTGGTTTGGAAATCCCTCCCCGGCCAGCTTGCAAAGGAAAACAAAAAGTTCATCTACGGAGCCCTTCGCCCCGGGGCGCGCGCACGCGATTTCGAAGAGAGTCTCCAGTGGCTCATGGATTACGGAATCGTTCATAAGGTGCCGCGCGTTTCCGCTCTCAGGGCACCGCTCTCGAGCTATGAGGACCTCTCGGGCTTCAAGCTGTTTTGCATCGACACTGGCATCCTCGGCGCGCTCTCCAACCTCCCACCGACCATCGTCCTAAACGGATCCGCTGTTTTCACTGAGTTTAAGGGCTCGCTCACCGAGCAATACGTCGCACAGGAACTCTTGCTGCAAGGCAAAATCCCCGCGTACTGGTCATCTAGCTCTGGCAATGCCGAAACCGATTTTGCTATCGATCACATGGGGACTGTACTTCCGCTTGAGGTCAAGGCGGCGGAGAACCTTAAAGCGAAGAGTCTGAAAATAGCCTGCGAAAAATTCAAACTCATGCGCTGCGTGAGGACCTCCCTGGCGGCATATAGAGACGAGGACACGCTCGTCAATATTCCACTTTGGGAGATTGGACAGATCGACAAGCTGACAAAGTAGCCCCGTCCCAAAAAGACTAGTTTTGGAGAGGGCTGAGGCTGGGGGTCCAGGCGATGGTGGGGGTTTTACCGTCGAGGGTCTCGTTGATGGTGGCGGCCATGCCGGCGAGCAGACTGTTCTCACTCACGGTAAGCGCCCTGTAGCCGCCGGCTCGCATGAGCTCGCGAATTACCACGGCACCTGCCAAGATCACGCCCGCGCGTTTGGGCTGCACGCCTGGCAGCGCGGCAATGCCTGCAACATCCAGCGTAGACATGCGCTCGATAGCGGCCGAAACCTGATCCAGCGAAAGCTCGCGCAGGTGCACAAAGCTCGAATCATACGGTTCCAGCTCATGAACGAGCGCCACAAGCGTGGTGACGGTGCCACCCACGGCGACCAGGCGCTCGGCACGCTCAAAGTCACTGGACAGGCCTTCAAAATAGGCGGCGAACTGCTCGCCCGCCCAGTTGGCGGCGGCAGCAAGCTCGCCGTCCGCAGGCGGCAGCACCGAGAAGAAGCGCTCCGTCACACGACGGCAGCCAATGTCCAGCGAACGCGTGCCCTCCAGCGCAAAGACCCCACGCTCCGGCGCATAGACGCCCGTCGCGAGCTCCGTGGACCCGCCGCCCGAATCGGCAACAATGATGCGCTCGCCAGCGAAGTCGTGCGCCACGCCAAAAAATGTCAGGCGTGCCTCGACCTCGCCCGGAATCACCTGCGGTTCGAGCCCCAGCTCGCGCAGGCCGTCCAGCAGCAGGGCGGCATTGCACGCATCGCGCGCGGCGCTCGTGCACGTGGTGCAGATGCACACGGCCCCAAAGGCACGCGCCTCGTCCACAAACATGCGGCATGCGGCAAGCACGCGCTCGACCGCCGCCTCGCAAAAGCGGCCCGTCGCGTCGACGCCCTCGCCCAGATCGGTAATCTCGGTATGTTTGGACGATTCCACGATCGCCCCGGCCTCGACCTGCGCCAGCACCAGTCGCGACGACACCGTTCCCAGGTCGATCGCCGCCACCTTATATCGTTTGCAATCTGCCATTGCGGGCTCCCCTCCGGGCGCTATTTGCCGTTGGACACGACCGTCTGGCCCTCGACGCCGTTAAAACCAAACAGCATGTCGAGCGCCTGGATGTACCACGGCGCGTCCTTACCGACTTCTTCGATTTCCTTGGCAACTTCGCTGGCCTTCTTGGCGTTCGACGACTTCTTGCCCGAAGACGAATCAGAATCGTCGTCCAGGCCCAGAACGTCAATCTTGGTCTCGCCGGGCATCACCAGGCCCAGATCCTCGGTCGCCGCGTCCTTAATGCCCTCCTCAGAGAGCAGTTTGTCGACACTTTTTTGCAGCTCGTCGTTGTATTGCTGGCGAATCTCGACCTGCTTGGCCAAAATGTCGCTCGAGCGCTTGGCCACATACAGATCGCGCACGGGAAAATACAAGCTCACGAGCACCAAGGCAACGACGATACCAATAAACAGCCCACGCTGGGGCCCATGGGTAAAGTCGTAGATTGCCTTAACCACCGCGTTGTCGTTGGCGTAGTGCATGAAGTCCGAGCCCGAAAGACGGCTTGAGGGACGGCGCGGCTTGTCGGACGCCTGGGTCGAAGGGCGCGACGCATGCTTGGAACGCGATGGGCGCACCGGACTGTCCGAGGAACTATTTGACTGAGCATTGGGATGCGAAGTCGCCGGCGAGCTATACCTGGAGCGATCAGCGCCAGCATAACCAGACCCGCCAAGCTGCACCGATTGCGCACGGCGAGGTGACGGTTCGCGCGAACCGGCGGAATAGTACCTGTTGTCGTAAATCTGATCCATGTGCGCCTTGTGCGGTTGAGGTTTGTTTGCGCTAAGTCCTTTAGTTATAGCACGAGCGCCCGCACCGCCTTCGCCAGCCTTTGCTCGACATAAAAAAGGCGCTGAGCCGTATGGCCCAGCGCCCATAGTGCTTTGCGGCATCCAGCCAAGGCGAGGAGGAACCGAGTCAGCCTCCCCCTCGCCAAATTCGCCCGTTTAGCGAATGTTGTAGAACGCGGCCTTGCCGGCGTAGCGCGCGCTGCCCTCGAGCTCGTCCTCGATACGGATGAGCTGGTTGTACTTGGCGATACGGTCGCTGCGGCACGGGGCGCCCGACTTAATCTGGCCGGCGTTGACGCCCACGACCAGGTCGGCGATCGTGGAGTCCTCGGTCTCGCCGGAGCGGTGGCTCACGATGCAAGCGTAGCCGGCCTCCTTGGCGGTCTCGATGGCCTCGAGCGACTCGGTGAGCGTGCCGATCTGGTTGACCTTGACCAGGATCGCGTTGGCGGCGCCCAGCTCGATGCCCTTCTTGAGGCGCTCGGTGTTGGTGACGAACAGGTCGTCGCCCACCAGCTGCACCTTGTTGCCAATGCGGCGGGTAAGCTCAACCCAGCCGTCCCAATCCTCCTCGGCCATGCCGTCCTCGATGGAGATGATGGGATAGGTGTCAACGAGTTTCTCCCAGTAATCGACCATCTGGGCGCTCGTGTACTCAACGCCCTCGCCCTTGAGCTCGTACATGCCGGTCTCGGCGTTGTAGAACTCGGTCGAGGCCGGGTCCATAGCGTACATGAAGTCGACGCCGGGCTTAAAGCCGGCCTTCTCCACGGCCTTGGTGATGTACTCGAACGGCTCGGCATTGGTCTTGAGGTTGGGTGCGAAGCCGCCCTCGTCGCCCACGCCGCCGCCCAGGCCAGCCTCGTGCAGCACGCCCTTGAGGGTGTGATAAACCTCGGCGCACCAACGCAGGCCCTCGGCAAAGCTCGGGGCGCCCACCGGCATAATCATGAACTCCTGGAAGTCCACGTTGTTGTCGGCATGCACGCCGCCGTTGAGGATGTTCATCATAGGCGTGGGCAGCAAGTGGGCGTTGACGCCGCCCAGGTACTGGTACAGCGACAGGCCCGCCGACTCGGCAGCGGCGCGGGCGACGGCCAGCGACACGCCCAGGATGGCGTTGGCGCCGAGCTTGGTCTTGTTGGGGGTACCGTCCGCGGCGATCAGCGCGGCATCGACGGCGCGCTGGTCGAAGGCATCGAGGCCCACAACGGCATCGGCGCACTCGTTGTTGACGTGCTCGACGGCCTGCGAGACGCCCTTGCCCAGGTAGCGGCCCTTGTCGCCATCGCGCAGCTCACATGCCTCAAAGGCGCCGGTCGAAGCGCCCGAAGGCACCATCGCGCGACCGAAGCTGCCGTCCTCGAGCACGACCTCGACCTCGACGGTGGGGTTGCCGCGGCTGTCGAGCACCTCGCGACCGTAGACGTCCAAAATGTCACTCATGCTGTCTCCCTCTCACTTGGAAACGTAGTGGATGCAAGCGACCGGCCGACCGTGCACCATCGGTGTGCCTCCGTAAGTTAGCCATGTCGCACTTTTTGCATTATGCCCTAAGTTAACCGAGGGATACAATTATTTTTCGAAAAATTTAGCGGGAACGACGGGGCGCGTCAGCCCATCGTTCCCGCAGTCTTACTCCTCCGCCTTCGCGGCATCCCAGAGGTCGTTGAGGCCGTGGGTCGAAAGCTCGGCCAGGTCCACGTGGGCGTCTGCAGCCATCTGCTCCATCGCGGCCCAGCGGCGGCGGAACTTTGCCGTGCTGGCGCGCAGAGCGCTCTCGGCGTCGATGCCCTCCTTGCGCGCGACGTTGACCAGGGCAAAGAGCAGGTCGCCAAACTCCATCTCGCGCTCGGGCGAGCCGGGAGCCTCGGCCTCAAACTCGGCACGCTCCTCGGCGACCTCGTTCCACACGTCCTGGACCGTTTCCCACTCAAAGCCCACGGCCGCTGCCTTGCGCGACACCTTCTGCGCCTGCATCAGCGCCGGCAAATGCGTGGGTACGCCGTCGAGCAGGCCCTCGGGCGACGCCTCGCCTGCAGCCACGGCCTTGTCCTTGGCAGCCTTCTCGGCCAGCTTGACCTCGTCCCAGATCTTGAGCACCTCGGCGGAATTATCGGCATCCACATCGCCAAACACGTGCGGGTGGCGACGGATGAGCTTGGCATCGATATCGCGCGCCACATCGGCCAGCGTAAACTCGTCGGCGTCCGCCGCGATCTGCGCGTGCAGCACCACCTGCATGAGCACGTCGCCGAGCTCCTCGCGCAGATGCGCCGCATCATCGGCCTCGATACAGTCGAGAGCCTCGTAGGCCTCCTCGATCATGTTCTTGCCAATGCTCTGATGCGTCTGCTCGCGATCCCACGGGCAACCGTCGGGCTGACGCAGGCGCCAGATTGTCTGCACCAGATGCTGCAGCTCGGCCGATGCGTCGACCAGCGTGGACAAATCGCGCGAGCCCTCGGCATGTTGCTGAGCCATGTGCCGCGCCATGGTTACTCCTCCTCCAGGATCACGTGGCGGAACGCGCCGCCCTCGTAGATGCCGTAGCTGTGCGAGCCGTCCTTGGGGATGCTCACGCTGCCGGGGTTGAAAAGCCACAGGCCCGGGTGCGTCTCGCTTGCCTCGTTAACCTTGACGTGCGTGTGGCCGTAGACGAGCGCGGAGCCCTCGGGCAGCGCGGGCGCATGGTCGACGCTGTTGTGCATGCCAGCGCCAAAGACGTGGCCGTGCGTCAGGAACAGCTCGCGGCCGGTCTCGTCGAACAGAGTGGCGTAGTCGGCCATGACGGGGAAGTCGAGCACCATCTGGTCAACCTCGGCGTCGCAGTTGCCGCGCACCGCGATAATGCGGTCGGCCAGGGCGTTGAGCAGCGGAATCACGCGCTTGGGGGCGTAGTCGCGCGGCAGGTCGTTGCGCGGGCCGTGATAGAGCAGGTCGCCCAGCAGTACGATGCGGTCGGGGTTCTCGCGCTCGATGGCGGCTACGAGGCGCTCGGTCCAGTATGCCGAGCCGTGGATATCGGAGGCGATGAGGTATTTCATGGGGGTCCTTTCGGGTGGGGTTAGTTGGGCTGGGCGTAGCGCGCCGCTAGTCTGCGTCACTCAAATTGCAGCGCCGCAGCTTGCGCCGCCTGCATCACACGCTGGAGTGGCACGTCGTGCTCGCGGGCAAGGCGGGCGCAGTCCTCGTACTCGGGTGCCGCGCGTTCGCTGCCGTCGGGCAGGGTGGCTACTTTGACGGCCACCTCGCCCCAAGGCGTCGCCACCTGCTCAAAACGACGCGGCAGGCAGACGCGTTCCATGACCTGGCGGCGAATGCCGTTGGTCGTGGTTTCCAAAAAGATGATCGTCTGCAGGCGGTCAATGTCCTCGCGGGCGCAAATCACTTGCAGCTGCCAGCCGGGACGGCCTTTTTTGCAGTAGAGGGGCAGCCAGTGCACCTCGCGGGCACCGGCCTCGCGCAGACGATCGGCGGCGTAGGCGAGCACCTCGGGCGACGCATCGTCGATGTCGCACTCCAGCTTGACGATGGTTTCGGGCGCATCGGTCTCGCGTGACAGCGGAGATGTGCTTCCACGTTGCATACGGTCCGGATCCTTTCCGCACGGGCTCGTTTTGTTCACCCAAACGCTAGCACATCGCGGGCGGTGCAGGGGCGGCGTCATGGGATAGGCGTGACTTTCGTCCGTCGTCGCCCTCGCTCTCGTCTCAAACGTGTACATCAGCCTCCAAACATGTCATTTTTTGTCGGTTTTGGAGGCTGATGTACACGTTTTGGAGCGGGCAATGCCTCGGACAAACTCACGCCGCCCACACCAGCCCCTTAAGTTCGCCACGCTCAACAATTTTGAACATTCTACGCAGTTCATCGGACAAAAATTACCCTCGGCGTACTTATGCAACCCCCGATGTTACTCTAGTTGCATTTGGCTAACTAAGCGGCTGCCGAGGACCCCGCCCGGCACCGTTACGGCATAGGAGGTTTCATGTTCGAGAAGCGGCTCTTCTCCCTGGTTCCGCAGGCAACGCCCTACATTATGGCAAGCGTCCTGTTTAAGTGGATCGCGCTGATGGCAAACATCACGGTGATGTGGGTGCTCGCGCGCATCTTGGGTGGCGTCGTCACCGGCGGCCTCCCCACCCTGCTCGCCGTCGACGCGCTCGTGCAGGCCGCCCCGCCGCTCGCCGCCGCCATCATCGTGCGCGCCGCCTCCATCTATCTGGCCCAGCGTGCCGGCGACAAGGCCGCCTTCGAGGCCGTCCGCCGCGTACGCTCGCTCGTCTACGACAAGCTCACCGCGCTCGGCCCCTCCTACACCGAGACCGTCCCCACCGCCGAGGCCGTGCAGACCAGCGTCGAAGGCGCCACGCAGCTCCAGGTGTACTTTGGCGGTTACCTGCCGCAGCTTTTCTTTGCCGGCCTGGCGCCCATTACGTTGTTTGTGCTGCTCGTGGGCCAGGCGGGCCTTCCCGCCGCGCTGCTGCTCGCCTGCGTTCCAGTCATCCCCGTCTCCATCATGATGGTCATGCGCAACGCCAAAAAGATCGGCGCCGAGTACTGGGGTAGCTACGTCGATCTGGGCGGCATGTTCTTGGAGGCCGTTCAGGGCCTCACCACCCTTAAGGTCTACCAGGCCGATCACGACTGGCACGAGCGCATCAACACCGAGTCCGAGCGTTTTCGCGGGGCGACCATGCGCCTGCTGGTGATGCAGCTGCGCTCCATTTGCGTCATGGACCTGGTCGTCTACATGGGTGCCGCACTCGGCATTATCGTCGCCGCGCTGCAACTTGCCGGCGGCAAGATTAGCTTTGACGCCGCCTTCCTCATCGTCTTTCTGTCGCAGGAGTTCTTTTTGCCCATGCGCCGCTTGGGGTCGCTGTTCCACACAGCCATGAACGGCATGGCTGCCTCGCGCCGCATGTTCAGCATTTTGGATACGCCCGAGCCCGAGCGCGGCAATGTTGAGCTTGACGGCCGCGGCGATATCGAGCTTTCCGGTGTGAGCTATGCCTACGGCGACCGCACCGTGTTGGACGGCGCCGACGCGACCATCGCGCGCGGCTCACTCGTGGCGCTCGTGGGCGAAAGCGGCGGCGGCAAGTCCACGCTCGCAGGGATTATTTCGGGCCGTAAGGATGCCTACCAGGGCAGCGTTCGCATCGGTGGCATTGAGCTGCGCGATGTCACGGCCGCCTCGCTTATGCACGCCGTGACCCTGGTGCCCACCAACGGCTATCTGTTCGCCGGCACCCTGCGCGAAAACCTGCTGCTCGCCAAGCCCGATGCCACCGATGCCGAGCTTTTGCACGCGCTCGACCGCACACGCGTGGCGGCCTTTGTGCAGGCGAACGGCGGGCTCGACATGACGATTAACGAAGGCGGTACCAACCTTTCGGGCGGCCAGCGTCAGCGCGTGTGCATGGCGCGCGCCCTGCTGCACGACTCGCCCATCTATGTGTTTGATGAGGCCACCAGCAACGTCGATGCCGCAAGCGAAGCCGCGATTGGCGAGGTCATCGCGTCGCTCGCCGACGATCACACCGTGATTGTGGTGGCACATCGCCTGTCGACGATCGTCGACGCCGACCAGATTCTGGTGCTGGAGCACGGTCGCATCGCCGAGCGCGGGACTCACGGCGAGCTTCTAGCGGACGCGGGCGTCTATGCAAGCATGTGGAACAGCCAGGAGCAGCTCTCGGCGTATGCGTATGCCGAGGACGGCGCTGAGGATGTTGCCGTGGCGGAGGCTACCGAGGGCGATGACGTTTGCGCTGGCGGCCGTGAGGGTGTCGGCGTGGCTAGCGCAGCCGCGGCGTCCGGCTCCGACCATGCCCGTCGCTCGGCGCCGTCCATTATGTGGCGCATGATGGGACTCGTGCGCCCGCTTGCCGGATGGCTCGTACTGGCTGTCGCCTTGGGCAGCATCGGCATGCTTACCGCCGCATTTGTCCCGGCGTTTGGCGCCTTTGGGCTTATGGCCGCCTTGGGTCATAACGCCCTGGGGCTGGGTCTTGTCGCCGCGTGCACTGCCTGCGCCGCCTGCGGCATTACGCGTGGACCGCTCCACTATGGCGAGCAGCTCTGCAACCATTACATCGCCTTCCGCCTGCTCGCGCACATCCGCGACCTGGTGTTTGAAGCCCTGCGCCAGCTGGCGCCCGCCAAGCTCGAGGGCCGCGGCAAGGGTGAGCTCGTGAGCCTCGTCACCTCGGATATCGAGCTGCTCGAGGTCTTCTATGCACACACCATCTCGCCCATCGCCATCGCCTTGGTCTGCACCGCCGTCTTTGAGGGCTTCTTGCTGGCCGTGAACCCCGAGCTCGCCGGCATCGCGCTCGTGGCCTATACAGTTCTGGGCGTGCTGCTGCCCCTGGTCTCGGCCAAGGCATGCGGCACCACCGGTCGCCAGAGCCGCGAGGGCGCAGGAAAACTCGGCGCCTTTGTGCTCGATAGCCTGCGCGGCGCGTCCGAAACCATCCAGTTTGCCGGCGGCGCCGATCGCAGCCGCGCCCTAGGCGAGCTGACCGAGCAGGTCGGCGCCGTGGACGCGCGCCTCAAGCGCCGCCAGGCAGCCAGCGAGGCCGCAGCCGATGCGCTCATTCTCATTGCAAACCTGGTGATGCTCGGGCGCGCGCTGCAGCTGGTGGCTGCGGGGACCATCGATATCGCCGCGGCATTTGTCGCCGTCTTTACTTTTGTGTCGTCCTTTGGCTCGGTAATGGCCGTGAGTCGCCTGGGCGCCTCACTGCAGGAAACGCTCGCCTCGGGCGCACGCGTGCTCGACTTGCTCGATGAGCAGCCCCAGTGCGCCGAGGTCGCAGATGGCCAGAACGTGGAGTTCGCTGGCGCTGCTGCCGAACATGTGAGCTTTAGCTATGCGGGCGGCGCGGGTGCCGGCGATGCGGAGCGGGCGGCGGACGAGACTGCCGCGAGTCTCATCCTCGACGACGTGACCTGCACCTTTGCGCCCGGCACCATGACCTGCATCATGGGACGTTCGGGCTCGGGCAAGTCGACGCTGCTCAAGCTGCTCATGCGCTTTTGGGACCCCACCGCCGGCGCCATCACGGTGAGCGGCATCGATGCCCGTCGCATTAACACGGCGAGCCTGCGCAGCCACGAGGCCTATATGACCCAGGACACGCACCTGTTCTGCGGCACCGTGCGCGAGAACCTGCTCGTCGCGCGTGCCGACGCCGCCGATGCCGAGCTGCTCGACGCCTGCCAGTCCGCCTCGCTCACCGCGCTTATCGACCGCCTGCCGCAGGGCCTCGACACCCCCGTTGCCGAGCTGGGCGACTCGCTCTCGGGCGGCGAGCGTCAGCGCATCGGCCTCGCGCGAATCTTCCTCAACGACGCGCCCTTCATTTTGCTCGACGAACCCACGAGCGCGCTCGATGCCCTCAACGAGGCAGCCGTGATGCAGGCGGTCGATGAGCTCAAGCGCCGCGGCAAGACCATCGTGCTGGTGAGCCACCGTGCCAGCACCTGCGCGTTTGCCGATTGCTCGCTTTCGGTTGAGCACGGGAGGCTGAGCTAATGGCGCGCCCGGCCGACACGCCGGAGCTGGCGGACAAGCGTGCGCGCGAGGCCCAGATGGTGTCGCAGATGATCGCGCTGTGGTGCCGCGGGCATCATGGCGGCGGGCGTGCGGGCGAGCAGGCCGGCGGCGGCGATTCGCCCGCACGCGTGAAGCTTGGATTCCGGGTCATCGCCCTCTGTCCCGAATGCGCCGAGCTGCGAGAATACGCCGTCGCACGCATTGAACGCTGCCCGCATATGGACACCAAGACGTTTTGCTCTGCCTGTCCCTCGCATTGCTATCGACCTGCTATGCGCGAGAAAATTCGCGAGGTCATGCGCTGGTCGGGTCCGCGCATGATCTTCTATCGCCCCATCGCCGCGATACGTCACGCAATGGTGACCGTGCAATCCAAACGGGCGGCGAAGCGGAGCAAGTAGCGCTGGAGCAGGCGCGCCGCTCCGCCCCGCGCCTCACCCAAACGTGTACGTCAGCCTCCAAACATGTCATTTTTTGTCGGTTTTGGAGGCTGACGTACACGTTTTGGGAACGCAAGCGAGGCGCCACCGCGCACCGTCCGCCCTTTCCGCTCGATTTCGGCTCGCAGCGCACTCGGTGCGCTGGGGGCCGCGCCGTTACAATGGAGCGGATTCGCCAACTGCAAAGGAGCCGTCATGTCCGCATGTCCGCTGGTCGATTGCCACACCCATACCTCGTTTTCGGACGGGCATGCCTCGTTTGAGGAGAACGTCCGTGCCGCTGCCGCCGCCGGATGTCAGGTCATGGTCTCGACCGACCACCTCACCTTGCCCGCCAGCATGGACGCCAACTGCGAGGTGCAGGTTGTCGAGGGCGACTTGCCGGCGCATCGCCTGGCATTTGAGGACGCCCGCAAGCTCGCCGCACAGATCGCGCCGGAGCTCACCTTTATCTACGGTTTTGAATGCGATTGGTACGAAGGCTGCGAGCCTTTGGTTGAGCGCTGGTCAAAAGGCGCCGTGGTGCGCCTGGGCAGCGTGCATTGGATCGGCGACCCCGGCGATATCATGGCCGGTGCCGCGGGCACGGCGGGGACGGGGAATGTCGCTCGCCCCGATACGCCCGATTCCCTTTGCGGCTGGATCGACGACGACACCAACCTGCATGTTTGGGAGAACCTGGGGGTGCGCGGCGTATGGGAGCGCTATGTCGACGACTGGTGCCGCGCCTGCGAGAGCTCGCTCAACTTTGACGTGATGGCCCATCCCGACCTCGTCATGCGTTTTTCGAAGGAGGGCTTCGCGCCCGATTTTGACCCCACGCCACTTTGGGAGCAGATGGCCGAGTGCGCTCACGATACGGGTCGCCGCGTTGAGGTCTCGACCGCCGCGCCGCGCAAAGGCCTCGACGATTACTATCCCGCAACTGGCCTTTTGCGCTGTTTCGCCCACGCCGAGGTGCCGATCACTTTTGGCTCGGACGCACACCGCGCCTGCGATATCTGCTGGAACATCCGCGAAGCCCAGGCCCACGCCTACGACTGCGGCTATCGAACCTTCAACATCCCCCACCCCACCGGCGAATGGGAACCCGCGCCCCTCGCCTAACTAGTCGTTGGGGACGTTCTTAAACGACTAGTCATCGGGGACACTCTTCACGGTCGGTGTAATGGGGTCAGGCTACTTTGTGCCGGCAAAGACTGTCCCAAACGACTAGTCGTTTAAGAACGTCCCCAATGACTAGTGGCGGCGGGCGTTGAGTTCGCCGGCTAGTTCGTCGAGGGTGATGCCGTAGCGCTCGAGCGTTACGAGCAGGTGATAGATCAGGTCGCCGGCCTCGTAGCGGATGTGGTCGTGATCGTTGTCCTTGCAGGCCATGATGACCTCGCTCGCCTCCTCGGCAAGCTTCTTGAGCAGCTCATCCTCAACGTCGGTCAGCAGACGAGCGGTGTAGCTCTCCTGTGGCGATGCATCGCGGCGGCCGTGAATCACCTCGGCCAGGCCCGTCAGCGTCTCGCCGATATTTCCATCCTGAACATTTGCGGTGCGCACACCCATAGTTCATTCCTTTCTAATTGACAGAGCGCCTAGTCAAACGCTTGCCCTAGGCGAGCTTCTTAAAGAAGCAGGTACGGTTACCGGTATGGCAAGCCGGACCCGGAGAGTCCACCTTGACCAGCAGCGTATCGCTATCGCAGTCGGCCCAGAGTTCCTTGACCTCCTGCATGTTGCCACTCGTCGCGCCCTTGTTCCAGAGCTCCTGACGGCTACGGCTCCAAAACCACGTGGTGCCGGTCTTGAGTGTCAGCCCCACCGACTCCTCGTTCATCCAAGCAACCATAAGCACCTCGCCAGTGTCATATTGCTGAACCACACAAGGAATCAGCCCCTTGGCGTCGTACTTAAGATCCGCTGGAGTAGTAATTTCTCTCATTTCAATTCCCCAATTTAAACATCGCAGGTCGGCGAGGGTTGTCCAGGTGCCGCAGGTTGCCGCGAAAGAGGAGCGACGCGTACTTTGGTACGCGAGCGACGGTTTGAGCGGCAAGATGCGGTGCCTGGGCAAGCCGCAGCGCTAAAAGTCCAGCCGGACAGGGATACCTTGCGACGCCATGTATTCCTTCACTTGGCGAATGCTGAAGGTTCCAAAGTGAAAGACGCTGGCTGCCAGCACGGCGTCAGCCTCGCCCTCGATCACGCCCTCGGCAAAATGCTCGAGCGTGCCCACGCCGCCGCTCGCGATGACGGGGATCGGCACCGCGCGCGCCACGGAGCGGGTGAGCGCCAGGTCGAAGCCGGCCTTGGTGCCGTCGCGATCCATGCTGGTGAGCAGGATCTCGCCGGCGCCGCGACGAGCTGCCTCCTCGGCCCACGCCACCGCATCGATACCCGTGGCGTTACGGCCGCCCGCCGTGAAGAC
>CALEDY010000122.1 GCA_937949355.1 uncultured Collinsella sp. | reverse complement strand
GCAGGCGGTCGAGCAGGCCGGCAGAGGTGCCCGCATCGCGCGCGGCGGACATATCGAGCTCGTTAGCGGCGACGATGGAGTCGACGCCGTCGCGCAGTGCTGTGGCCATGGCGCGTACGGCCTCCTGGCGCTGCTCATCGCTCGCCGTGGCAAGCGAGGCCGACGCTGCCTTGGCGGCAACGGCAAGATCGTGGACATACGTGACTATATCGACCGACATGGGCGGCCCTTTCTCCTAGAAGTTTGCCAACCATGGTAGCCGATTTGCGCATGCCCTCGCGCGCGGCGGTAGAATTGGTCAACCCGAAACACCGCAACGAACGGAAGTACCGCATGCCCCTCATCACTTCGTACCACGTCCCCGGCCTCTATGTCGAGGACCACAGCATCGACGTCCCCTTGGATTGGCGCGGCCTGGAGCCGATGCTATTGGCCGTCGGCAGCACCATGCGCCGCGGCGCCATGCCGGCGCCCATCGCCGGCGCGCCCGAGAGCATCAAGCTCTTCTACCGCGTGATTTGCGCGCCCGACCGCATCAACGACGACCTGCCGCTGCTCCTGTTTTTGCAGGGCGGCCCCGGCGGCGAGAGCCCGCGTCCGCTGTCGCCCACGAGCGATGGTTGGATCGAGGAAGCCGTCAAGCATTTCCGCGTGGTCCTGCCCGACCAGCGCGGCACGGGGCGCAGCAGCTGCGTGGACGGGCGCACGATCGCGGCCCTGGGCGAGCGCGCGACGGCCGCCGGCGTCGACGCGGCACGCTCGCAGGCGGACTTCCTCAAGCGCCACCTCGCCAGCTCCATCGTGCGTGATTTTGAGTACCTGCGCCTGGTGGGCTTTGGCGGCAAGCCGTGGGTCACACTCGGCCAGAGCTACGGCGGCTTTTTGACGCTGAGCTACCTGTCGCTCTTCCCCGAGGGCGTGGCGGCGAGCTTTACCTGCGGCGGCATCCCCCACGTCCCGGCGAGCGCCAGCGAGGTCTACGCGCACACCTTCCCGCGCATGGCCGCCAAGACGCAGCAGTATTACGACCGCTACCCCGCCGACGTCGAGCGCGTGGCGGCTCTTGCCGATGCGCTCGAGGAGCAGAAGCCCGTGCTACCCGACGGCTCGCCGATGACGGTCGAGCGTCTGCAGCTCATGGGCAGCGACTTTGGCATGAAGCCGAGCTTTGAGCGCATGCACTGGATTATCGATCACGCTTTTGTTGACGGCGACGGCACGCTGAGCTGCGGCGCCTCGGTGTCCGACGGCTTTTTGATGCGCGCCTTCGAGCGCACCAACACGCGCACGAACCCGCTGTACTGGACACTGCAGGAGTTCATCTACGCCGACGGCGATACCATGCCCATTCGCTGGGCCGCGGCCGAGGAGAAGGCCCATCGCGCCGAGTTCGATACCCTCGCGCGCCCGCTCATGTTTACCGGCGAGGCCATGTTCCCGTGGATGTTTGAGCAGATGCCCGAGCTTAAGCCTTTTAAGCCGGCGATGGACCTGCTGATGGAGGACACCAGCTGGGACAAGATCTACGACCCGCAGCGCCTGGCCTGCAACGAGGTGCCGCTCCAAGCCGCAGTGTACTTCGATGACATGTATGTGGACTCGGGCATGCAGCTCGACACGCTCAGCCGCGTGGGCAACTCGCACGCCTGGGTGACCAACGAGTTCGAGCACGACGGCCTGCACGGCAGCAAGGTGTTCAAGCACCTCTTCGACGAAGCCCTCAACCGCGGAGACCTGCGCCGAATTTTCTAGCGTAGGAGTGTCCCCCGCTGCCGGCACATAAGGAACGTCCCAAAGTGCCGAACAAGTACCGGCAACGATAATGCCGCAGGTAGAGAACGGAAAGCGAAAACGCCCCTAAGCGAGCAAGGTGACGTGAAAGAGGAGGGCATTGACCTTCTGGTCATGCCCGACGATTGAACGTCAGATTGCCGCTTAGGGGCGTTTGCAGCGTCAATTGGTTAGGCAAACACTATCAAATTATCTCGATGGATCGCAGGCTTCTCTGCCAGATCCGCGAGGAGACGGTTGCTGGCAATCTGGTCCTGGCGGCGGCCGGCCGCAAGCTCCAGCACGTCCGAATCGGCCTCGGCAATGCCGCGGGCGACGACCATGCCGCTCGGATCGCACACGTCGAGCACATCGCCCTCGGCAAACTCGCCATCGACCTCGCGAATACCCACTGCAAGCAGCGACGAACCGCGGCTGACCAGCGCCCTCGCGGCGCCCTCGTCAACCGTTACCGAACCGTGGGCCTTGTCGCCCAGCGCGATCCACAGCTTGCGGGGTGCGATGTCCAGGCGCTCCGCCGGCGGATCGAACAGGGTTCCCACGCTCTCGCCACGGGCCAGGCGCACGAGTGCATCGGGCTCCTCGCCCGAGCAGATCACACTCTGGATACCTGCCGTCATCAAAATGCGGCTCGCGCGAATCTTGGTGATCATACCGCCCGTGCCCACCGACGTCGACGAATCGCCCGCCGAGGCAATGATCGCAGCATCGATCTTGTGCACAACCGGAACAAACTCGGCGGTCGGGTCCTCATGCGGATTAGCGGTGTAGAGCCCGTCGATGTCCGAAAGCGTCACGCACAGGTCCGCAGAGACCAGGCAGCTCACGAGGGCCGCCAGCGTATCGTTGTCGCCGAACTTGATCTCGTCGACGGTGACGGTATCGTTCTCGTTGACGACCGGCACCACGCCCAGCTCCACCAGGCGCAGCAGGGCGTCACGCGCGTGCAGGTAGGACGTGCGACGCGCCGTGTCGTGGCGCGTGAGCAGCACGAGCGAGGTGAGCAGGTCGCGCGCATGGAACTCCTCATCGTAGGCCGACGAGATAATGCACTGGCCGGCCGAAGCGCAGGCCTGCAGGCTCGGCAGGTCCCCGACCGGCTTGCGGTCGAAGCCCAGCACGGGATAACCGCACGCGATGGCGCCAGAGCTCACCACGACCAGGTGCCAACCGAGCTTGCACAGGGCCGCGGCCTGGTCGGCCAGGCCACCGATAAAGGCACGGTTGACCTTGCCGTCGGCGCCCACCACCGTGGACGAACCGATCTTTACCACCATCGTTTTATAAGAAGTCGTCATACGTCAAACCAATCGAATGTCGAGCGTTCGGGCGAGCCGGGACAGCTGGTGCGGGACGAACGAAAATGATCCGTTTTCCTCCGTCCCCTTCAGATCATTTTGCCCAGGGGAAGGCGGATGCCGCGGCCATGTTCTTGCGTACGAGCTCGTCGCGCACCTGGGCCAGGCCCTGCTCCATACCCACCACGTAGGTCTGCGGATACAGGAAACGCTTGTAGGCAGCGTCCAGATGATCGAGCGCCCAGGCGCAGCGGTCGCGCGCGTCCTCGATGCTCTCACGCGGAGCCACCGCGCAACCGTCGCGCACGATCGGCACCAGCAGCTCACGATACTCAAGCTCGGAGACATTAGTCACAAGGGCGGCGTCGTTCACGGCCACGAGCGTGTTCCCGCGCGCGGCGCCCTCCCCCGCCAGATGGTCCTCGTCATAGATCATGTCGCAGACCGGGCCGCCAAAGCCGTCGTAATAGCGACGCACGCGCTGCACGCCCGGAATCGTGCGCTTGTAGGGCTGCTCGGAGAGCTTTACCACCGGCGTCCAGGGGTCCGCCTCGTTCGCGCGGCGGGCAGAAAGCTTGTACACGCCGCCCAACGCCGGCTGGTCGTAGCAGGTCGCGAGCTTGGTGCCCACGCCAAAGCTATCGATGGGCGCTCCCTGATCGAGCAGCGACTGGATCGTGTACTCGTCCAAGTCATTGGAGACCGAGATCCCCACATAGGGCAGGCCCTCGGCGTCAAAGCGACCACGGACATACTTGGAGAGCTTGGCCAAGTCGCCGGAGTCGATACGGATAGCCGACAGGCGCTCGCCCACCGCCTCCATCTCCTTGGCAACCGTAATGGCATGCTCGCAGCCCTCGCGCACGTCGTACGTGTCGATAAGCAGCGTGCAGTTCTTGGGGCTCGACTTGGCAAAGGCGCGGAAGGCCTCGAGCTCGGAATCGAAGCTCATCACCCAGCTGTGCGCATGCGTGCCAAAGACGGGAATACCATAGCGGCGCCCGGCCAGCACGTTGGACGTGGACGAACAACCCGCCACGTAGCTCGCGCGCGCAACAGCCAAGCCGCCGTCGGGGCCCTGGGCGCGACGCAGGCCGAACTCGGCGACGGGACGACCATCGGCCGCCAACACAACACGCGCCGTCTTGGTGGCAACGAGCGTCTGGAAACCGACGATGTTGAGCAGCGCGGTCTCGAGCAGTTGGCACTCCAGCGCCGGGCCGGTCACACGAACCATGGGCTCACGCGGAAAGACGAGCTCGCCCTCGGGCACCGCGTCGATGTTCACGTGAGCGCGGAAGTTACGCAGGTAGTCGAGGAACTCGGGCTTGAACATCGCGCCGCCGGCCGGGGCCTCAAGCGACGCGAGGTAGTCGATGTCCTCGGGCGTAAAGCACAGGTTCTCGACCAGCTCGGGCAGCTCGGCAGTGCCGCACATGACGGCATACGCGCTGCCAAAGGGGTGGTCACGGTAAAACGCCGTAAAACAACCCTGCTCATTGGCCTTACCGCTCTCCCACAGGCCCTGGGCCATAGTGAGCTCGTACAGATCGGTGAGCATTGCGATATCGGTGGGATGCGAGATGTCGGTCAAAGCCATGGGGCGACCTTTCGGATGCGTTGTGCAGAGGTTGAGGATTGGGCGGGACAGGATACGCGGGCGCGGCGCCCGGCGCGGATCGGCTAGTGCAGGCCCATGCTGCCCGTGATCGTGTAGCCCATAAAGACGATAAACCCGATCAGAGCGAGCGCGATGATGAGCTTTTGAGCCGGCGGCATGCCGGGGATCTCGTCCTCGCCTTCGGGCTCCTTGGAGGTGACCATACGCTGGGCAAAGGTCATCTCGTCACGGCTCGGCTTGGTGTCGGCGGACTTGGGACGAGCGGCTTTTTTGGGCTGAGGCTTGGGCGCGGCGGAAACCTGCATCGCGGCACGCAGAGCGGCCAGCTCCTCACGCTCGCGACGGGCCTGCTCTTGGGCCTCGCGACGGGCCTTTTCGGCGCGGAGCTCTTCCAACTCGGCGCGCTCCTCGGCAGACAGTGGTTGGGACTCAAGCTCGGCCATGGTACAGCCTTTCTTTTAAAAAAAGCCGCCGACACAATGTCAGCGGCTTATCAAATCCAAGGGTGGAGACGAAGGGAGTCGAACCCTCGGCCTCTGCCATGCGACGGCAGCGCTCTCCCAACTGAGCTACGTCCCCAGGACAAGTTGATATTTTACCTACGGCTCGCCAACTGTCAACGCCCAAAAACCAGTCTTTTTGGGACGGGGCCAAATTAACTACCCTGGGCGCTGGTGAGGACGCCGGTGGTGTCGAAGGCTGGGGTGAAGCTCTCGTCCACCGCACCGCCTTCTTGCCAAAACATCGTCGAAAAGCCCAAGTCGTCGGCATGGTCGAGCACCTGCTCGTACTCCTCACGCGTCACGGCGCGCGCCAGATCACCACCCTGCTCGCGCATGAGGGCGTTGGGCGTGTACTGATTCATGACCGAGATCGGCACGTCGCCCACCGTCTGCCACACCAGGTCCAGCACGCGGCACGAATCGTCCGCATGCCCCGGCAGCACCAGGTGGCGCACGATGATGCCACGCTTCATGAGCCCGTCGTCGTCCACCAGCTCTCCCCCGCGGCGCTCGATCTCGCGCGCCATCTGAGCCAGGCCCGACACGGCTACGCGCGGGTAGTCCTTAATATGTGAGAGCGACTGAGCAAGCCCTGCGTCGGCATATTTAAAGTCGGTGAGCCATACGTCGACCAGATCGCCCAGGGCCACCACGGCACTCGCCCGCTCGTAGCCACTCGTGTTGTAGACAATCGGGATGGTCAGCCCGCGCTCCCGTGCCGCAGCGATCGCGGCAGGCAGCAGGTGAGCATAGTGGGTCGCCGTCACCAGGTTGATGTTGTTGGCGCCCTGGTCCTGCAGCTCCAGCATAATCTCGACCAGACGCTCGGGCGTAATCTCAAGACCGAAATTGCCCGTCGAGATCTCGTGGTTCTGACAGTAAACGCATTTGAGCGAGCAGCCGCTAAAGAAAATCGTGCCCGAGCCGGCCTCGCCCGAGATGGGCGGCTCCTCCCACATGTGGAGCGCCGCGCGGGCCACCTTGAGTGTGTCATCGGCGCCGCACACGCCGCGCGCTCCCTCATCGCGCGCCGCGCCGCAACGGCGCGGACACAAATGACAGGCGGGCGAAAAAAGTTCGGTCAACGACGTCGACATGAAACCATGCTCCAAAACAACGATTTAGCAGCTCAAACGTAAAGGCCCGGACCGCGCAGGCGGCTCCAAGCCAAAGGCGCCGTAATCGTCCGACACGATTTTTATAATGTCAAGACTGGAATCGACAAAGTGCCGCTTTATGATGTAGGTATTCCGCCCCCCGCGGAGCAACTGGGTGAACCGTCGCGTTTATTTAGGGAGCCCACACAGTCGTACTTAGTACAGGTATCCTTCGTTGTTAAGGACGCTGGAACGGTCGATGAGGGCACCCACCTGTTTTAGGTGGGTTCATTTTCGTAACGTGGGGGGTGGTTTTCTTTTGCCGAAAATCACCGATGTTACCTATTCGGATCCTCGAGCCGGCGCCCCAACAAGCCATCAACAACATCCCAATATCTGGTAAGCGCGTGATAATGCCATCGCGCAAACCCCCGCACCCCCTTTGGTCGAGTATCATGGGTCAGCTATGCCTTTGCCGCATAGCACCCTTTGACCTTTTCCTTCGACGCTTGGCGGTTTTTCGATTCATGGCTTCATCCACGAGCTTCATACCGTACTTATGCGTGGCGGCCGCGGCCTTTATCACGACCTTCCTCACGGTGCCCCTGGTCAAGCGCCTGGCGATTAAGCTCGACGCCGTCGACTATCCCTCAAAGCGCCGCATCAACACCAAGCCCATTCCGCGCATGGGCGGCACGGCGGTCTTTTTGGGCCTCGTCGTGGCCTGCATCGTGCAAATCTTGGGCACCTGGTACCTAGGCTGGCCGCCCGCTTTGGTGCCGCACCCGCGCCTGCACATCAGCTATCCCATGCTGGCGCTCTCCTTTACCGTGATCTATGCGACCGGCGCGATCGACGACGTCTTCCAGCTCAAGCCCAAGCAAAAGCTGGCCGGTCAGGTACTCGCTGCGCTCATCGCCTGCATCGGCGGTCTGCGTATCGGCGTCATCGTCAACCCGTTTGCCCCAGGCGAGATCATGCTCGGTTGGCTCACCTACCCCATCACCGTGATCTACCTGGTGGCGTTCACCAACATCATCAACCTCATCGACGGCCTCGACGGCCTGGCCACGGGCATCTGCGGCATCGCGTCGTTCACCATGTTCACGATGGCCGTGCTTTCGGGCCGCATCGACGCTGCCGCGCTCTCCATCGCGCTCTTTGGCTCGTGCCTGGCCTTTCTGCGCTACAACTTCAACCCCGCGAGCATCTTCTTGGGCGACTCGGGGTCGTTGCTGCTGGGCTTTGCGCTTGGCTCCATCTCACTGCTCAACGTGAGCCGCACCGCCGCGCTCACCTCGCTCATCATCCCGCTTATCGTCGCCGGCGTGCCCATCATCGACACGTTCAGCGCCATCGTGCGCCGCAAGCGCGCCCACATTAGCATCGGGCAGGCCGACAAGGGCCACATCCACCATCGCCTGATCCAAGAGGGCTACAACCAAAAGCAGGCCGTGCTGCTCATCTACGCCTGGTGCATCATGCTTTCGGCCGGCGCCGCTGCGATCAACCAAGTCGAAGTGCCCATGCGCGTGCTCATCTTTGTCGTGCTCGCCATTGGCTCCGCGGCCTTCGCCAAGCATCTGCACTTGTTTGAGCCCGTGCTGCGCCACCACTACAACAAGCGCACGCACGAGGACGAGCTGGTGACCCCCGACGACCCTGCCTTTAAACAGGAGGAGCAGGCGGCCGAGGAACGCAAGGAGGAGCGTCACCACAGGCGCTAGGGTTTGCTGCCGAGGATGCGGCACATTGCCGCCGGCCGCTCGCGACCACGCCGCGACCGCCGCATGGCCCTCAGCTTACCGACCCCTCGCCCACTTACGCCCCACCCCTTTCAATAAACGCGCTATCATCTTGACCAATTCGCATACGTTAGGAGCAATCATGCCAAACGAGAACAGCTACGAAGTCGCGCTGCAAAAGAGCAACGCCATTCGCGAGGGCCTGGCCAAGACGCCCGAGAAGTTCACCATGCTCACTGGCGACCGCCCGACCGGCCGCCTGCACCTGGGCCACTACTTCGGCACCCTCAAGGGCCGTGTTGAGCTGCAGAACATGGGCGCCAAGACCAACGTACTCATCGCCGACTACCAGGTCATCACCGACCGCGACACCACCGAGCACATCCAGGACAACGTGTACAACATGGTCATGGACTACCTTGCCTGCGGCATCGACCCCGACAAGACCATGATTTACGCGCATTCCGCCGTGCCCGCGGCAAACCAGCTCATGCTGCCGTTCCTGTCGCTGGTGTCCGAGGCCGAGCTGGCGCGCAACCCCACGGTCAAGGCCGAGATGGAGGCCTCGGGCCACGAGCTCACCGGCCTTCTGCTCACCTACCCGGTGCATCAGGCCTGCGACATCCTGTTTTGCAAGGGCAACGTTGTGCCTGTCGGTCGCGACCAGCTGCCGCACATCGAGCTCACCCGCACCATCGCCCGCCGCTTTAACAACCGCTACGGCAAGGTGTTCCCCGAGGTCGACGCGCTGCTGTCCGAGACCCCGCTGCTGCCCGGCCTGGACGGTCGCAAGATGAGCAAGAGCTACGGCAACGCCATCAACATTTCGATGACCGCCGAGGAGACGGCCAAGCGCATCAAGAAGAGCCAGACCGACTCCGAGCGCATGATCACGTTTGATCCCGAGAATCGCCCCGGCGTGTCCGGTCTGCTTTCGACGGCCGCCATCTGCACCGGCCGCTCCGAGGTCGAGATTGCCGAGGAGATCGGCATGGGCGGCTCCGGACAGCTCAAGAAGTACGTGACCGAGGCCGTCAACGAGTACTTCGCCCCGATCCGCGAGCGTCGCCAGCGTTACGAGAACGATCTGGATTACGTGAAGGACGTGCTGCACGAGGGCAATCGCCGCGCCAACGAGATCGCCGAGCAGACCCTGGCCGAAGTTCAGGACGCCATGGGCATGGTGTACTAGGCAAAGCACCTTCGCACAACATAGACGGTGAGGCTGAATCCTCCCCCGAAACAGGAACGGGCCCGCTGGCAGTTAGTTGCCAGCGGGCCCGTTCCCGAAGTACACCGTTGAATCGCACAGAGGGGAGGAATGCGAATCAAACTCAACAGGGCAGGCTTTTTCATCGCCTATGGCCTGCTCCGTTGCTGAAAACAATATAGTTCACCGTGGTTTACTTTCAGGCGGCAAATTGCCTCGCCACATTGTCTCCATATGTTAGCCCCGGTAAACCTGCCAAAAAGGGACAGGTTTATTTTGGTAGGTTTTATCTGGGGAAACGTCACAGCGCCGGCGTTCCACCACAAAGGGGACAGGCACCTTTGTGGTGGTTTTGGCCACGGTCGACTTGTTAGAGTCCGGCTTGCCAACGACAGGCGGCCAGATCGACGTGCATAGGGTCGGCAAACGTCACGCCCTCCCCCAGCAGAAGTTCGCGCTGAGCATCGGGGCCGCCAAATGCAAAGCCCTCGCAGATACGGCCATCGGCAAACACCACACGATGGCAGGGAATCTGACCGGGGCGCGGATTGCTGTGCAGCGCATAGCCCACGTAGCGCGCGCTGCGCGGACGACCGGCGAGCAGCGCCACCTGGCCGTACGTGGCGACCATCCCCTCGGGGATCTGCTCGACCACCTCGTACACCCGCTCAAAAAAGCCCTCAGACACCATTTCGCGCTCCTTTCCACCCGGAAAAGCATAAACCACCACAAAGGTGCCTGTCCCCTTTGTGGTGGTTTTGGCAGGCGAACTAGTTGGCGGGCTGGAAGAAGGCTACGGCTACAGCGCCGGGGCCAACGTGCGTACCGATGGTGGCGCCGATAGTGTGGACGGGAAGCTCGCCCTCGGTGTGACCGGCCCACAGCGCCGCGCTGTCCTCGATATACTTCTTGAGCACGACATCCGAAAGGCCCGTGTAGCCGAGCGCCAGCGGCATGGAAAAGTCGACGCCGCCGGCCTTTTCGACCTTCTGATTGAGCAGGTTGCGGCCGTTCTTGGAGCCACGCGCCTTACCCAACTGCACAATCAAGCCGTCCTCGGCAGCCACAACCGGCTTCACGTTGAGGAGCGTGCCCACAGCGCCCGCCGCCGCAGACAGGCGGCCACCGCGCACCAGGTACTCAAGCGTCTCGAGCAGGCCAATGACGACAACGCGGTCACGAACGGCCTCGACGGCAGCCGCGATCTGCGCGGCGCTGCGGCCCTCGTCCACCAGGCGCAGCGCATACTCGACCAGCACGCGCTCGCCCAGCGTCACGTTGTTACTGTCCACGACGAACACGTCGCCACCCGGCATCTCGGCAAGGGCCGTACGAGCACTTTGGTTGGTACCCGAAAGCTTGGCGCCCACGGTAATAATCACGGCCTCGTCGCCGGCCTCACGCGCCTCGGCGATCGCCTGCGAAAAGGCGTACGGGTTGACCTGACCGGTCTTAGGCAGCTCGTCGCGCTCCACAAGCATCTCGTAAAAGCGCTGGTGATCGATGTCGACGCCATCCATATACACATCGGTGCCAAAGGTAACGGAAAGCGGCAGAACGTGCAGAGCCGAGTGCTCTGCCGGCGACATATCGCTCGCGGAATCGGTAATGATGCGGACTGACATAGGGAATCCTTTCTTGCGCGTGCTCCGCGCAGGGAATTTTGACAGCAATATCCCAGCACGCCGCGCGCGCTCAAACGGGACGATGCAATTGTTGGTTGAAAACTAACGCCAGCGCGGCTCTAGATCTCGCGCAGGGTGTTGAGAATCGTGCGCAGCGATGCATACATCTGCTCGCGCTGCTCCACACCCATGGCCTTGCCGGTGGTATCGAGCACTTCGCGAATGATGCGATCGGCCTCGCTCATGCTCTCGCCGCCCAGGGCGGTCAAGCGCACCGGGGCACGGTACTTCACGGCGGCATCGCCCGAATCATCGACCTCGACGTAGCCGCCCTCCTCCAGATGCGCAAGCGTACGCGAAACGGCGGCGCGGGTCACACCAGCCATGCGGGCGAGGTCGGCTCCAGTCAGGCCGTCCTTGCTGCGCTCGAGATAATACAGGCACATGACGTCGGAACCCTTGAGGCCCAGCCTCGCGCCCTCGGACGTCTTGATGCGCTGGATCTCCTTGTAGAGACCACTGATCAGTCCGACAAAGTCCTCAAAACGTGTCTCGTCGTTCTGCTGCATGGGAGACGACCACCTTTCGCTTGCATGATGCTAACGGGTAAACATCTTAGCCGCACCGGGTAACGCCCGTACCCAAATATCCCATTTGTTAACCCATCAACATAAAAACCACCACAAAGGAGACAGGCACCTTTGTGGTGGTTTCGAACTAAAGCGATGCCGGAAGCGATGCTAAAGGCGACGTCCCAGCAGGCCGCGGCCGCGGTGACGGGCCTCAACGGGCACCTGGGCGTGCGGGCCGGCGGCCTTTACGGACTCGGGCAGGTGCGAGTACTTCTTCTCGAAGTTCTCCTCGAACATCACGGCCAGATTGTGTGCCGCCTCGTCGTAGCGCGCGGTGCTCTGCCAGTACTGGCGCGGCACCAGGATACCGTCGGGCACGCCGTGGCACGTGGTGGGAATGTCGACGTTAAAGATGTCGTCGTGCACGAACTCGCTCTCCTCGATGGTGCCGTCGAGGGCGCGCGCGACCAGGGAGCGCGTGTAGGCAAGCTCAATGCGATGGCCCACGCCGTAGCCGCCGCCGATCCAGCCGGTGTTGACCAGGTACACGCGCGTGCGGCCGTCGGCGATGCGCTCGCCGAGCATCTTGGCGTAGACCATGGGGTCGAGCGGCATAAATGGCTCTCCGAACAGCGAGGAGAACGTGGGCGTGGGCTCGGTGACGCCGACCTCGGTGCCGGGGATCTTGGCGGTGAAGCCCGTCACAAAGTGGTACATGGCGGCATCGGCCGTCAGGCGTGAGATGGGCGGCAACACGCCAAAGGCGTCGCAGGTCAGGAACAGCACGACGCTCGGAGTGGTGCCCATGCCCTTGGTCCACGCGTTGGGAATGTGCTCGACGGGATATGCCACGCGCGTGTTGTGCGTGATCGAGACGTCGTCGTAGTTAGGCTTGCGATTCTCATCGAGTACCACGTTTTCACAGATGGCGCCAAAGCGAACGGCATTGAAAATCTCGGGCTCGTGGAAGGCGTCCAGGCCCTCGCACTTGGCGTAGCAGCCGCCCTCGATGTTGAAGATGCCCATGTCGGACCAGCCGTGCTCGTCGTCGCCGATCAGCAGGCGCGTGGGGTTGGCCGAAAGCGTGGTCTTGCCGGTGCCCGACAGGCCAAAGAACACGGCCGTCTCGTGCGTGACGGGGTCCATGCTGGCCGAGCAGTGCATGGGCAGCACGTCGTCCTCGACGGGCAGCAAGTAATTCATGACACTGAAGATGGACTTTTTGATCTCGCCGGAGTAGCCAGTGCCAGCGACCAAAATCACGCGCTCCTGGAAATTGATGACCACGGCGGCGCTGGAGTTGAGGCCCTTGATGGCGGGGTCACACTGGTAACCTGGCGCCGCGAGCACGCAAAAGTCCGGCTCACCGGTGCGCGCGATTTCGCGAGCGAGCGGACGGGCGAGCATTTGCTTAATAAAGAGCGCCTGGCTGGCGCGCTCGCAGGCGACGAGCAGGCGACGCGTGTGGTTGCGGTCGGCGCCGGCCATGCCGCGGGTGACGAACACATCACGCTCGTTGAGATAGTCGACGATACCGGCCTTGATGGTCTCGTAGCTCTCGACAGAAAGCGGGCGGTTGACGGCACCCCAGGCAATCTTGTCGTGCACGTCGGGCGTGTCGACGATAAAGCGGTCGTTGGGCGAGCGGCCAGTGCGCTCTCCCGTCTCGATCACCAGTGCGCCGTTGGAGGCCATGCGGCCTTCTTCGCGACGAATGGCATGCTCGACGAGCTCTGCCGCCGGCAGGTCCACCAGCAGGCGGGGTTGATTCTCGGCGGGATCTTCGACCAGCGTAAGACCAAAGTTGGACAGTACTTCTGCAGGGGTAACACCAGGCATGGGGCCTCCTTTAAAAGCGCGTCACGAGGGCGCGCGCTTTACTCACGTAAAGCCCGTTGTACCCGATATGCAAAAACGTTTTTGCGGCAACCGCAGAGCATCCCGCCCAACGGTCAAAAATCGCAGGTAAGCGTAACCCGGCCTAGTCATTGGACGTTCTTAAACGACTAGTAATTGGGGACGTTCTTAAACGACAAATCGTTTGGGACACTCTTGGAGCGTTCGGCCGCAAAGAATTGTCCCAAGGTGCCGGCATCTAGGGACGTTCCTAAAGTGCCGGCACAAAAGGAACGTCCCCAAATGCCGGATTTGAGTTGTTTTCGATGTCCGTTCAGGGGCAGTGTGCAAAAAACGGCAAATATGAGTACTGTTGCCTTTGTTGTCACATATATTTTCAAGCAAAAAGGCCGCCCTAACGGAATTAACTCTCGTTAGGGCGGCCTTTTATTGAACATTTGGGGAGATATGGCTGCACTTGCGCTTGCATGACGGGTCGATTAGCCGCCAAATGAATCAAAATCGCTGTTACTAAAGTAGTAGCAGTACTCATATTCGACGTTTTTTGCACACGGCCATCCCAGACACCCGGTCGGCCGATGCCAGACCATGCCAAACGGCCTCAGCGATCAAAAACCGAAGACTGTCCCCAACGACTAGTCGTTTAAGAACGTCCCCGATGACTAATCGCGAGCAAGGAGTGTCCCCAGATGCCGGCAGAAAAGGAACGTTCCCAAGTGCCGGCCTAGAGCAGCAGGTCTTGGCCAAGCATGGCGATGGCGCTCATGAGGACCAGCATGCCGGCAGCGTAGGGCAGCACGGCGCCTAGGAGCTCGGCGTCCTTGCCGCGCACGTGCACGGCGGCCAGGCCAATCGCGAGCGTCTGCGGCGAGATCATCTTGCCGGCGGCGACGCCCAGGGCGTTCAGCGCGACCATCCAGTAGTCACTCACGCCCAGCGCCGTAGCGGCCTGGCTCTGGATGGGGCCAAACAGCATGCCCGAGGACGTGCCCGAACCGGTCACGAACGCTCCGACGGCACCGATCCACGGAGCCAGGATCGGGTACAGGCCACCGGCGACGGCAATGCAAAACGCGCTGATCGACGAAATCATGCCCGCATAACCCATCACCTTGGCGCAACCCAGCACCGAAAGCATGGTGATCACCGTCGGCATCATCTGCTTGACGGTCGCGGCCAGCACCTCACCCATCAGACGCGGCGAAGCACCTTGAATCGCGCCACCGACAAACGCCGCCAGGAAAATCCAGACACCCGGGGTGTTGATCCAAGAAAACGTAAGCGTACCGGGGTTCTCACCGCAATACACCTGCACGTGGCTCGCAAACGGCGCGAGCGCAGCGTGCACGGCGGGCACCAGGTTGGAGGTGCCCAGCAGCAGCACAAAGATCAGGATGAAGCACGACCAGGCCGAAAGCGCCGACTTAACGGTAAGCTGCTCGCCGGACTCGATATTCATATGGAAGCGCGCGTCCAGGTGACCGGACTTCTCGGCGCGCATGGCAAGCGCGGCGGTCAGCGCGAGCGACACGATGGAGCCCACGACCACGGCAAGCTCGGGGCCCACAAACATGGCAACGACCAGGGCCGCGCCGACAAAGGACGCGCCAGAGAGCAGCGCGACACCAGCCACGCCACGCAGGCGCTCGCCCACGCTCGCAACGTTGCCCTGATCATCGGCAACACGACCCGCGACCAGCACGATGAGCAGCGGCATCACCACAAAGAACGGCGCAAGTTGCACCAGCTGAACAGTCGCCAGATGCAGGGAATCCAGACCCACCAGGTCGGCAACGGACACCGTCGGGATACCGATGGAGCCGTAAGGCGTGGGCACGCCGTTGGCCAGCAGGCAGATGAGCACGGCGGGGACGGCCTCAAAGCCCAAGCCCGCGAGCATGCCGGCAGGAATGGCGACAGCGGTACCAAAGCCGGCCATGCCCTCCATAAAGCCGCCGAAGCACCAGGCCACGAGCAGCGCCAGCAGTCGGCGGTCGCTGCTGATGGAGGTAATCATGCTTCCGATCACGTCCATAGCGCCCGTGCGCACGCAGAGGTTATACGTAAAGACCGCTGCGATAATCACTAGCACGATGGGCCACAAGGCCATCAAAAAACCCTCGAGCGAAGCCGTGGCGATCTGCGCCGCCGGCAGGTGCCACCACGCAAAGGCGAGCACGCACGAAAGAACAAACGAGCCGATGGCGGCTTTCCAAGCTGGCCATTTAAAGCACAGCAGCATCACGACAAGCCAGATGATCGGCACAAGAGCCAGCAAAAATGCGGCGACGTCCATGGGCAAAAACTCCTTGGTACCGCGAAGGCGGCATCGGGGTGTCACAAAACTTCAACAGAATACCGCACGCTTACCGACAATTTGCTGCCGCCTGCCGAATATATTGAACAATCTGTTCAAAAACACGAACCGACACCGTCGCGACTATACTAAGGCACAGCAATAGAAAGGAACCACCTTGAGCATCACGCCCCTCGATAGCATCCGCCGTGCCATCGCGCGCCGCAACGACGTCGCCGACCCCACCGTGTTGGGCGACGGGGCACACGGCCAGGGCGGACGCATCGAGAACGGCCTGTTTCCCGCCTCGCACACCGCCGAGGAGCTCGCGCGCATCCAGGAACTGAGCCAGCGCAACGCCGGCGGTCCCGACAGCGGCCAGGCCACGCGCCGTCGCCGCGAGCGCGACCGCGAGCCCGGCCCCATCCGCCGCATGGTCAACGCCTGGTGGAACCGCCTGCTCGCAGCCGTCTACGGTGGCGGCTTCTCCACACAAGAAGCCGAGTACGAGGAACACGCCACCCGCCGCGACTACCTGTGGAACACCTTGGGCACCGCCTTGTGGGGCATGGCGTTTCCGCTGCTCACCATTGTGTCAACGCAGCTCGTGGGCGCCGAGGAAGCCGGTAAGTTCTCTATCGCCTTCGTCACCGGCACGCTCATCATGATCGCGTGCAACTACGGCGTGCGCAATTTTCAGGTCTCGGACATCGACGAGAAGACCAGCTTCGCCTCCTACCAGCTCAACCGCTGGCTTTGCGGAGCACTCGCACTGGCATGCGGTCTGGTATACAGCAGCGCCCGCGGCTACGACGCGCAAATGGCAACGATCGGTCTGGGCGTCTATCTCTATAAAGTAATCGACGGCATCGCCGACGTTTACGAGGGCCGCCTGCAGCAGGCCGACAAGCTCTACTTGGCCGGCATGAGCCAAACGCTGCGTTCCGTCGGCGTCCTCGCGGTCTTTAGTGTGGCGCTGTTCCTCACACGCAGCATGTCCATCGCCGCCATGGCCATGGGCATCACGGCCATCGCCTCGCTCGTGCTGGTCACCGCGCCGCTCGCCCTGCTCGAGACCGAAAAATCGCGTCGCGTGAGCCTGCGCGAGGTCGCTCGCCTGTTTGCCCAGTGCGCCCCGCTCTTTGGCGCGCTGTTCCTGTTCAACCTTATCGAGAGTATGCCCAAGTTTGTGATGGAAGGCACGCTGGCCTACAAATATCAGCTGTACTTTAATGCCCTGTTCTTTCCGGCGCAGGCAATTTTGCTGAGCATTGGATTTATCTATAAACCGCAGCTCCTGCGCTTGTCGAGCATTTGGGCGAATCCGCGCAAGCGTCGCCGCTTTGACCTGATTATTGTTGCCGTCATGGCGCTGATCGTGGTCATCACCGGCGTGTGCGCCGCATTTATGGCGGGCCCCGGCATCCCCCTCATGAGCTTTATGTACGGTCTTGACTTTGAGCGCTACCGCACACTGGCGCTGCTGATGGTTGTCGCCGGCGGCGTCACCGCGGCCATCGACTTTATCTACGCCATCATCACGGTGCTGCGCCACGCCGGCGACGTCACCAAGATCTACCTGATCTGCTTCGCCGTGAGCGCGGTGCTGCCGGTGATCCTGATTAAGCTGCTGGGTCTGATGGGCGCCGTGGTGAGCTACCTGGCAATCATGGCGCTGCTGCTGGTGCTGCTGATTATCGAGTACGCCCATATCCGCAAGCGCATCGAGAGGGACCGCAACCCGTACGGTACCTAATTAGCTGCCCCCGGTCACCGGAATTCGCGGTGGAATCACTCCGGCCGGGGTCTCGTTGCGGACAATATGCATCATGCAAAACTAAGTGAGTAGACTTTTACCGAATCACCGACCACACCGACAAAGCGCAAGTCTGTGACCTGCACTGATAATTGTTCTCGGGGGAAGCGGGCACTGCGGGGCGCGGCGACAG
>CALEDY010000121.1 GCA_937949355.1 uncultured Collinsella sp. | reverse complement strand
ACCCAACACCCGCCGCAGCATCCTCGGCCGCACTCAGCGGCGCCCCGCAAAACGGGCAGCAACGCATTCCCTCATCGACCGGCTGTCCGCAAAACGGGCACAGTGCCTGTTTGGAACTCATCGATCAATCCTTTCCTAACAAAAACGGCGCCCCGCCCGGCAGTGGGGCAAGGCGCCGTAAAGCTCACAGATGCACAAGCGTCTTGCGAAGAGCTTACTTCTCCTCGTTCTCCTTGCGCTTCTTGGCGACGACCATGTAGATACCGCCGGCGACGACAACGATCGCGACGATGGTGCCAACCATAAGCGGCAGGTTGTTCATCCACAGAACGAAGGAGTCGTTGGTGACGAGCACGCCCGTAGCCTTGAGCTCCTTGGACTTGTTACCCGCGGCATCCCAAGCCACAACGGTGACGTCCTGCTTAGAGGAGCTGCCGTCGAGCACGAACTCGCGGATCGGGCTCTTCTCGAGCTGGTCGGCCGTGAAGGTGGCCACGGTCTTGCCGTTCACCTTGATCTGAGCCTTCGAGAGCTTGAGGTTGTCCTCGAAGCTCACCTTGGCCTTGTGCGAGGACTCCTCGTACTTGCCGTTGGAAGCAAGGTCGACGAAGGAGGCGATGGGCGCGGTGTCGTCAACGGCAAAGTTGATCTCGGCAGCAGCGCCGGACTTCTGAGCGTTCTTGCCCTCCATGGTGTTCTCGGAGGAGTTGCCAGCGGCGTCCTCGCTGTGGAACAGCACGCGGTACGCGCCGTCCTTGTCGTAGTTGGACTTGCTGACGGTATAGTTGTACTCGCTCCAGCCGCTCGACGTGTCGGAGTCGGTGGTGTAGTTGTCACCGCTCTTGAGCGTCGTGTTCTTGGTGTCGCGGGTCAGCTCGACGGAGGTCTTGTTGTCATCAAGGCCGGACGGGTTGATCTCGGTCACCTTAACATCGGTGGTCTTGGAGCTCTTGAGGTACTGGTCGAGCATCTTACCGGTGTTATCGGAGATGACGTAGGTCGAACCAAAGCGGTTGACCGACCAGGTGACAGCCTCGGACTCGGTGTTGCCGGCCAGGTCGATAGCCTGAACGGTCAGCGTGTAGACGCCGTCGTTGCCCTTGGTCTTGGCCGGGTTGAGGTAGCTCACGGACTTGTCGGTAGCCGAGGTGTTGATTGCAGCGCCCGCGTAGGGGTTCGGATCGTCCTTGGACAGCGGATAGCTGATCTTGGAGACCTCGATGGTCGTGCCATCGGCAAGGTTGGTATCGTGGACAGCGGCGCTCGGGGCGACCTCGCCAGCATAAGCCGTGCGGTTGACGACATTCTGGATGTCGATCTTGGGCTTGATGGTGTCGATCACAAACTCAGGCGAGGTGTAGGACTCGGACTTGTTGGAAGCCAGGTCCTCACCGGAGACGGAGAGCGTGTAGACGCCCTGGCCCGGGAAGGTCACCGTAGCAGTGTGGGTATCGCCGTTGCTGGTCCAGCCGCCGATCTGGGCAGGAGTAGCCTCGTCACCGTTGCCGGCAGAGACCGGAGCCTCGATCTTGAACAGGTTCGGATCGAAGTTGTGCTCCTCAACCGTGATGGTAGCCGTACGAGCAGCGTTGTAATACTTACCGTTCTGAGCAGCCTCAGTGTTCCAAGACACGTTCAGCTTAGGAGCGGTCTGGTCGATGACGAACTCCTCGCCATCAGCGGAAGAAGTGTGTCCCTCGCCGCCAATGACGTCATACACGTTAGCCGTGCCGACGACATAATCACCGTCTGCCGTCACCGGGATGTCCACATACCACTCGTCAGAACTGCCGCCCTGATGCCAGTTGTCTCCCGTGGAGACCGTCGCGAAATTGGAACCGTCGCGGGTGACCTCGCAAATCGTCTGCGGGGCATATTCACGGGTGTACTTAAAGAAAGGATCCGTGACCGTAATCCTAATCGTACGGCTATGGTTGTAGTAATCCTTGCCATTGGCGGTGCGCTGGGGGTTCGTATCGCTATAGCTAATAGCGACCTTGGGCCCAGAGCTCTCGGCAATAAGCTTAGCTACATCTTTGGAAATTTGGTCCTTGCCCTTTATTTGCGATGCAGTGGTATCCAAAAACATTCCAGAATTAGACACCGCATGGATTTTAATCTTATCGGTATCCAGCTCGCGGTCTCCACTAACCTCGAAGCTATAAAGGAAGCCTCCGACCGTAGACGGCTTCAATCCCTTAACGTCAGTATTTGACTTGTTGTCGTGATAGCTGACATCGGTGGAATTGATTCCTGAAGGTACAGGTGCAAGTTGGTAATCAACGCTGAACGATTTGTCAGAGAACACAATGTTGTCGTGACGCTTCTGGCGTGCCCCACCATATTTGATAGAAGACGCCTCGACGGGAGTCGTATCCAATTTGTATGCAACCGGAACCCTTACGACAACTCCGGATTCATTATCAAGCGCGAGAATGGTCTGCTTCTGCTCTCCGTTAGTCTCGGGAGCAGTCCAGCCCTTGAAGCCATCGGCGGTTTCCGGAACGGCTCCACCCGCGTCGGTAAGAGAATGCTTCTCCCAAGTGGCAACCGGACGCTCCTTGACCCAATCGCTGTGACCGGCATTATTCTCATCTTTTTTGGCCGTTAGCGTAATTTTGTCATTGCCCTCGTTGTGAATCGAATCGAGACGAACGTTGTCGTTTGTCCAATCAATCGTCTTAATTGCATTTACATGGACTGAATCCGGATTGCCAATCTCATAGTTTTTGTAGACACCAGAGTTTTCAGTCTCGTAAAAGACCTTAAGGTCCTGTTCCCCACCCTGGGTGTCATAAGTCTCGAAGGAAGCCTTGGTGAAGTACTTTTTATCCTTCACCTTATCGCCGTCGTCCTTGTTAAACTTCGCAATCTCCTCATTAAGGGCAGCGTTGGCTAGGTCCTTTACATTCTCTTGCTGCTTAGACTGAATACGGAAATCCTGAGAAGCAATCGAAATCTTGCTCTTTTCGATTTTCTGCTTAGCAGCGGCAGGAATGGTCACAGTGCTCGTGCCGGCAGGATTGCCGTCAGGATAGACCCACTGAATATCAAACGTCTTGGCGGAGTCAAAAGCCTGGTTCGCATAGACATTGACCGTCTTCACAGACGCAGATTCGTCGGAGGTCACCTTAGCGGTGAAGAACTCCTCATTCTCATTGTCTTTGGGATAGACAACCTCCTTCGCCATAAGACCCTGTTTCGAAAGATCAAACAGCGTGTAGTCATCATGCTTGGTCTTATAGGTCAGAGTGGTAGCGTCCTGAACGGTTACACTCTTGGGAATCGACAGGCCATCGTAATAGTCGGCGGCAGAAACAGTAGAGGCGGTCAGAGTCGAACCGACGACGAGACCCGGTTTATCCTTACCAGCGGTGACGGTAGCAGTAGCATCCTTATCACTGTATTTAACCGCATAGTCAACAACCGGATCGGCAATGGCCTCCTTGTCAACTTTTTCATCCGCAAGCGAAGTAGCGTCATCCTTGGAATCAGCTTTAGATTCATCCTTGCTCTCTGCAACAGGGGGAACCTCGACTTCAGTAGTCGACTGCGCAATTGAATCGTATTGATAGGCAAACGAAAGGTCGACCGAGATGTCCGTGATCTTAAGCGACAGAGCGCCACTCTTTACAGTTTGATCTGCAGTGAGATTAAAGCCACCTTTGCCGTCGGCCTCAATCGTTAACCCTTCAGGACCAGACGCCTCAACAGCGCAGGTCTTTATCTGACGAGAGATCTTGGTGCCCTCTTTAACGGCAACGTTCTGATATTGAACCGTCTGCTTATCGTTCTTCTTATTCTCCGCATCGGCCTTAGCCGCAAGATCTTTCTCAATCGAAGCAAGCTTCGCGTCAACAGCCGCAGCAACAGGACTTGACTGATCGCCCTTTACATACTTGAAGGTATCGTCGTACTTGGAATCCTGCAAAACGCTATTCACGTAAGCAACAATTGCCTCATTGGAAATATGAGCCGTAGCCTTACCGTTTTTAATGTGAGTCGAAAACGTCAGGTCCAAAGGCTGAGACAAATCAGTCCAAGATTTATTCTTGTCGACCAAAGTGGTTGCATCGAAAGCGCTCTTCTCAGTGCTGCCCTTCGTCTGGGCCTGGTCAGCGCTCTCCGCATACGCGGCAGTCACGGCCTGGGCGATCGGGGTGGTGGGGATGGTCGAGGTGGCCATCACGGTGGCGAGGATCACGGCTGCAGGCTTACGTGAATACGCCTTGAGTTTATCAAACACAGACATCGTTCGATTTTCCTTCCCTAGTTGCAGACCCGATCGAGAGACTCGTCGGTATGAACTACGATCACATTCTGTTTGAGTATGAAGCGGAATCCGTCATCCTCGTGTTGAGCAACACCATCGGCACCGATGTTTTCATAAACATCGCCGCTGCTGAGTACGTCAGTCTCGGATTCGGACGCCTCGGCGCCCTCGTCGAGCAGGCCGGTCTCCTGTTCGGAGTCCTCGTCGGTCTCGTCAAGCAGGCCCGTCTCGCGTTCGGACTCCTCGTCCTCCTCCACGAGCAGGCCCGTAGAGCGCTCGGACTCCTCGTCGTCCTCGACCAGGACGCCCGTCGGACGCTCGGAATCCTCTTCGTCCTCGGTAAGGACGCCGGTCGGACGCTCGGAATCTTCTTCGTCCTCGGTAAGGACGCCGGTCGGTCGCTCGGAATCCTCCTCGTCCTCCACGAGCACGCCGGTCGGACGCTCGGTGTCAAGATCGTCCTCGGTCAGCAC
>CALEDY010000120.1 GCA_937949355.1 uncultured Collinsella sp. | reverse complement strand
GCCGCGCATGGCGCCCGCCGACCCTTCAAGGTCCGCTACCACGCGCGGCACAAGACCGCCAAATGCGAGCTCCTCAAGATAGGCAAGCTCGCTGGGACGCGAGGTCGTCACGACCAATTCGCCGGCGACTTGCGCCAGCCGACCCAGCACGCGTTCGATGAGCGGCTCGCCGCAAAACAACATCCGCGCCTTATCGCAACCCATGCGCGACGACAGCCCGCCCGCCTGGACGACGCAAGAAAGATCGGCTCGTCTTACGGTAGTCATACGGCAAATCACTCCCATCGGCATGCTCGAAACCCGGTGCACGAAGCTAAATACCGCCGCCGAAATAGCGGCGCTATGAAAAGCTCGTGCAAAAACAAAACAGCGCCTTTGCGGCACGCAGCAAGACCGCGAGCACAAAAGCGCTGGTAGCGTATGGCGGGAACGTATGTGAATCGAACACATCCAAGACGTTTTGCACGCCTCGCAACGGTTTTGAGGACCGCGGAGCCCACCGGAGCCCATCCGTTCCCAAGTGCGGTGGTATTTTACCAAACCGAAAAGGTCCCATCCCAAAAAGACGAGCAAGAGGTTGCGGTGGAATAGTTCCTGGTTTGACGTTAGATGCTGAAAACAGGAACTATTTCACCGCAACTGATAAGGGTGGCCTAGCGCAGGGAGCGCAGGCCGCCGGCATCCTTGTCGAGCACCGTAAAGCGCACGGCATCTAGGTGTTCCAAGATGCTGATGGCGCGTTTGCGTGACACACCAAGGGCCTCGCGCAGCACGCTCGTGGTGGCAGCGCCGCCGGCTGTCTCAATGGCGGCGGCGACGAGCTCACGCGCATAGGCCTCGGCGGCAGCAGACAGGGCCACATCACGCTCGATCTTTACGATGGAGCGGTTGAGCGAAAGCTCGCGCAGGGCACGCGTCATGGTATCGCGATCGAGCTGTAGTTGCTCGCCTACCTCTGGCAGCGTCGGCGCATCGAGGCCAGCTTCGTCCAGCAAGGAAACGATGCGCTCGCAAGCCTCGTGCACCACACGCGCCGCGGCGGCAGCGGAGTGCGGATCGAATACCTCGGCGCCCTCGGCGGCGCATACGCCACGCGAGCAGCCCTCGGCAATCAGAGCCGCGGCAACGCCTTCGTCAGCGGCAGGCCACGCAGCATGGGCAACGGCGCCGGGCGTAAAGCCCGTCTCCTTGGGAGCCGCCGCATGCATGGCTGACAGAGTCGCCGCCAGTGCATCCATTGCGGCGTCGAGCACGGAAGCATCTGCATACAGCGAGCCATCCGAGCCAGCAAGCACGCGAGCAGCGCCCTTCGCCACCAACCCGCGCAGTGCGGCATCGACCTCGCCGACACCAAGATCCAAAGCCTCGGCAACATCAACCGCCGTAACCGGCAGCGTCTGCAGCGCCAGCCAAGCGCCCACACCGCCCGCGATATCGCCGGACTCGAGCGCCGCATACAGCGCACGCTCTCCTTCGGCAAGCTCGCGCGAGCGACGGCAGCGCGAAAGCAGCACGCGCCCGCCGCCAATGAGCATGACCGGCGAATACGACAGTACCACGGCATGGTCACCGGCGCACAACGGCAGCGGGTCCTCAAGACGCACTTGCGCGGTACGGGTCTCGCCCACTGCCATGGGGGCCTCGCCCTCCATGAACATAATGCGGCCGACAACCTCGGCCGTACCCGCCATCACGTGCACACGCGCACCCGACTCGAGCACACGCGGCTTGGCTCCCTCGCGACCCAGGTAGGTGAACGTCATCATAAAGCGCAACGTCTGACCAAAGCGGCCCGCCACGCCGAGCATCTCACCGCGATCGAGCGTGGCGACGGCATCGCCCACCAAGTTGAGCGCCACACGCTGACCGGGCAACGCCCGCGGCGTATCGCCATGCACCTGAATCCCGCGCACGCGACAGGCCGTACGTGACGGCAAAGCCATCAGCTCGTCGCCCACCGCAACCGGCGCATCGTGCAGCGTTCCCGTCACGACGGTGCCGACGCCCTTGATCGTAAAGCAGCGGTCAATCGGCAGGCGCGGCGCGGCATCGCTCCGCTCGGCACGCTCGCGACAGGCATCCCAGCAGGCACCCACCTGCTCGTCGAGCACGGCGAGCAGTCGTTCGATCCCCTCGCCTGTCTTGGACGACACAGGCACGATCGGCGCGTCCGCAAACACGGTGTCCGACAAAAAGTCATCGACATCAAGCTCGGCAAGCTCGGTCATCTCGGCATCAGCCAGGTCGCACATCGTCAGTGCGACCACCATGTGTGTGATGCCCAGCAGCTCCAGCACATGCACGTGCTCGCGGGTCTGCGGCATCACGCCCTCGACGGCCGAAACCACCAGCACGGCCACGTCGATACCCGTGGCGCCCTGCACCATAGCGCGCAGGTAATGCGCGTGGCCCGGCACGTCGACCAGGCCGACGATCTTGCCACTCGGCAGCGCCAGCTCGCCAAAGCCAAGCTCCACGGTCATACCGCGACGGCGTTCAACCTCCAGGCGATCGGGATTCTTGCCGGTCAGCGCCTCGATCAGCGCCGACTTACCGTGGTCGAC
>CALEDY010000119.1 GCA_937949355.1 uncultured Collinsella sp. | reverse complement strand
GCAGAACGGCGGGAAGTTGTAGTGGTGCATATAGCGCTTGCCCTCGGTGGGCTCGATGGTATCCAGACGCTGGCCCTCGTTGAGCATACCGAGCGACAGGACGGAGAGCACCTGGGTCTGACCGCGCTGGAACAGGCCAGAGCCGTGAACGAGCGGCAGGTAGTTGTCCTTCACCATGATGGGGCGAATCTCGTCGGCGGCACGACCGTCGACGCGCTCGCCGGTCTCGACGACCATGGTGCGCATGGCCTTCTTCTCGAGCTTCTTGAGCGCCACGGGGATCTCGCGCTCCCAGGCGGCCTGCTCCTCGTCGGTGAACTCGGCGCGGATGGACTCCTTCAGAGCCTCGACCTTACCGATGCGGGAAAGCTTGTCGGCGTCGCGCAGGGCAGCGGCCATCTCGTCGTAGTGGGCGAAAATGCGCTCCTGGACCTCCTCGACGGGCTGGTCGAGCGGGTACTCCTTCTTGACGATAGCGCCGTTGACCTGCTCCCACTCGGCGACGAACTTGTCTTGGGCCTGGCAGAAGGCAGCGAGGGCCTCCTGGCCAAACTTCATAGCGGCGAGCATGTCGTCCTCGGAGATCTCCTCGGCGCCGGCCTCGACCATCGAGATAAAGTCGGCAGAGCCGCCCAGCTCCAGGTCCAGATCGGAGTTCTCGCGCTCCTCATAGGTGGGGTTGACGATAAACTCGCCGGTCTCCACGTTGCGGCCGATGCGCACGCAGGCAAGCGGACCCTCGAAGGGCACGCCGCCGAGCGTCATGGCCAGAGAGGCGCCCATGACGTTGATGACGTCGAAGGGGTTGACCTGGTCGGCGACGAGCGAGGTGGCGACGATGTGAACCTCGTTGCGGAAACCGTCCGGGAAGCTCGGGCGGATCGGACGGTCGATCATGCGGGCCGTGAGCGTGGCCTTCTCGCTGGGACGGCCCTCACGCTTGAGGTAGCCACCCGGGATGCGGCCGGCGGCATACATCTTCTCGTTGAAGTCGACGGTCAGCGGGAAGAAGTCGTAGTTCTTGCGCTCCTTGGAGACGACCACGGTGTCGAGCATCGTGGTGTCGCCCTGCTTGACCAGGCAAGCGCCGGTGGCCTGCTTGGCAAGCTCGCCGGACTCGAAGGTGTAGGTCTTGCCGTACAGCTCAAAGGTCTTGGATACGAGTGTCATTGTTCTCCTTTACCCCACAGGCCCCTTGCCTGCGGGCTTCTCATGTGACGCGGGCCCCCTGCCCCCGCCACGTTGTAGAGCGTGATTGTTCACGCCCTTACACAAAAAGAGCGCCCCGCTGCGCAGGACGCTCTTAGCATGTACAAATCCTTACTGGATGTTGTCGCGGATGCCCAGAGCCTTGATGAGCTCACGGTACTCGACGATGTCGTTCTTCTTGATGTAGGAGAGAAGACGACGACGACGGCCGACGAGCATGAGCAGGCCACGACGGGTGTGGAAGTCCTTCTGGTGGGACTTCATGTGCTCGGTCAGCTCCTTGATGCGCTCGGACAGGATGGCGACCTGAACCTTGGGGTTGCCGGTGTCGACCGGGGAGTTACCGAACTGGGCGGTCAGCTCCGCCTTGCGCTCTTTGGAAACAGTCATTGTTTCACCTTTCGTTTCGCGTCGCCCGCGGGCGACTCTATTCGCCTCGGACTGGGAAGCCGCCGGTGGAGCGAGCATCCAAGGTCGAGGTACCAACAGGTCGGTATGTTACCACAAGCGGCCCACGCCTGCGCATCATCACCGACCCAACATGAATTCCATCGCACGGAGCCGCTGATCGGCATGCGTGGCGGCCCAAACATGCGAAAGCCCCAGCAAAAACGCTGCGGTATGCGGATCGATCTGCTCGGCCATAAGGGCATCGAACGTCATGGACATAAGGACGCGCAGCCATGCGACCTCACCGACCGATACCAACTCGGCGCCGGGCACGCTCGAGGCGCACGACCCGCACAGAAGCCCGCCCGCCTGAGCCGAGAAATACGAGAGCATGGGGTCGCCGCACGAGACACAAGCCGAGAAATCGGGCCGATAGCCAATATGCGATAGCAGCTTAAAGACAAACGCCGCCACGAGCAGGTCCATATGTGCCGAATCGAGCCCGCAGCCGACAAGCGTGAGCGCCCGCTGCGTGATGGCAAAGGTAAAGGGGTCCTCGGCATCCTCGAACGAACACACGCGAGCGACCTCGGCAATGGCGCTGGCGGCGCACGTCGTCTCGTAGTCGGGTGCAGCACCGAGCGGCGCCTCCATAAGCTCCGCCTGAGAGACCACATCAAGCGAGCGACCATGCGCCAGCAGCATATCCACGGTGCAGAACAGCTCGCAGCGAGCCGCCAGGCGACCGCCGGGCTTACGTGCTCCCTTAGCCACGGCGCGCACCTGCCGTCCCCGCTCGTCGAGCATCGTCAAGATCAGGTCGGTCTCCTTGAGCTTGGTCTTGTCGAGGACGAGCACCTTCGTGCGATATGTGCGAGAGCCTGCCATTGACGCTAGTCTTCGGCGTTATACCCGAAGCGGCGGATCTGCGCCTCGTCATCGCGCCAGCCGGCCTTGACCTTAACGTCCAGCTCCAAAAAGACTTGGGTGCCAAAGATACGCTCAAGGTCGCGACGGGCGTCGATACCGATATGCTTGATCATCTCACCACCCTTGCCGATGATGATGCCCTTCTGGCCCTCGCGCTCCACGTAAATCGTGGCGTGCACGCGCAGGACCTTCTTGGTCTGCCCGAGCGCGTCGCAGATGACGCCCACGGAGTGCGGAATCTCGTCGCGGGTGCGGCGCAGGACCTTCTCGCGAACAAACTCGGCAACGAGCGTCTCGTCGGAGGCGTCGGTACCCATATCCTCGGGGAACCAGCGCGGGCCCTCGGGCAAAAAGTGCGCGACGGTCTCGATAAACGCATCGACGTTGAAGTTCTTGACCGACGATGTCACGATCTCGTCGTCGTACTCCATAAGTTCATGGGCGGCCTTGAGCTGCTCCATGACCTGCGCGGGATCGGCCTCGTCAGCCTTGGTGAGCACCAGAACCTTCTTGCAGCGGGCGTTCTTGACGCGCTCGGCGACCCAAGCGTCTCCCCTGCCGATGGGCTTGGTGGCATCGATCAAAAACGCGACGACGTCCACGTCGTTGAGCTCAAACAGAGCGCTCTTGTTAAGCTCGGAGCCCAGGCCGTCCTTGGGCTTATGAATACCCGGGGTATCGACAAAGACCAGCTGGTAGCCGGGACGATTGACGACGGCGCGCATGCGACGGCGGGTCGTCTGTGCCACCGGCGAGGTGATGGCGACCTTCTTGCCGTAACAGGCGTTGAGCAGCGTGGACTTGCCGGCGTTGGGGCGACCGACCAGGGCAACGAAGCCGCTGCGGAAGCCGGGCTCCACGTCGCCAAAGCCTGCGAGGCTCTCGTCCTCGTCGCACAGGGCGTCGAGCTCCTCATCGCTCATGCCCTCAAATGGGTCGAACTCCTCGACCTCATCAAACGATTCGGCACCTTCAACCTCGTCCAGGACCTCGTCGTCCAGAATCTCATCGGCAGGCTGCATGTTGTCGGACATGGGAATCCCTTTCTAAATAAAGCCGAGCGCGTGGGCAAAGACCAAAAGACCCACGATTGCGGCGGTAATGGAAAGAACGTACACGGAGGCCGCGGCAATATCCTTTGCGCGCTTGGCCAGCGGATGCAGCTCCTGGGTTGCCAGGTCGACAATCGCCTCCATGGCGGTATTGCACAGCTCGCCATGAATCACCAGGCCGCAGCAAATAATGACCGTACCCCACTCGGCAATGTCGAGCCCCACGATGCAGCCGGCAATGACGGTGCACACGCCCGCCACCAGCATGACCTTAATATTGCGCTCGGTCTTGACGGCGGTGACAAAGCCCTCCATGGCGTATGAGAACGACTTTAAAAAGGACGGATGGTCCTTGTTCGATCCGGGAATCATAGACGGCTCCTAGTCGTGGGCATGGTTGGTGATGGGACCGACATGGACGAGCTTAGGGTCCTCGCCGCGCTCGAGCGCCAGGTCGCGCAGAATAGCGTCCTCGCGCGCCTCCATAACCTCGGCCTCGTCGTCCTCGATATGGTCGTAGCCCAGCAGGTGCAGCATGCCGTGTACGAGCATCAGACGGCACTCATCGGCAGGGCTGTTGCCAAAACCGGGGGCCTGGCGGGCAATAACCTGCGGGGCCAGGATAATATCGCCAAGCTCGAGCGTCTCATCGGCGGGAATGTCCTCGTCAAAGGCCGAGTCGCATTCAAACGAGAGCACGTCGGTCGTGCGATCGATACCGCGCCACTCATGGTTGAGCTCGTGCATCTCGTCCTCATCGACATACGAAAGGGAGATCTCGACCTCACGCTCAACGCCCTCGGCGGCAAGCACAACCTCGCAGATGTGCTCCACCTCGGGGGCTTCGAGCAGCGTACCGAGCTCGGCATCGTTGCTGATCAATACACTCAACGGGACTCCTTTCGGTCGCGCGCACGCTGCTCGCGTGCATCGTCGTATGCATCATAGGCCTCAACGATACGGCCCACCAGGGCATGGCGTACCACGTCGGCGCGCTCCAGGTGCGAAAACGCCACATCGTCCACGCGGCCCAAAATCCTCTCGACATCGGCAAGACCGCCGCGACGGCCCACCAGGTCGCGCTGGCTCAGGTCGCCGGTGATCACGAACTTGGAGTTAAAGCCCAGTCGCGTCAGGAACATCTTCATCTGCTCGGGCGTGGTGTTTTGTGCCTCATCGAGCACTACGAAGGCATCGCTCAGCGTACGACCGCGCATGTAGGCGAGCGGGGCGATCTCGATCACGCCACGCTCCATAAGCTCATCGGTGCGTTCGCGATCCATCATGTCAAAGAGAGCATCGTAGAGCGGACGCATGTAGGGGTCGATCTTTTCCTCAAGGGTGCCGGGCAAAAAGCCCAGGTTCTCCCCCGCCTCGACAACTGGGCGCGTCAGAATCAGGCGGCCCACCTCATGGCGCTTGAGTGCGGCGACGGCGAGCGCCATGGCCAGATAGGTTTTACCGGTACCGGCGGGGCCGAGGCCAAACGTGATGGTAGAAGACCGGATGGCATCCACATAGCGCTTTTGACCGAGCGTCTTGGGGCGGATGACGCGCCCGCGATACGACAGCAGCACGTCATCGCGCAACGACGAGGCAGCATGCTCGCCGTCGCGCAGAACGGTCAGACAGCGCGAGACATCATCGGCAGAAAGCGTGCGCCCGGCAGCAGCTTCACGAAAGGCATGTTCGAAAAAGCGCGCGACCAGCTCAACCTCGTCCGGATCGCCGCTCACGGCAACGCTGTCACCGCGGGCAACCACATGGGCGCGCACCAAGTTCTCGAGTGCACGAAGGACGTCGTCGCCGGCGCCCAAGACGCGCGAGGGGTCAATTCCCTCGGGAACGGTAAGTCTAATCTTCGAGGCTTCCATGAACCTCCCTGCGTGCATGGACCAAGCCGGAATCATCGACTCCGATGATAGCAACATCGAGCAGGCACGGGGCTGTGAGTCCACAGGTATCATCAAGACGGGCATGATGGAACGAGCCGAGCGTCAAATTGTCGCCATACTCGAGCACCGCACGCTCGACCGTGCCCACGCGGCGGCGGGCATCGGCGATCGCAAGCTCCTGTGCTGCGCCACGCATGCGACGGCTGCGCTCGGCCATGACCTCAGGGGGTACCTGGTCGGGCATGTCGGCGGCGAGGGTGCCGGGACGCTTGCTATAGCGGAACACGTGCATGCGCGAAAAGCCCACGCGACGGCACAGCGCGAGCGACTCCTCGAACTCCTCGTCCGTCTCGCCAGGAAAACCGACGATAACGTCGCACGAAAGCGCAACCTGTGGCAGGTTAGCGCGAATCATGCGCACCGTATCCTCAAAGGCCTCGGCACTATAGGGACGGCCCATGCGATGCAGCGTCGCCGTGCAGCCAGACTGCACGGGCAGATGCAAAAACGGGGCGATACGCTTCGGATAGCGAGCCATCACCTTGAGCAAGCGCTCGGAAATATCCATGGGTTCCACCGAGGAGATGCGCACGTGGGCGATCTCGGTGCGCTCCATGATGGCCTGAAGCAACTCATCGATCTCGACATGTTCATCGGTCGCGCTCTTGCCGTCATAGGCACCCAGATTCACGCCGGTCAGCACGACCTCGGGCACGCCGGCCTCCTGAGCTTCACGCACCTGTTCGAGCACGGACTCGACGGGCACGGAACGCTCGGGGCCGCGGGCCTTCCACACGATGCAATAGGTACAGCGGTGGTTGCAGCCATCCTGGATCTTCACGCCCAGCCGCGAACGACCGAGCGCATCGACCACGTCGCCATCGCTGCAGGCGGGCACGCTATCGGATTCGACGCCCAGCACCTCGCAGACGCGCTCGGCGACGTCAATCTTGGACGGTTCGGCGATCACGCGATCGGAAAGCTCCAGCAGCTCCTCGGGATGCAGGTTGACGACGCAGCCGGTTACGACCACGTAAGGCTCGCCGGAATAGGCCAGGGCGTGACGGACGGCCTTGCGGGTCTTGGCCTCGGCCTCCCCCGTCACGGCACAGGTATTGATAACGATCAGTTCGGCGTCCCGGGGCTCCACCATCGCAAAGCCCAGGCGCATAAGATCGGCAGTGATACGGTCGGACTCAACCCGGTTGACACGACAACCGAGGTTGACGACGGAAATATGGGGTGCGAGCACACGGGCTCCTTAATCGAGGATGTCGTCGAGGGCACTCTTGATACGGTCGGTCACCGACTTCTTACCGGATGCGACGTCATCGCCCATCTCGTCGGCAAAGGCGCGAAGCAGCTCGCGCTGCTTGTTGGAGAGATTGGTGGGAACGACCACGCGCAGCTGCACAATCAGACGACCGCGCGAGCCGCCACCGCCGATACGCGGCATGCCGTAGTTGTTAACGCTCACGGTGTCACCGTACTGTGTGCCGGCGGGAATCGTCACTTTAACGACCTCGTCAGGCATAATGCCCTCGACCTCAATCTCGCAACCGAGCGCGGCCTGCGCAATCGAGATATCGCTCACCAGATAGAGGTCATCGCCATTACGCTTAAAACGCTCGTGGTCGGCGACACGCACGTTGACGATCAGGTCGCCCGACGGCTCGCCACGAAGGCCGGCCTCGCCAAAACCACTCACGCGCAGCTGACGACCGGTCGAAACACCAGCGGGAATATCGATGTCAATCTTTTCGTGAGAAGGCGTGCGGCCCTGGCCGTCACAGGTCTCGCAGGGATGATCGATGACCGTGCCTTCGCCGTGGCAGTCGGGACAGGGCGAAGAGGACTGAACCTGGCCCAGGAAAGAACGCTGGACCGTCGTCACATAGCCTGTGCCGTGACAGCGGCTGCACTGCTTTTCGGTCGCGCCCTCGGCCTTGCCGGTACCATTACAGTCATCGCAAGGGGCAAGGCGGTCGTAGCTGATCGTCTTTTTGCAGCCGAGCGCCGCCTCCTCGAGCGTCACCGAAAGGGAGATGGCCATATCGCGACCGCGACGGCGCTCACGACGGCTGCGGGCGCCACCACCGGCACCACCGCCAAAGAACGACGAGAACAGGTCGTCCATGCCCATGCCACCAAAGATATCGTTGATGTCGACATAGCCAGAGCCACCGGGGCCGTCCGCGGTGCCGTAACGGTCGTAGTTAGCACGCTTCTGCTCGTCGGAAAGAACGGAATAGGCCTCGTTGAGCTCTTTGAACTTGGCCTCGGCCTCGGGGTCGTCCGAAACATCCGGGTGTACCGTACGGGCTTTCTTTAGAAACGCGCGCTTAATCGTCCGCGCGTCGGCATCCTTGTCAACGCCAAGTACCTCGTAGTAATCCCTATTTTCCGACACGACCGAATCCTTCCAACTTTCATTATTGTCACAGTGCGTCCTATACCCAAGCTGGGCCGAGCGCAAACAGAGGGTTTGATGTTATTGCATTCCGTACGGCGAAAGCACGGCCCGCTGCGAGCAGCTCGCGAACCAAACCGACACGAGCGCGAACATAAAACCGTTGGCAAATCCATTGGCAAACTGCATCGCGCCGCGCTTCCACCACAGCAGACTGCGATGAAGCACGCCGTCCGACAGCACCATGAACAAGCCCATGGCAAACGGAATGAAGCACATCATGGCAAAGGCGGAGAACACGCCCGAGATGGCCGACAGCACCAAAAACGGAGCGATGATGCCCATGAGGTAGAAGCCGGTGCGCGCCTTGCCCTCCAAGCGCTCGGCCTCCACGTGGGCGCGGCCGACCAGGTCGCCACCCGAAGCACCGTTCGTGCCGGCATGGCCCATATTGGGGATACGCACCTCGTCGCCATCGTGCGTGCCGGCGGGAAACTCAATCGTCTGCTCGGAGGTCACGCGGGTACGGCCGCTGCCACCGCAATCGGGGCACGGGTCGGCAACGACCTTGCCGGAACCGCCGCACTCGGGACAGACCGACTGGAACGTGCCGGCGCCGAACAGGAAGGACAGGTCGACGTCAATATGGCCGCGACCGCCGCAGCTCGGACAGGTATGGGCATGCTCTGACGACACGGAGCCCGATCCTCCGCAATGACCGCAAGTATCGTAATGCGCATAGCGCACGGTCTTACGGGTGCCTTCCTTTGCTTCCTTGGCGTCGAGCTTAATGTCGACGACCACGTTAGCGCCACTCTCGGGGTTGTAGGCCGCCTGGCCGCGACGGGGCTGACCCCAGGCACCGCCAAAGGGGAAACCGCCCTCAAAGGGATTGCCATAACCGGCGCTCCCGGCATAGCCGCCACCATAGGGCGAAGCCGACGGTGCGCCGGCAAAGGGATTGCCCGAGCGCATGGCGTCATAACGCGCACGCTTCTGCTCATCCGAAAGCACGGCGTAGGCCTCGGAAACCTCTTTAAACTTTTCCTCGGCACCCGGCTCTTTATTGACGTCCGGATGGAGCTTGCGGGCCTTCTGCTGGAAGGCCTTTTGAATATCACGCGAGGTGGCGTCCTTAGAGACACCCAGAATCTCGTAGTAGTCTTTTTCGTTCATCGTCGCCATGCGCGGCAACCTCCTGCTCACAGCAGCGTATATATTGCGGTAATTCTACCCGAGCGGCCTAAGCTAGACCCCAAAACAGCTCGAACAGAACATTTCCATCGAGCCAGCCCAGGCGCGTCGGCGCCAGACGGGCGCGAATGCGACCCGCGATGACGTCACTCGATGTGACGATGCCCGAACGGGGATCGCCGGACTCAGACACCAAGGTGGCGAGGTCCAACTCAAGTGCGCGGTCGCAGGCCGATGCCAGCTCTCCCGTGGGAATATCCCGCGCGGCACGCATCAGCAGGTCGGACCCCACGCCACGTGTCATGCGGCAGGCGAGCATCAGGTCCTCGGCTGCCGCCTCACGCCGCGAAAGATACTCCGCCTCAAACGACGTGGCGGTATCGTCACGTTGCACCAGGCGCACGCGATGCGCGTCACCGCGGGGCGACACGCCGGGGAACAGCTCGGCCAAGCGATCAAAATCCTCGGCATCGAGCATACCGGCGGCAGAGCGACCTAGGCCCAAATAGCCCTGACCGGTCCAGTAGGCGATGTTGTGAGCACACTCATGTCCATCGAGGGCATAGCTCGCCACCTCGTAAGGGTGATAGCCGACCGCGCTCAGGCAATCGCGCGACACGTCCATGCAAGCAGCCTGAAAATCCTCATCGGGCTCAAGCGACGCATCGCGGCATGCCATGCGGAAGAGGGGCGTGCCCTCCTCGAGCGTAAGCGGGTAGACCGAAACGTGATGTGGAGCTGCCGCAAGAACGCCATCGAGCGTGCGCCGCCAGCTCGCCGCCG
>CALEDY010000118.1 GCA_937949355.1 uncultured Collinsella sp. | reverse complement strand
GCACCGGCCAAGACCGCTGCCAAGAAGATGACCGCGACCACCAAGAAGGCAACGGCAGCCAAGAAGACCTCGGTAACGACGTCGACGACCACGAAGGCTGCCACGACCAAGGCAGCCGCAAAGCCGGCCGCCAAAGTCGAGGAGACGCCCGTCGAGGCAAAGCCGGCCGCCAAGACCACCACGCGCAAGCGCTCTACGACGACGGCCAAAAAGACCACGACCAAGACAGCCGCCCCCAAGGCAGAGGCTAAAGCCGAGGACAAGCCTGCAGTAAAGGCCGAGCCGGCACCGAAGGCCGCTGAGGTCAAGACCGCTCCGAAGGCTACGGCAAAGACCGAGCCCGCCAAGGAGGCCCCGGTCTCCCCTGCCGCTCCGGCCGAGGAAAAGGCCCCGACCAAGAAGACCTCCGTCCGCAAGGCAACGGCCACCCGCAAGCGCCGCTAGCCCGCAGACGATCTAAAACCTAATCAAAACCCTAAACAAGGGGCGCTCCAACCGGGCGCCCCTTCTCTGTAGATAGTTGGTAAAACGATTTTCTAGGACAACCGTTCGCCGATGGTAAACGGATGTTGTTTATACACCCTGTGTACAACAGATATACTTACAATTTGTGCGTAAAGCCCATGGCCCGCAGGCCGTGATTCTATTGAACTGGACCGTACTATGAGATTGATACACAACAGCCGCCTACCGCAGTTTCGCACTCCGTTTGGCGCTGTGACCACAGGAACTACCGTTGCACTCTCGGTGATTTTGGAGGATGCCGATCCCAACCAGGCAACACTCACCCTACGTACCTGGGTCGATGAAGTCGGCGAGACCCTGATTCCAATGAAGCACGAAGGCGATGGCATTTTTACCGGCGAGCTCAAATGCACTGAACCGTGTCTTGTGTGGTACAGCTTTATCTGCAATATCGAGGGCCAGCCCGAGGTTCGCCTGGGCGCGCCCCAGGGCCGCACCGGCGGCGAGGGCGTAACCTACGACTACGCCGAGGTGCCGTCCTTCCAGATTACCGTCTATAAGCACCGCGTGAACCGCCCCACTTGGTACGAGCGCGGCATGGTCTACCAAATCTTCCCCGACCGATACGCCCGTGACGAGCATTGGCGCGAGCGCACAATGGCCCAACTCGAAAAACCGCGCAAGGGCATTCAGCGCCGCATGGTCGAGGACTGGAACGAGCCGCCCGTGTACGAGCGCGCCGAGGACGGCTCCATCAAGACCTGGGACTTCTACGGCGGCTCGCTCAAGGGCATCCAGGAAGACCTGCCCCGCATCGCCGAGCTGGGCTTTACGGCCATCTACCTCAACCCCATCTTTGAAGCCGCGAGCAACCACCGCTACGATACGGCCGACTACACCAAGATCGATCCGATCCTGGGCACTGAGCAGGACTTTACCGAGCTGTGCCAGGCAGCCGAGAAGCTGGGCATCTACATCATCCTGGACGGCGTCTTCAACCACACGGGCGACGACTCGATTTATTTCAACCGCTACGGCAACTACCCGGGCGTGGGTGCCTGGCAGAGCGAGGATTCACCGTGGCGTGATGCGTTTACCTTCCACGAGGACGGCTCGTACGACTGCTGGTGGGGCGTGGGCAATATGCCGGCCATCAACGAGAAGTCCGAGCTGGTGCGCGAGAGGCTCCTGGGCAAGGACGGCGTGATCCGCAAATGGCTGCGCGCCGGTGCCCATGGTTGGCGCTTGGACGTCGCTGACGAGCTTTCCGACGACTTCCTGGCCGAGATCAAAAAGGCCGTAGTTGCCGAAAAGCCCGATGCACTGTTGCTCGGCGAAGTCTGGGAAGACGCCTCCAACAAGATTAGCTACGGCCATCTGCGCCGCTACCTGCAGGGCTCCGAGCTGGACTCTGCTATGGATTATCCCTTCCGTGACATGGTCATCGGTTTTTTGATGGGCTACAAGAATGCCTACCAGGCAGCCGAGGATATCGAAACCCTGCGCGAGAATTATCCGCGCGAGGCATTGTCCTGCGCGCTCAACCTGCTTTCGAGCCACGACCGTCCACGCATCATCTCGGTGCTCGGGGGCGGCCCCGACGAGTCGCAGCTGCCCGAGTGCGAGCGCAGCAAATGGCGCCTAGACGAGAACTCGATGGGCCTGGCCAAGAGCCGCTTTTGGCTCGCCACGCTCATGCAGATGACCTTCCCCGGCGTGCCTTCGATCTACTACGGCGACGAGTACGGCCTGGAGGGCCTTACCGATCCGGGCAACCGCCGCACCCTGCCAACCAAGGACCAACTGCACGACTTCGACACGCTGGCTATTGTCAAGAACGCCTCCGCCGTACGCCGTGCGTTGCCGTTTATGATCGACGGCGAGATCAAGGCCTTCGCGCTCAACGACGAGGTGCTGGCATACAACCGCACGGGCAAGAATGGCGAGTCCGCGACGGTTATCATCAACCGCAGCCTGCGCAATTCGCACCGCGTGACGATTCCGGCACTCGGCGAATGTGCGAGTGACGTGATCAGCGGTCACGAGTGCGAGATCCACAACGGTACAGTCACGCTCGATCTGTATCCGCTGGGCTCGTCGATCATCTATCACCATGCCGAGCAGCGCCTGCAGGAGCCGCTCGATAACGGCGCGGGCGTCGTTTGCCATATCACCTCAGTGCCCACCGGCGACGGCAAGCCCGGCACGATTGGTGCGCCCACGCGTCGCTTTATCGACCATCTGGCCGCTATGGGCATGCGCTACTGGCAGGTTCTGCCTGTCAACCCGACGGACTTCTTCCGCTCCCCTTACGCTGGGCCTTCGGCCTTTGCGGGCAATATTGACCTGCTGCCCGAAAGCCAAGAGGAGCTGGCGGCCGACTTTGAGACTTGGAAAGCCCGTGGCGGTGAGGAAGCAGACCCGCTCTACACGGCGTTTAAGCATCGCAACGCCGACTGGCTCGAGAAATACTGCGTCTACATGGCCGTCAAGAAGTACTTTGAAGGCGAATCGCGTCACGATTGGCCGGCCGATGTCGCGCGCTACAACGAGCATCTGATTGACGACACGCGTTTCCACGACGAGGCAGAGCTGCAGGCGTACATGCAGTACCGCTTTGACCTGGCCTGGTGCGAGCTCATGAACTACGCGCACAAGAAGGGTATCGAGGTCATCGGCGACATTCCTATGTACGTTTCGGACGATTCGGCCGATGCGTGGAGCGAGCCCGAGAACTTCTGGCTGTCCGATACCGGCAAGGCGATTGAGATTTCTGGCGCGCCACCCGACAATTTTGCGCCCGAGGGCCAGGTGTGGGGCAACCCCACTTTCCGTTGGGATCACATGAAGGAGAACGGCTACCGCTGGTGGATGGACCGTCTGCGTCGCGCGTTCTCGCTCTACGACCGTGTGCGCCTGGACCACTTCCTGGGATTCCACAGCTACTTTAGCATTCCCGCAGGTAAGGCCTGCGCTGACGGCCGCTGGCTGGCGGGTCCGGGCAAGGATCTGTTCCAGACTGCCTATGACGAGCTGGGGCCGCTCAACTTTATCGCCGAGGACTTGGGCTACCTGACGCCCGGCGTTCGCGCCATGGCTTCGACCTGCGGCTTCCCCGGTATGGACGTGCTGGAGTTTAGCGATTACGACGTCCGTAACGGCGTGTATCCCACGCCGGGCAAGATTCTGTACACCTCGACGCACGACACGTCGACGCTCGCCGGTTGGTGCACGCGCTCCTTTGCAGGCGGCGACGAGCCGAGCGGTGTTGAGGTGGCGGCCAAGCTGATGAGCGACGCGCTGGCAAGCGACGCTCCCCTGGTGATGATGCCGCTGCAGGACATCCTGGGGCTAGGCGACGATGCGCGCATGAACGTGCCGGGTGTCGCCACAGGCAACTGGACCTGGCAGGCCGATGAGGCTGACGTTGCGGCCGCCGAAGGCAAAACTGCACAGCTCCTGCGCAACACCCATAGATTCTGGGGCGAAGCGTGATAAAACCCCCGATATAGGGTACAGTTACAGCTGTTTGAATTTATGCGGGCAGAGCGATCTGCCCGCTTTGTGCTGAAAAGGAAGTATTATGGCGCGCTACGATTACAAGTGCTCGAGCTGCGGCAACGTGTTTGAGGTTGAGCATCCCATGTCCGAGAACCCCGAGGTCGTGTGTCCGAGCTGCGGTGCCCCGGCGGCCAAGACGTTCTCGGCCAGCGGCATCAAGTTTGAGGGCAGCGGCTTCTACAACACCGACCAGCGAAGCGGTGGTTCCAGCACCAACGCCACCAGCGGCTGCTGCGCCAACTGCCCGCACAACCACTAGAGACAAGCGGTCCCGCTACCCAAGTTTCCTGATGAGTTGCAGTGAAATAGTTCCTGAATCAGCCCATCCAACGGCCAAACAGGAACTATATCACCGCAACTTTTCTTTAGATCGGATTTCGGGCTGATGCTAAGTTTGTAACATTTCAAAACTATGCCGGATTACGGGGCTGAATTGACAACCTCTATCCATTCCGGCAAATTGCCAATTTCAACAAGTCATCTACCTGCAGTTTTATTATCTGCAATTTCGCCGTGGTCGAGAAGTTCATACCCAGCCCCGTAATCCGCTCTACTTTTGATTACAGCAAGTATGAGACGGGGCTATTTCTACTATTCTTTACCGCTTTTGCGATCTCCGCTCACATGACCTCCTGAGTTGCGGTGAAATAAGGACTGTTTGGCGGATAGAAGCCGATATTCAATCCCTATTTCACCGCAACTTGGTAGTTAGTTACGGACCAGACGGGCGCAGAAGTGGCCGTCGTAGGAGTCGGCGTTTACGGGGACGCTTTGGAAGAGGCCTCGGTCGTTTTGGCGCAGGGTGACGAGGCTCTTGGCGTGGTCGTATTCGGGGAGCTGCAGAATCTGCGCCTCGGAGAGCGGCGCCACGGTAAAGCCAGCACCCTCGGGAGAGGCCAGGAAGGCATCAACGACCTGCATGTTTTCCTCGTCAAAGACCGAGCAGGTGGCGTAGATGAGCTCACCGCCGGCAGCCACGCGAGCGGCCGCCTCCTTGAGCATCGTCAGCTGCAACTTGGGAAGCTCGGTCGTCACATCGTTCTCGGTCAGACGCCACGGGATCTCGGGGTGACGGCGCATGGTGCCGGTGCCAGAGCACGGCGCATCGATAAACACCGTGTCGAACAGCGCAGGCTCGCCGAGCATGGCATCGAAGGACGTGAGCACCTCATCGAGCTCGCAGGCATCGCCCGAGACGGTTCGCACGCCCGCGATACCCGCCTTATGCAGGCGCGCGAGATTCTGATCGCACTTACGATCGTGCAGATCGAGCGCGGTATGCTGGCGCTCGTAGCCGGCACGCTTGGCCTGGCACATCATCACATAGGTCTTCGTACCGCGACCGGCGCCGATCTCAAGGCAACGCCCGGGGCGGGTCGCAGCAGTCGCAATAAGCTGAGCATTCAAGTCCGAGGCCACCGCCGCCGCGCGCTCAAACACGCCAGACGCGACCGTGACCTGCGCATCGACCGGCGCATGGCAACCCAGAAAGACTGGCGCGACGAGCTGTGAGATATACGGATCAGGCTTGGTCGCAAACGCATTCTCGTGCAGAGCGAGCGGCGCGGGCGCCAGATTGCCAGCGAAGTTGAGTGCACCCTCGGGCGTGTCAAACGACGCCATAACGCGAGCACAGAGCCAGCGAGGCAGGCCCATCAAACGCGACAGGCGCACCAGACGGCGCTCGGACTCATCCACATCAGATGCCTTGGCAAAATCCTCAACATTATTGGCAACCTTGTGCAGCACCGCGTTAGCCAGGCCCGCAGCAGACTTAGCACCGCTGCGCACCAGCTCAACACCTTGGCTTACAGCAACGCGGCCCGGCGTATGCAGATAGAGCATCTCGAAGGCCGAGATACGAAGCGCCATGCGAACGCGCGGTGCGACCTTTTTGGGCTTATCCAGAAACTGGTCGAGCAGCTCATCCAAAATGCCCTGTGTGGCGGCGACACCGAGCGCCAAACGAGCGGCAAAAGCAGAATCGCGCTGGTCAATGGCCTTGGCAGAAGCACGGGAGGACAGTACATCGCGTGCATACATGCCGCGGCGATCGGCCTCCATCAACACATCGAGCGCAAGCTTGCGCGCGGGAGACAACTTGCTCATGACAGAACACCCCACGTAAGGTCGGCGCCCTGCAGACCGGCAGCCCAAGCAGAGGCAGCCATGGCACGCTTGCCATCGGGCTTAACCTCGAGCAGCTCAACGGCACCATCGGAAAGACCAAGATAAACGCGCTTGGCCTTAACAAGCACCTGACCCGCGCCGAGCGAAACATCAGCCGACGCAGCATCAAGCACACGCACCGTCTTGCCGGCAATCACACAACGAGCAGGTGCGGTATCGGACGAAGCCAGCACATGGCGCACGCAATCAAGCGCCGACATCTGAGGATCCAAACGCATCTCCTGCTTAGTAATCTTCGCAGCATGGGTAACGAGCGACTCATCCTGCTCAGTCCACACAGCGGTGCCGTTGGCAAGTGAAGGAAGCGTATCGGTCAGCAACTTGCCACCAAGCTCACCAAGCTCCATCGTAAGCGCCTCGGCATGCTTACCGGCAACCGGAGTCGAAGCCTGGGCACAATAAGCACCGGTATCAACGCCATGCCCAATGCGCATGATAGAAACGCCAGCAACCTCATCACCAGCAAGAATGGCACGCTGAATGGGGGCCGCACCACGCCAGCGAGGCAGCAGCGAAGCATGGACATTAACAATACCAAGCGGCGCCATATGCAGCACCTCATCAGGCAAAATGCAACCATAGGCAGCCACACAGAAGACATCAGCGTGCGCAGCCTGGAGCGCCTCTACAACCTCAGGCGTCATACGATTAGCCTCAATAACCGGCAACCCCAGCTCAAGCGCCTTGGCCTTAACAGGAGAAGGCTCCAGCTTCTTACCACGCCCACGAACTGCATCAGGACGAGTAATGACAAGCGCAACCTCATTCCCAGCCTCAACAAGCGAAGTCAGCGAAGGCACCGCAAAATCGGGCGTACCCATAAACACAATACGCATAAAGAATGTCTCCCCTCAACAAGAGCCGAGACGGCTACAAATAACAGCGCCAGGCCAGTCCCAACCAAGACGCCAGATCAATTCAACACGTTCAAATATACCCAAAAACAAAGAAAGGACCGCATCAAAAGCAGCCCTCCCAACAAACCAATTATCAGCAAAGACGCCCCTCCCTGGCCAGACGGCACCCGGGAGAGAACGTGAAGTGTCAACGTAGTCCCTGGGGCGCCCGCCTATATCGTCCCGCGCGCAGTTTCGCAGCGAAGCGAGAATGTTTGAGCACGGGATGATATATAGGCGCCCCGCCCGGGGACGGCCAATCAACCTACTCCGTCTCGCCCGGTCGAGCGCCGCGGGCCAGGGCGTCCTGATACTCCTTGACCGCCTTGATGCGCTGCATCGGCTTCAGTCGCTCAAACATAGTGTTGCCATGCAGATGATCGATCTCGTGCTGCAGGCAAACGCAGAACAGGTCGCCCGAAGCCTCATAGCGAATCAGGTTGGCATCCAAGTCATACGCCTCGACGACAACGTGATCCGGACGCTCGATCTCGCAGCTAATGCCCGGAATGGACAGGCAGCCCTCGCTAAACGGCACCAGGTTGTCGCTCTGCTCAACGATCACGGGGTTGATGAGCACATACGGGTCGTAGTCGTTCTTGTCGCTGTAGTCGCAGTCGATGGTCACAAGCTGAATGAGCTCGCCGATCTGCGGGGCAGCCAGGCCGCAACCGCCGTTCTCGAACATCATCTTCTTCATCTTCTCGGCAAGCGCCTCGATCGCCGGGGTAATCTCCTCGATGACGGCGCACTCCTGGCGCAGACGAGGGTCGGGCGACAGTACGATTCCGTTGGCTTCCATGGCCATCCTTTCGGGTTGTTACATCAAATCATAGGCGTCGACGTCAACACTCACGCTCACGCCGCGCGCGGAGCCCACCTCTTTGAGGCAGGCGTCGATATCATCAGAGACATGGTACCCTACCGGCGACTTTACAAGCAGATGGAAGCGGTAGCGGTCCTTGGCTCTCTCGATTACACACGAAGCCGGACCAAGCACCTGCGGCACGGCGCTCCCCGCCCGCAAAAAGTCGGGCGCGGCGGCATGCCAGCGACGCTTGAGGAGCTTCGCGATGCGACCGATGTAGTCCCGCGCGTCATCCGCGTTCGTCGACCATACCAAGATGTTGGCCAGGCGTACGAACGGCGGATACAGAGCGTCGCGGCGCTGGTCCAGGTCGTAGTCGGTAAAGATCGAGCGGTCGTGCTCGGCGACGGCGCGAATGACCGGGTCCTCGGGCAGGTAGGTCTGGATGATGACCTGGCCGGGGCGATCGCCGCGGCCGGCGCGGCCCGCAACCTGCTCCAGCAGATCGTAGGCGCGCTCCCCTGCTCTAAAATCGGGCAGCTTTAACGCAAAGTCGGCATTGACCACGCCCACGAGCGTGACCTCGGGAAAGTCGAGGCCCTTGGCAATCATCTGGGTGCCCAGCAACACGGCGCAATCGGCGGCATCGAACTGCTCGAGCAGCTTTTTGTGCGCGTCCTTGCCGCGCGTGGAATCGGCGTCCATGCGAATGATGGCGACGTCGTCGGGCAGCATCTGGTGCAGCGTGTCCTCGATCTGCTGCGTACCCAGGCCCATTTTTGCAAGATAGCGACTGCCGCACTTGGGGCAGCGGCTCGTGGGAGCCGGATAGGGTTGTACGCGCCAGGAAGATCCACAGGTGTGGCACTGCAGCGTGTGCGTGCGCTCGTGGTACGTGAGCGCGGTGGAGCAGTGGTTGCAGGTGGGCACGCAGCCGCACTCGCGGCACATCAAAAACGGCGCAAAGCCGCGACGATTGTGCAGCAACACAGCCTTCTCGCGGCGCTCGACTACGCGTTCCAGGCCTTCCATCAGCGGTTTTGAGAACATGGAGCGGCTGCCGTGCGAAAACTCGCGGCGCAGGTCGGCAATGCGGACCGTGGGCAACACGGCGCATCCCGGGCGCTCGGGCATCTCGACACGCGTCCAGGTGGCACCGTTGAACGTGCCGCGGCGGCAGCGGTCGAGGGCCTCGGCAGAAGGCGTGGCCGAGCCCAGAACAAGCGGGCAGCGATAGCGGCGCGCCATCTCGGCTGCAACCTCGCGCGCATGGTAGCGCGGGCTGGAACCCTGCTTGTAGCTGGTCTCGTGCTCCTCGTCGATGATGATGAGGCCCAAGTCGCTGAGCGGGCAAAAGAGCGCCGAGCGGGCGCCCACGACCACACGCGCGGCACCGCTGGCGACCATATCCCACTGGTCCAGGCGCTCGCCGGCCGAAAGACGCGAGTGGAACACAGCGACCGTCTCGCCAAAGCGCGAACGGAAGCGGCCGACGGTCTGGGCCGTCAGCGAGATCTCGGGCACGAGCACGCAGGCCGAGCGGCCTGCCGCCAGCACGCGCTCAATCGCCGAGAGGTAGACCTCGGTTTTGCCGGAACCGGTAACGCCATCGACCAGCACCACGTCGCCATGAGCGTCCAAGCGTGCGCGCTCAATCTGCGCGAGGGCCTGTCGTTGACCGTTGGTGAGTGCCACCGGGGCCTTGCCGCTCGCCGAGGACAACGTGGTCTGCTCGTTGCAGCCACGCCAGGCGCGGCGCTCCTCAACCACCACGACGCCGCGTTTTTCGAGCGCCTTGATGGTCGCCGACATGCTGTTGTAGAGCAGGTTGAGATCGCGCGTCGTAACCGGGCCGCATTGGAGCGCCTCGATGAGCTGACGCTGACGGACCGCGGTCTTGGGCGGCGTGTAGTCGAAACCCTCGGGCGTGAGCATGACCCAGCGGTTTTGAATGGGTTTGACGGCGGGGCGCTCAACGGTCCACACGCCGTCGTAGCCCTTGACCACGCGCGGGCTTCCACCCGGGGGTAAGAACAGGCGCAGGCACTCGGAAAGCGTTGCGACGTACTCGCGGCTCATCCAGCGCGCAATGCGTGCGGCCTCGGCGGTAAAGAGCGGCTTGCTGAGGATAGCCTCGATAGGCTTGATGCGCACGGGGTCGAGGGCGTCGTTGCCTTGCAGGTCGCCCAGCTCGGGCGCGATGTCGACGATGTAGCCCGCGGCCGCACGGTTGCCAAAATGGACTAGGACGGTGGAGCCGATCTGGGCGTCGTTGGCGAGTGACTGCGGAATGCTGTAGGCAAACGGCTCGGACAGCGCACGGGTCGGGATGTCAAGGACTACGCTCGCATAGGCGGCGACGGGTTCGGGTGCGGGCTCGGGCTGCGCCGGGGCGGCGGAAGGGGCTGCGGACTTCGGAGCTTCCTTAGGTTCCGGCGAACCAAACAGTGACAGTTGCTCGGCCATGGCCCCAGCACCTCCCATCCCATACGTCTTTAGAAACAAGAGCCCCGCTCGGGTGAACGGGGCTCGAATACATGCGTTTACGCAGCTGCTACAGCGCCATCGTGCGGGCGCGGTCGATGCGCGCCAGGCAGTCGTCGCGACCGACGAGCGCCATGGTCTCGCCCAGCGGGGGGCTCACCATGTTGCCGCAGACGGCAACGCGCACAGCCTGGAACACCACGCGCTTCTTGAGGTCCATCTGCTCGGGCAGCGGCTCAAGCGCGGCGTCGATGTTGGCAGCCGTCCACTCGTCCACGCCCTCGAGCGCGGCCTTGGCGGCATCCAGAATGGCGCCCATGCCTTCCTTGGCCAGGCCCTTGTTGACGGACTTCTCGTCATACTCGAGCGTCTCGGCCGTAGCAAAGATGGGAGCGGCGACGGTCACGGCGTCGGCCGGCATCTTGGTGCGCGGCTTGACGATGGCGGCAAGCGCGTCGATCCAGTCCTCGCCGTACTCAACATTGCCCTCGATGAGACCCGCCTCGTGCAGCTCGGGGACCATGATCTCGTCGGCAAACTGAGCATCGGACATGCCGTTGATGTACTCAGCATTGACCCAGTCGAGCTTCTTGGGGTCGAAGGTCGCCGGGTTCTTGGAGATGCGGTCGAGCGAGAACTTACTGGCCAGAACATCGCGCGGAATAATCGTGGTCTCGCCGTCGAGCGACCAGCCGAGCAGCGCCAGGTAGTTGACGAAGGCGTCGGACAGGTAGCCGGCGTCGCGGTACTCCTCCACCGAGGTAGCGCCGTGGCGCTTGGAGAGTTTTTTGCCGTCGGCACCCAAGATCATGGAGATGTGGGCAAACGTGGGCACGGGCGCGCCGAGAGCCTCGTAGACCATGACCTGGCGCGGGGTGTTGGACAGGTGGTCGTCGCCACGGATGACATGGGTGATCTTCATCATGGCGTCGTCGACGACGGTCGCAAAGTTGTACGTGGGCGTGCCGTCGGAGCGGAAGATGACGAAGTCGTCGAGCTCCTTGGCGTCGAAGGTCACCTCGCCGTGGACGGCGTCGTGGATGACGACGTCGCCGCGGTCCTCGGGCACCTTGATGCGCAGGACGTAGGGCTCGCCGGCCTCAATGCGGCGGCGCGCCTCCTCGGGGTCAAGATCGCGGCAGCGGCGCTGATAGCCCTGGAAGGGGTCCTTGCGCTCTTGCGCGGCCTTGCGGTCGGCATCGAGCTGCTCCTTGGTGCAGAAGCAGGGATAGGCCTTGCCCTCGTCCCAGAGCTTCTGGGCGGCCTGCTTGTACAGGTCCAGGCGCTCGGTCTGCGCGTAGGGGCCATAGTCGCCGCCCACCTCGGGGCCCTCGTCCCAGTCCAGGCCCAGCCAACGCATGGCGCGCAGGATGATCTGCGTGTTCTCGTCGGTGGAACGGGTGGGGTCGGTGTCGTCGATGCGCAGGATGAACGTGCCGCCGTTTGCGCGGGCGAAAGCCCAGTTATAGATAGCGGTGCGGGCGCCGCCGATGTGCAGCTTGCCCGTGGGTGAGGGTGCAAAGCGGACGCGAACGTCTGATGCCATGGAAATCTCCTCGATTGCAGGATGGATGTCTAACCGCATTAGTATAAAGCAACAAAGCAACCTCCGCACAAAGGGCACCGACCCACTCATTGGGGACAGACTTAAATGAACAGTCTGGGCAACCTCTCGGCACTTAGGTAAGGCTCGTCATTTAAGTCTGTCCCCAATGAGTAGGTGCGGAAAGGGTGTGAATGTTTGAATTAGGCGCTATGATGTGCCCTTGCATATAGAGCTCGGCGGAATGGTAACGGTCGCCGGGACACGTTTTTGAAAGGACAATCATGTCAGAAGAACTTCGTTCCATCCCACCCCAGCACGGGTCCTTTGTATTTACGTCGGAGTCGGTGACCGAAGGTCATCCCGATAAGATTGCTGACCAGATCAGCGACGCTGTCCTCGACGCAATCCTCGCCAAAGAAATAGAGCTCCAGGAGCAGGGCTACATTGCGCCCAACGGCGTACCCGCCAACGTGGAGAACGTCCGCTGCGCCTGCGAGACCCTCGTGACCACCGGCACCGTCATCGTCGCCGGCGAGATCCGCACCCAGGCCTACGTCGACGTGCAGGAAATCGCCCGTGGCGTTATCCGCCGCATTGGCTACAACCGCGCAAAGTTCGGTTTTGACTGCGATACCTGCGGCGTCATGAGCCTCATCCACGAGCAGTCGCCCGATATCGCCCAGGGAGTCGACGAGTCCTTCGAGACCCAGACCGGCGCCACCACCGACCCGATCGACCTGATCGGCGCCGGCGACCAGGGCATGATGTTTGGCTACGCCTCCAACGAGACCAAGACCCTTATGCCCATGCCGCACTACCTGGCGAGCCGCTTGGCCGAGCGTCTGGCCGCCGTTCGCCACGACGGCACCCTGCCCTACCTGCGCCCCGACGGCAAGACCCAGGTCACTGTGCGCTACGAGGACGGCAAGCCCGTCGAGGTCGCGACCATCGTCATCTCCACGCAGCACGCCGCCGAGATCGAGGACATGGGCAAGATCAAGGCCGACCTGATCGAGCACGTTATCACACCGGTTATGGCTGCCGAGAACATGCCGTGGGACAACGCCGACATCTACGTGAACCCCACCGGTCGCTTTGTCGTGGGCGGCCCCATGGGTGACACGGGCCTGACTGGCCGCAAGATCATCGTCGACACCTATGGCGGCTACGGCCGTCACGGCGGCGGCGCTTTCAGCGGCAAGGACTGCACCAAGGTCGACCGCTCGGCCGCATACGCCGCGCGCTGGGTCGCCAAGAACGTCGTCGCCGCCGGCCTAGCCGACCGCTGCGAGGTCGAGCTGGCCTACGCCATCGGCGTGTCCAAGCCGCTCTCGATTATGGTCGACACCTTCGGTACCGCTAAGGTTGCCGAGGACAAGATCGTCGAAGCCGTCGAGAAGACCTTCGACCTGCGCCCGGGCGCCATCATCCGCGACCTGGACCTGCGTCGACCGATCTACGAGAAGACAGCAGCCTACGGCCACTTCGGCCGAGAAGACGCCGACTTCACCTGGGAAAACACCGACCGAGTCGAAGAACTCAAAGCAGCCTGCGGCCTCTAATTAAGAACCATTAAGGCCGCAACAACACACGCGCTTTCAAAAAGAAGTACCGCCCCCAACCGGTACTTCTTTTTTATTAAACCGGTGGCGAAGATGAGCCACCACGGGACATGGAATAAGTCACCAGCCGATGAATTTTGCAGCACGCCCGCCGCAACCATGTATCCTAAGTTCCGAGGGCTTTAGTATTTGGTCGGTCGCGAGTTCCGCACGAGCCGGAGGCCACTTAATGTGGCCTCCGTGCGAGCCAG
>CALEDY010000117.1 GCA_937949355.1 uncultured Collinsella sp. | reverse complement strand
ACCTGGCACCCGGCGATATCCGTAAAACTGGTAGCGGTTTTGACCTGCCGATTGCCATCGCGGTTCTGGCGGCCGATGGGCAGATTCCCCGTGACAACCTCGATCGCTGCCTTATCGCGGGTGAGCTTGGTCTGGACGGCACGGTGCTGCCCGTCAAGGGCGAGGTGGCGTTTCAGCTGTTGGCGCGCGATATGGGGCTTTCGTTTATCGCCGGTAGGTCCGATCAGCATGTCCCGCTTGCGGGCGTTGACTGCGGGTTTATCGACCACCTATCTCAGCTTGCCCACGGCATGGGGGATGCCGCACGGCATTACCTGGATTCTGAAGTGCTCGAGGCGACCTTTGAGCCCGAGCTCGATTATGCCGACGTGCTGGGGCAGGAGGTCGCCAAACGTGGCATGGCGCTTGCGGCCGCCGGCGAGCTCGGCCTGCTCATGATCGGCTCGCCCGGTTCGGGCAAGACCATGCTTGCGCGGCGCATGACGGGCATTTTGCCCGAGCTTTCTGTTGAGGATCAGCAAGAGGCGCTGTGCATCCATTCGGTCTTGGGCGAGAACATCGATGGACTGCTTGCGGGGCATCGGCCCTTCCGCAGCCCGCACCACAGCATTTCGACCGCGGGACTTATCGGCGGCGGTCGTCCGGTGCATCCGGGCGAAATTAGCCTAGCTCATGGCGGCGTGCTCTTTTTGGACGAGCTTGCCGAGTTTCCCACCGGCGTGCTTCAGACGCTGCGTCAGCCCATCGAACGCGGCTATGTGAGAATCGTGCGCGTTGACGGGGCCTTTACGTTCCCGTCACGCTTTCAGCTGCTAGCTGCGAGCAATCCCTGCCCCTGCGGGTTTTTGGGAGATCGCGAAGTGCCGTGTCGTTGTTCCGCGTCGATGGTCGAGCGCTACCGGGGCAAGTTGCGCGGTCCTTTGGCTGATCGTATCGACATGATGATCGATGTGACCCGCCCCGATCCTCAGGTGATCATTGAGGGCGCGGAGGGTATGTCATCGGCCGAGCTGCGCGATTACGTCGTGCGTGGGCGCGCCTTTCGCGCCTGGCGTGAATCCCGCATGGACGATGCGGACACCGAGGCCGAGGAAGACGAGTCGCGGTCCATTGACGGCGTCGTTTCGACCTTTGGGCTTGATGAGGCTGCCGAGAAATGTGTGCTTGGCCTGTCGAGGCGCACACGTCTCACGGGTCGCGGCATCGTGCGCCTGGTACGCATCGCACGCACGATCGCCGATGTCGCCGAAAGCGAACGGGTGACGCAGGATCACGTGCTCGAGGCGGCGATGTATCAGGGAAGGAGGGACCAATAATGGGCGAGAAGAGCTTTGAACTGCATCCCACGGATGCGTTGTATCCCGACACCGTATTGGAGCTTCCGGATGTGCCCGAGACCCTCTACGTTCGCGGCGACCCTGCCGTTTTATCGACGCCCGCGCTTTCTATCATCGGTGCTCGCAAGGCCTCGCCCTATGGCCTTGCCGTGGCGGAGCTTGCGGCAAAGGTGGCCGTGGAGGCGGGGGTGACGGTGGTCTCGGGCGGTGCGGTCGGCTGCGACCAGGCGTCGGGTTGGGCTGCGGTCAACGCCGGGGGTAAGCACGTCGTGGTGCTGGGGACCGGCGCCGATGTTGTCTATCCGCGCTCGAGCGCCGGCCTCATCACGCGCACGCTCGATACGGGCGGCGCGGTCGTTTCGATTTCGCCGTGGGGTATGGGACCGCGTAAGTTCGCCTTTCCGCGGCGCAATCGCGTAATCGCCGCCTTGTCGCAGGCGCTCTTTGTTTCCGAGGCGGGCATGCCCTCGGGTACGTTCTCCACGGCGGAGGCCGCTATGGACTTGGGGCGAGAGCTTCTTGCAGTGCCGGGGTCTATCCTTTCGCCCGAGTCGCGCGGGACTAACTATCTCATCGCTAACGGAGCCTGCTGCATCATCGATGAGGAATCAATTGAGATGGCTATCTCGCGCATCTACGGCACGCTGCGCTACTCGCGTCCCGATGCACCTGGCATTGCCGATCTGGACCCCACGCAGCAGACCGTGATGCACGCGCTTATCGCCTCGCCGCTCAAGGTCGACGACATTGCCGCGCTCGTCTCGCTTGATGCTGTCGGCGTGCTCAAGCTTTTGGGCTCGCTCGAGCTCGAGGGTCTTATTGAGCGCATGATGGATGGAAGGTATGCGCCCTCAAAGTTTGCGCTTCACGCCCAGACGCCCTTCGGTCACAATGGAAAGCGTGTCAATTAGAAAGGTGTTTGCAGATGCAGTTCGATCAGGTGACGGTTATCGGTGGCGGTCTGGCGGGTTCGGAATGTGCGATCCAGCTGGCAGATCGCGGGTTTGCCGTAAAGCTGTGCGAGATGCGCCCCCAGGTGAGCTCTCCGGCCCACCATACCGACCACCTGGCCGAGCTCGTCTGCTCAAATTCGTTTAAGTCAACCCGTCCGGACTCTGCTGCGGGCTTGTTAAAGGCCGAGCTCGAGCGCATGGGTTCGGTACTGCTCGATTGCGCGCATCGTGCGGCCGTTCCCGCCGGCGGTGCCCTGGCGGTCGACCGCGTTACGTTTTCCGAGCTTGTCGAGGCCGAGGTTGCCGCCCGACCCAATATTGAGGTCGTGCATGGCGAGGTCACGCAGATTCCCGAGGGCCACGTGGTCATTGCCGCGGGCCCGCTGTGTTCTCCAGCATTGAGCGAAGAGGTCATGAAGCTCGTCGGTGGCGACGCCTTGGCGTTCTTTGACGCTGCCGCGCCAATCGTCGATGCCTCCACGCTCGATATGGATGTGCTGTTTTCGCAGTCGCGCTATGAGGAGCAGGGGAGCGGCGACTATCTCAACGCTCCGCTCAACAAGGAGGAGTACGAGGCCTTTATTGAGGCACTTACCACCGCCGATCGCGTGGTGCTCAAGGACTTTGAGGGTGGTGACCTGTTCCAGGCCTGTCAGCCTGCCGAGGAAGTCGCCCGCACTGGCAAGGATGCCATCCGCTTTGGCGCCATGAAGCCCGTCGGCCTCACCGACCCGCGTACCGGACGTCGCCCTTGGGCGGCGATTCAGCTGCGCGCCGAGAACAAGGAGAAGACCGCCTACAACCTGGTGGGCTTCCAGACCAACCTGACCTTTGGCGAACAAAAGCGTGTCTTCCATATGGTCCCCGGTCTGGAGAATGCCGAGTTCTTCCGTTATGGCGTCATGCACCGCAATACTTTTGTCGATGCGCCGCACGTTCTTGACGGCACCTTTGCCGTGCCCGGTACGAGCGTGCGCCTCGCCGGTCAGATCACCGGCACCGAAGGCTATATGGAGGCCGTGGCGACCGGTCTGCTCGCTGCGCTCAACACCTATGCCGAGGCTATCGGTGCGGCTCCTGTTGAGCTTCCTCGCGTGGGTGCCCTGGGCGCGCTCGTGGGCTATGCGACCGATCCGGCAACGGTGGGCTATCAGCCCATGCACGTTAACTTTGGCTTGGTGCCGCCGCTCGAGGATGGCAAGCGACGCAGTAAGCGCGACCGCTACCAGGCATATGCGGATCGCGCGCTCGAGGCCCTCGATGCCTACTTGGCCACGCGTTCCGACTTGTTTGGAGGCGACCGGTCATAGCCTTTGACCTGTACGATACCGTCGACTCGTTTATCGCCTACATCGCACGTGTCGAGGGGCTCTCTCCCAATACGGTGACTGCCTATGGATCGCGGTTGGAGCGCTTTGCTGCCTGGTGCGAGCGTACAGGTGTCGATGCGCGTGTGGCCGACGTGCGTACCGTCCGCGCGTATTTGGCCGAGCTTTCGCGCGAGCAGGTGGCGCCTCGCACCCTTGCGGCACATTTGTCGGCTATTCGTTCGCTCTATCGTTGGATGGCTGCCGAGGGGATTGTCGAGGGTGATGCGGTCTCGGCAATCGCGTCGCCCAAGCTGCCGCGCGACTTGCCCGGTGTGCTGACGACCCAGCAGGTCGAGGCGTTGCTCAAGACGCCTGATACCTCGACGCCCGCGGGACTGCGCGATGCGGCGATGCTCGAGCTGCTCTATGCCTCGGGCGCCCGCATCTCAGAGCTTTCGGCGCTCAATGTGGAATCCGTCTCATGGTCCGAGCGCACGCTGCGGCTATGGGGCAAAGGCAGCAAGGAACGTATCGTGCCTCTGTACCATCGGGCGCTCGAGGCGACGCGCACCTATGTCGAGGAGGGGAGACCGGTGCTGCTCGCCCAGGCAAAGCACCGCGACGCCGCAGCCGGTCTGCATCCGCTGTATATATCTGCGCGTGGTAATCGCATGAGTGCCGCTATGCTCAGACGACGGTTCCATATGCTGGCGACGCTCGCTGGCATCCCTGCCGACATTGCCCCGCATGCGATGCGCCACACGTTTGCGACCGATTTGCTCGAGGGCGGCGCGGATCTGCGTTCGGTTCAAGAGCTGCTGGGACATGCGAGCCTGTCCACGACGCAGATTTATACGCATCTTACGCCCGATCGGCTTAAGCGCGCCGTGACCCAGGCCCATCCCCGGGGCGAGTAGGCTGGGCGGCTCGTGTTGCGCTTAGGTGTGTGGTTTTGATTGCGGGTTGGCAGGAAGAGGTAATCCTGCTATCATTCATCGGGTTGCTTCACGGCAACAGGTTTTTATCACGCACGCGCGGCTACTTCATACCGTGGTGCCCGGGCTTTGGTAGCACATGTCCGGGTTGGTTTTGGAGGATGACCCCGCGCGGAGGCAAACCACAGGAGGTTTAACATGGCTACCAAGATTAATATCCGCACCCTTCTCGAGGCCGGCTGCCACTTCGGTCACCAGACCCGTCGCTGGAACCCCAAGATGAAGCCGTTCATCTTCGGTGAGCGCAACGGCATCTACATCCTCGACCTCAAGCAGACCATCCTTGACGCCGACCAGGCCTACACCTTCGTCAAGAACGTCGCCAAGGGCGGCAACGTGCTGTTCGTCGGCACCAAGAAGCAGGCTCAGGAGGCCGTCAAGAATGCCGCTGAGCGCGCCAACATGCCTTACATCAACCAGCGTTGGCTCGGCGGTATGCTGACCAACTTCGTCACCATCCGCTCCCGCATCAACCGCATGGAGGAGCTCGAGGCCATGGTCGAGGATGGCCGTATGGCAGTGCTGCCCAAGAAGGAGCAGGCAGTGCTCGGCAAGGAGCTCGCTAAGCTCCAGACCAACCTCGGTGGCGCCCGCGACATGAAGGGTCTGCCCCAGGCTCTGTTCGTCATCGACACCAAGCGCGAGGAGAACGCCATCAAGGAGGCCCAGCGCCTGAACATCCCCGTCGTCGCTCTGATCGACACCAACTCCGATCCCGACGAGGTCGAGTACGGCATCCCCTGCAACGATGACGCCATCTCCGCTGTCACCCTTATGTGCGAGCTCATGGCTGACGCCTGCCTCGCTGGCTCCGGCAAGGAGCAGGTCTCCGAGGCCGAGATGGCCGCTGAGCCCAAGGCCGAGTAAATCAGTCCTATTTAAGTCTTTTTCATCTCTTTGAAAGGAACCACAATGGCCCAGATTACCGCCGCTATGGTCAAGCAGCTCCGCGAGATGACCGACTCCCCGATGATGGAGTGCAAGAAGGCCCTCGTCGAGGCTGACGGCGACATGGACGCCGCTGTCGATGTTCTTCGTAAGAACGGCCTCGCCAAGGCTGCTAAGAAGGCTGGCCGCGAGACCAACGAGGGCGCTGTCGCCGCGTTCGTCTCCGAGGATGGCAAGACCGGCGCTCTGCTCGAGCTCTCCTGCGAGACCGACTTCGTTGGCTCCAACGCCAAGTTCACCGGCTTTGCTTCCAAGGTCGCCGAGGTTGTCGCCACCACCGAGCCGGCCGATGTCGACGCTCTGCTCGAGAAGCCGATGGGCGAGGAGACCGTTTCCTCCGAGCTCACCGAGATGATTCACATCATGGGCGAGAACATGAAGATCTCCCGCTTCGCCGCCCGCAAGGCCGAGAACGGCGCTCTCGCTTCTTACATCCACATGGGTGGTAAGATCGGCGTCCTCGTCGAGTTTGCTTTCGAGAAGGCCGAGACCGCTCAGGCTGAGTCCTTCAAGACCTTTGCCCACGACGTTGCCCTTCAGGTTGCCGCCGTCGCCCCGATCTGCGCTACGCGCGATCAGGTTCCGGCTGAGACCGTCGAGCACGAGAAGCAGATCTACATGGCTCAGGCTGCCGAGTCCGGCAAGCCCGAGGCCATCCAGGAGAAGATGGCTGTTGGCCGTCTGGAGAAGTTCTACAAGCAGTCCGTGCTCACCGAGCAGGAGTTCATCAAGGACAGCTCCCTCACCATCAAGAAGTACGCTGAGCAGGTCTCCAAGGAGCTCGGCGATACCATTACCGTCGTTGCCTTCGACCGTCTGGTCCGTGGCGAGTAAATAAGCTCTTGTAGCTGGTAATGAGCAGGCTGTGGGTTTTACTCACAGCCTGCTTTTTCATGGCTCTGAGCAGACCCTTTGATATCATATTGAGAGTCTAATTAAAGGAGGATCGCTTTGTCCGACATCCGATATAAACGCGTGCTTCTTAAGCTTTCCGGCGAAGCACTGATGGGCGACGGCCACTATGGCATCGACCCCAAGGTTACCGACCATCTTGCCAAGCAGGTCAAGGAGCTGCTCGCCGTTGGCCATGAGGTCGGCGTCGTTGTCGGCGGCGGCAATATTTTCCGCGGCATGGCCGGCGCTGCCGGTGGCATGGAGCGTGCTCAGGCCGATTACATGGGCATGCTGGCAACCGTTATGAACGCGCTTGCCCTGCAGGATGCCTTCGAGCATAACGATGTTCCTTGCCGCGTTATGAGCGCCATCCAGATGAACGAGATTTGCGAGCCCTATATTCGTCGTCGCGCCATCAACCACCTTTCCAAGGGCAACGTTGTCATTTTTGCCGCCGGTTCGGGCAATCCGTACTTTACGACCGACACCGCCGCGGCTCTTCGCGCCTGTGAGATCGGTGCCGAGATTCTGATTAAGGCCACCAAGGTCGACGGCATTTACGATAAGGATCCCGTCAAGTGCGCCGATGCTGTCCGTTTTGACAAGATTACCTATCATGAGGTGCTCGTTCGCGGCCTGCAGGTTATGGATTCCACGGCTACGGCCCTGTGCCAGGACAACCGTATGCCTATTTTGGTCCTCAACATTGATGGCGAGGACACTGTCAAGTGCGCGCTTTCGGGTGAGCCCGTCGGTACGCTCGTGTATCAGGAGGATTAATCATGGCAGAGAACATCACCGCCCACATGGACAAGTCGCTCGAGTCCCTCAAGCACAACTTCTCCAAGGTCCGCACCGGCCGCGCCAACGCCAACATTTTGTCCGATATCACGGTCGATTACTACGGTGTTCCCACGCCGGTCACCCAGGTTGCCGCCGTTAAGACTCCCGAGGCCCACATGCTGCTCATCGAGCCCTGGGACAAGGCGCTCGTCAACGCCATTGTGAAGGTCATCAGCGCTTCCGATCTGGGCATTACTCCCAATTCCGACGGTACCGTCGTGCGTCTGCCGTTCCCGGCTCCCACCGAGGAGCGTCGTCGCGAGCTCGTCAAGGAGTGCCGTGAGTACGCCGAGCAGGCTAAGGTTTCCATTCGTAACATCCGTCGCGACTTTAACAATAAGCTCGAGCGTGATGAGGAGCTGACCGAGGACGATGTCCGTCGCGAGCAGGCCAAGGTCCAGAAGCATACCGACGAGTATGTTGCCAAGGTCGAGGAGCTTCTGAAGGAAAAAGAAGCCGAGGTCATGGAGATCTAAGGTGCAATACGACGAGAATAAACTGGTCGAGTACTTTGCCGACGCCCCTGCGGGCGTCGGTTTTTCCGACCTTGACCTCAATAAGATTCCGCATCATATCTCGTGCATCATGGACGGCAACGGCCGTTGGGCAACGGCGCGCGGTCTCGCCCGTACCGAGGGTCATAAGGCCGGTATCGTCTCCTTGCGCGAGATTATTACCGCATGTGTGCGCCTGGGCGTCGACGTCCTTTCGGCCTATGCGTTTTCTACCGAAAACTGGAATCGCCCGCAGCATGAAGTTAACGTCCTGATGCATCTGTTTGCCAAGACATTTATTGATGAACTGCCGCTGCTTAAGCGCGAAAACGTTCGTGTTGTGTTTTTGGGTGATATTTCCGCATTGCCCAAGAAGACCCGTGATGTCTTTGAGCGCGGTCTTGCCGAGTGCGCCGATCATACCGGTATGACCTTAGCGCTCGCGGTTAACTATGGCGCCCGTGCCGAGATCACTCGCGCTGCCCGTCAGCTCGCCTTCGATGCGGCTGCCGGTAAGATTGACCCCGCCGCAATTGATGACGATATGGTGGCGTCGCACCTGTACACCGCCGGGCTGCCCGATCCAGAGCTTGTGATTCGCACTTCCGGTGAACTTCGCCTTTCGAACTATCTGCTGTGGCAGGTTGCCTATTCAGAGTTTTATGTCACCGATACCTATTGGCCCGACTTTGATCGTTGGGGTCTTGTCGATGCCATTTTGGCATACCAGGGTCGCGACCGTAGGTTTGGTGGACTGAGCAAGACCGAGGAGGCTTAATCGTGTCCGATCGTCCTAAGGCGTCTGCTCCTAAGGCGCCTGCCGCCAAGAACGGCGCGACTGCGACTTCGTGGCTGGCAGGTTTTATCACCCGTGCCGCCGCAGGTATCGTCTACGCCGTCGTATTTATCCTCTGCTTGGTTTTGGGTCTTGTCCCCACTGCCATTTTTGTCTCCGTCATGAGCGGTCTGTGCTGCTACGAGTTTTTCCGCATGACGCGGCTCGATGGCAAAGTGGCCAACGAGCACCTGGGCATTATTGCCGCCGTGCTCTTTCCGCTATCGGCCCTAGGCGATTCGCTGCTGCTGAACGCCCTGCTGTTTGCCCTGATGCTTGCGGTGGGCATTTGGTATGTCTGGTCGCCGCGCACCCGTATCTCGGATGTAGCCGTGACGCTTATGGGTCCCATCTACACCGGTTTTATGCTGTCGGCTATCGTGCTGCTGCGCGACGCTGTTCCGGGCTTCCCCGGCGCGCTGCTGTCCGTTGGCGTTTGTGCGTCCCTGTGGCTCTCCGATTCGTTTGCCTACATCGTGGGCAGCCGTATCGGCAAGCACAAGATGGTCCCCAAGATCTCTCCCAAAAAGAGCTGGGAGGGCTTTGTCGGTGGCATTCTGGGCTCAGTGCTCATTTGGCTTATCCTGTGGGCTACGCACTTCTACAGGTTGAGCCTGCCCTATGCACTGCTCTGCGGCGTTGTCGTGTCCATCCTTGGCGTTATCGGCGATCTTATCGAGTCCCGTATCAAGCGCGGCGTGGGCGTCAAGGATTCCGGCAACCTGATTCCGGGCCACGGCGGCATGCTCGATCGTAGCGATTCGCTTATCTTTGGCTGCATTACCGCTCAGCTGCTGCTGATGATCGGGGGCGTGCTGTAATGGCATTTCAGACGACGTACGGTTCCGATGGCCGTCTGCGTGTTGCAATTTTGGGCTGTACGGGTTCTATTGGCTCGCAGGCGCTCGATGTTTGTCGGCAGCACGCCGATCGTCTACAGGTGACGGCGCTTTCTGTTAATTCCAGCACTTCTGAGCTCGTTGCGGTTGCTCGTGAGTTTTCGGTTCCGGCTGTTGCCGTGGCCGATGATGCTCACGGCGATGACGCCGTGCTACAAGAGCTTCCGGAGGGTACCGAGCTTGGTATTGGCGCCCGGGCCGTTTGCGAGCTTGCGCGACGCGATGATGTCGACTGCGTGCTCGTGGCCATTGTGGGTGCGGCTGGTCTTGAGGCAAGTCATGCGGCCTTGACCTCGAATAAGCGCCTTGCCCTTGCCAATAAAGAGTCGCTCGTCGTCGGCGGTGACCTGCTGATGCCGTTGGCACAACCCGGTCAGCTTATTCCTGTCGACTCCGAACACTCGGCCATTTACCAGTGCTATCTGGGGGAGAATCCGCGTGAGGCCCACTGCATTTGGCTCACCTGCTCGGGTGGTCCGTTCTTTGGCCGTACGCGCGACGAGCTCGATCTCGTGACACGCGCCGATGCGCTGGCACATCCCACGTGGTCCATGGGCGCTAAGATCACGATCGACTCCGCTACCCTCATGAACAAGGGCCTGGAGCGTATCGAGGCGATGCACCTGTTCGGTTGCGACCTCGACTTTATCAACGTGGTCGTGCAGCGCCAGTCCAAGATCCACTCGATGGTCGAGTATGCGGACGGCTCCGTGATGGCGCACCTGGGCGCCTCCGATATGCGCATTCCCATTCAGTTTGCCTTCTCGTATCCTGAGCGTTGGGATACTCCGGCGTCTCGTCTCGATTTTCGTGAGCTGGGGCAGCTCACTTTTGATGCCGCCGATACGGACACGTTCCGTTGCCTGGCGCTGGCAGAGCGTGCCGGCAAGACGGGCGGCACCATGCCGTGCGTGCTTAATGCGGCCAACGAGGTCGCGGTCGACGCGTTCTTACACGACCGCTGTAGCTTTACCGATATCGACTGCGTTGTGGAATCCTGCATGGATGCGCATGACGCGCAGACGGTTGCCTCATTTGAGCAGCTTCGCGGCATCGATGTCTGGGCGCGCGAAAAGGCCACGCTGGCGCTCGCCGCAACCCGTTCCTAACCATAAGGATTGCTTTTTCGATTTATGGATACTGTTTTGAGCGTTCTCTCATCGGTCTTTTGGGGCCTTCTGATGCTTTCCGTCCTCGTGTTTTTGCACGAGGGCGGCCACTTTTTGGCCGCGCGTGCCTGCGGTGTCCGTGTGACCGAGTTCTTTTTGGGCCTGCCGTGCCGTTTTGACATCCATCACACGTCGCGTCGCATCGGAACCAAGTTTGGCGTGACGCCGCTGCTTCTGGGCGGCTATGCTGCCATCTGCGGCATGGATCCCACTGACGTCTCGTGTGCCGATCGCGTGCTCGCGGCTATCTATCGTCACGGTCGCGTGACCGTGGCCGACCTTTCCGCCGAGCTGGAACTGCCCGAGGAGGATGTGATCGAGGCTTGCGTCTTGCTTTTGGGCTGGGGCTCCATTGCAACCTGTTATGAGGAAGGGGAGAAGCCTTCGCCCAACTACTATCCCGTTATGTATCAGACCCTTCCGCGCGATGCTGCGGGACATACCACCTTTGACGGCCGCCTGTTCGATCGAGAGCACGCGACTTCTGAGGGCGACGTGTGGGGGCTGCCGTGCGGCGAGGCTGAATTCTTGGCTCGCGAGCGTTCGCATACCTATCTGGGACAGGGCTTCCTCAAACGCGCTTTTATGCTGCTCGCGGGCATTCTCGTCAATATCCTTACGGGCTTTTTGCTGCTCATGAGCATCTACTCTATCGCCGGTGTTTCGGTTCCGGTTGATAGCAACGTGATCGGTCAGGTCGATGAGGGCTCGATTGCCGCCAAGGCGGGTATCGAGGTCGGCGACGCCATCCTTTCGGTCGATGGTGTGTCCTGCTCTAGCTGGGTGGATGTGTATGATGCCATCGGCAAGGCTGCCGGCAAGGACGATATCGCCATTGAGTACCAGCGCGATGGCAAGCATCTTTCGACCTCGGTTGCGCTCAAGGAGGACGAGCGTTTGGGCGTTTATGCCTCTTCACAGGTGGTCCATTTGGATCCCATTACGTCGGCGCGCCTGTCGTTCTCCTATGTTCAACAGACTGCCGAGGGCGTTATGCGCCTGCTGCAGCCGCAGCATACGATGGAGATACTCGATCAGTCCACCTCGATTGTGGGCATTAGCGTCATGTCTTCTCAGGCGGCGGCAGCCGGCCCCGCGACGTTCTTGACGTTTGCCGCGCTTATCTCGTTCTCGCTGGGCTTTATGAACCTGCTGCCCATTCCGCCGCTCGACGGGGGAAAGCTGGTTATCGAGATTATTCAAAAGATCGTCGGTCGCGAGCTGCCGCTGAAGGTGCAGACGATCGTCAGCTATGTCGGCGTCGCGCTCTTTGCGCTGCTGTTTGTCTATATGCTTCGTTCCGACGTTCTTCGATTTATTTTGTAGGGGAGTGTTTGGATTGTCTATATCCCATCCTTTGCCGCGTGAGCTGACGCGTCCCGTGCATGTGGGCGGCGTGCAGATCGGTGGCGGCGCGCCGGTGGTGGTCCAATCCATGACCTGCACCGATACCGCTGATGCCCAGGCAACGCTTGCGCAAGTGCGTGCTTTGGCACAGGCGGGCTGCGATATCGTGCGCGTGAGTGTGCCCACCGAGGCCGCGCTCGAGGGGTTCCGCACCATCTGTGCCGAGTCTCCGGTGCCGATTGTCGCCGATATCCACTTTAACCATAAGCTCGCTATTGGCGCCATTGAGGCCGGTGCTGCCAAGTTGCGCATCAATCCCGGAAATATCGGCGATTGGGCCAAGGTTGACGCGGTGATCTACGCCGCGGGTGCTGCGGGCTGCGCCATCCGAATTGGCGTCAATGCCGGTTCGCTTGAGCAGGATATTGCTGAGCGCGACGACCTCACGCAGCCTGAAAAGCTCGTGATGTCGAGTGAGCGTTTCGTCAAGCATTTTGAGGACCGCGGCTTTACCAACATTGTGCTTTCCGCCAAGGCCCATAGCGTGCAGACGACGCTCGATACTTATCGAGCCCTGTCGCGCGAGATTCCCCACGTTCCGCTTCACCTGGGCGTAACTGAGGCGGGTACCAAGCTGCAGGGCACTATCAAGAGCTCGGTGGGCCTTGGTATCCTGCTGTCTGAGGGTATCGGTGACACCATGCGCGTCTCGCTCACGGCCGATCCGGTCGAGGAGCCGCCGGTCGCCTGGGGTATCCTGCAGTCCCTGGGCCTGCGTCGCCGTGGTCCCGAGATTGTCTCGTGCCCCACGTGCGCCCGCTGCCAGGTTAACCTGATTCCTATCGCTGAGGAAGTAACCGAGCGGCTTAAGAACTATGCCGCGCCGCTTTCGATTGCCGTCATGGGATGTGCCGTTAATGGCCCCGGTGAGGCTTCTGATGCCGACCTGGGCGTTGCCTGCGGACGAGGTCAGGCCCTGCTCTTTTCGCATGGCCAGATCATTGGTAAAGTAGCTGAGGATCAAATTGTCGACGCGCTTATGGCCGAGGTCGACAAGCTTATTGAGGAGAAATAAATGACCCGAGCAATGTATATGTCTAAGCTCTATGCGCCGACGCTTAAAGAGGATCCGGCCGACGCCGAGCTTGCGAGCCATCGCCTGCTGCTCCGTGCCGGCATGATTCGCAAGGAGGCTGCCGGCCTGTATTCCTATCTGCCGCTCGCTTGGCGCTCGATTCGCAAGATCGAGAACATCGTGCGCGACGAGATGGACGCCGCCGGCGCCCAGGAGCTCATGATGCCCATTATGGTCGATGCCGAGCTGTGGCGTGAGTCCGGCCGTATCGATGCCTATGGCAAGGAGCTCGTGCGCTTTGACGACCGTCATGGTCGCGAGTTTGTGCTGGGCCCCACGCATGAGGAGACCGTCACGGCTCTGGTGCGCAACGAGCTGCGCTCCTATAAGCAGCTGCCCGTCAACCTGTACCACATTCAGGACAAGTTCCGCGATGAGTTCCGTCCCCGCTTTGGCCTGATGCGTGGTCGTGAGTTCATCATGAAGGACGCCTACAGCTTCTCTGCCACGCAGGAGAGTCTGCAGGAGGAGTACGACAAGATGAAGCAGGCCTACGCCAACATCTGCGAGCGCTGCTACATCAAGGCTCTGCCCGTTGTCGCCGACTCCGGCGAGATCGGCGGCGACACCTCCGTCGAGTACATGGCTTTGGCCGACGCCGGCGAGGCTTCGCTGGTCTACTGCGACGATTGCGGCTTTGCTGCCGATGACGAGGCGGCAAGCACCAAGGTCGTCGTGACCGAGGGTCCCGGCGACGGTACACTCACCAAGGTCGAGACTCCGGGTATGGGCACCATCGAGGCCGTTGCCAAGTTCTTCGGGTTCCCCGAGAACGGCACGCGCAAGTCCCTTGCCCTTATCGACGCCGAGGGCAAGCCCGTCGTGGCCATCGTCCCGGGCGATCATGAGCTCAATGATTGCAAGGCCGAGCACATCTTTGGCAAGGGCTATCGCATGATGACCGACGAGGAGCTCCAGACCTACGGTCTGCATAAGGGCTTTATTGGACCGGTTAACCTGCCCGAGGGCATTCGTCTGGTCTGTGACGAGAGTCTGCGCGAGTCCAAACAGTGGGCTTGTGGTGCCAACGAGGTCGACTATCACTTTACCGGCGCCTGCCCCGAGCGTGACTTTACCGTCGATGAGTGGGCCGACCTGGTCACCGTCGTCGCCGGCGATCCCTGCCCGCACTGTGGCAAGCCGCTCTCCGCTGCCCGTGGCATCGAGGTCTCTCAGGTCTTCCAGCTGGGTACCAAGTACTCCGAGGCCATGGGTGCCACCTTTATGGACGAGGACGGCAAGGAGAAGCCGCTTATCATGGGTTGCTACGGCGTGGGCGTGTCCCGTTCGCTCGCTGCCGTCGTGGAGCAGCACAACGACGAGCACGGTATCGTCTGGCCGGTCTCCGTTGCCCCGTACGAGGTTGCGGTGATTCCGCTCGATCCCAAGAAGGAGGAGTGCGCTACCGTCTGCAATCAAATCGTCGAGGGCTTGTGCGCCGAAGGTATCGAGGTTGTCGTGGACGACCGCGACGAGCGTCCCGGCTTTAAGTTTGCCGACAACGACCTTATGGGCTTCCCGTATCAGGTGGTTTTGGGTAAGCGCGGCCTCAAGAATGGCACGGTGGAGCTCAAGGACCGTGCCACGGGCGAGCGTGAGGACGTGGCGATCGACGAGGTCGTCGCTAAGGTCGCTGAGCTTGTGAAGGCTGCCCGTCGCTAATTGACGTTTCTGCTATTAGATGTAATTGCGGGGCTGCCCCGTATCTCTCTTAGGATGAGATACGGGGCAGCCCTTTTTGTTGCGTGAATAAGTTCGACGGGTTAAAGGAAACCCCGCAGCCCTGATGAGCTGCGGGGTTTCCTTAGTGCCTCCGATGCGAAATGAATCGCTCAGATATTACTGATAATCGACGACGTCGATCCAGTTCTTAAGGAACTCATCGTTCACGTTGCGCTTACGAGCGAGCTCAGAAGCGGCGACGATGCTCGTCCACTGACGCACGACCTGCATGGGCATGTCGGCGCGGTCGCAGTAGAGCTCCAGGTAGGCCTCGGCCTGGTCCTTGCTGTTGAGGGCAAAGAGCAGGTAGGTCGTGGCAACGTCGGCAGCAGGGGAGCCCTGGGTGGCGTGTGCCCAGTCGCACACATAGAGCTGGCCGTCGTCGCCGACGATGACGTTGGAGGGGTTGAAGTCGCCGTGGCAGACCTTGAACTCCTTGGTCATGCCGTCCAGACGTTCCTGAAGGTTATAGCGCGTGGTGGCATTGAGCTGATCAAGGCTGTCGATCATGCGGGCGAACTTGTCGCGCTGACGGTTGAGCAGCGGGGAGGTGTAGCCGTGAATCTCGATCTGGAGATCGACGAACATCTCGAGGTACTCACCAAAGCGCTGGGGCTCGGCAGTCATCTTCTCGGCAAGGGTGGTGCCCGGAACCTTCTCGGTCACGAGCGCCCAGCCGTTGGCGTTCTCGAGCTGGGAAACCTCGAGAGCCTTGGGGCTGCGGATGCCGCACTCATTGATGCGGGCAAGATTCAAAGCCTCGTTGAACACGTCGGAGACAGGCTTGGTCTCGTTAAAGACCTTGACGATCTTGTCGCCCAGGTCGTAAACGACCTTGTTGCCACGGCGGACGAGCTCGGTCTTGGAATCGGGTAGCAGCATGGTTGCATCCTTTCAACGATGCGATAGAAGCGACGGCGGGGGTGTGTGAAACACCCGTGCACCCCCGCCGTTAAAAACCGTGCTAAAACTAGCAGACGGCGTAGTCCTGAGGCTCGCGGCCGTAGTAGGCGTCCAGGTAGAGCTCCTTGATCTCGCTCATGAGCGGGTAGCGCGGGTTGGCGCCGGTGCACTGGTCGTTGAATGCCTGCTCGGTCATCTCGTCGAGGGTGTCGAGGAAGTACTGCTCGTCAACACCGTAGTCGGCGATGGTCTTCTTGACGCCGATGAAGTCCTTGAGCTCCTCGAGCTTCGTGATGAAGTTCTCGAAGACCTCCTTGTCGTCCTTGCCCTCGATGCCGCAGTACTTGGCCATCTCGGCGTAGTTGTGCAGTGCGTTGGGGTAAGGATACTGGGAGAAGGTACCCATCTTGACGGGAGCCTCGGCGGCGTTGTAACGCATAACGCGGGTCAGGATGACGGCGTTTGCGAGGCCGTGGGGCAGGTGATGGAAAGCGCCGAGCTTGTGGGCCATGGAGTGGTTGAGGCCCAGGAAGGCGTTGGCGAAGGCCATGCCGGCCATGCAGGAGGCGTTGTGCATCTCCTCGCGAGCGTGCGGGTCCTTGGCGCCGTTCGTGAAGCTGGAGGGCAGGTTCTCAAAGACGAGCTTGGCAGCGCGCTCGGAGAGGCCCTTGGTGTAGTCGGAAGCCATGATGGAGACGTAGGACTCGATGGCGTGGGTCATGACGTCGATGCCGGAGGCAGCGGTCAGGCCGCGCGGGGCGGTCATGCAGTTGTCGGCGTCGACGATAGCCATGTTGGGGAGCAGCGCGTAGTCGGCGAGCGGCCACTTGATGCCGGTCTCCTTGTCGGTGATGATGGCGAACGGCGTGCATTCGGAGCCGGTACCCGAGGAGGTCGGGACGGCGACGAAGTAGGCCTTCTTGCCCATCTCGGGGAAGGTGAAGATACGCTTGCGGATGTCCATGAAGTCCATGGCCATGTCCTCAAACTTGCACTCGGGGTGCTCGTACATCATCCACATGATCTTGCCGGCGTCCATAGCGGAGCCACCGCCGACGGCGATGATGACGTCCGGCTCAAAGAGAGCCATCTGCTTGGCGCCGCGACGTGCGCACTGCAGCGACGGATCGGGCTCGACGTCATAGAAGCAGTCGTGGGCGATGCCCATCTCGTCGAGCTTGGCCTCGATGGCGCGGGTGTTGCCATTCTTGAAGAGGAACTGGTCGGTGACGATGAAGGCGCGCTTCTTGCCCATGACGGTACCGAGCTCGTCGAGAGCGACGGGCGTGGAACCCTTCTTGAAGTAGACCTTCTCGGGAGCGCGGAACCACAGCATGTTCTCACGGCGCTCGGCCACAGTCTTAACGTTGATCAAGTGCTTCACCCCAACGTTCTCGGAGACGGAGTTGCCGCCCCAGGAGCCGCAGCCCAGGGTCAGAGACGGCTTCATGCCAAAGTTGTACAGGTCACCGATGCCGCCGTGCGAGGACGGGGTGTTGATGACGATACGGCAGGCCTTCATGACGTGCTCGAACAGGCTGATCTTCTCGGCCTGAGCGGGGTGCACGTACAGAGAGGCGGTGTGGCCCGGGCCACCGGCGAGCACCAGGTGCTCGGCCTTGTCGACGGCCTCCTGGAAGTCCTTGGCGTGGTACATGGCCAGGACCGGGGAGAGCTTCTCGTGGGAGAACTCCTCCTTGGCGGGGTCGGTGGAGGTGACCTCGGCGATCAGAATCTTGGTCTTGGCGGGAACCTCGATGCCGGCGAGCTCGGCGATCTTGGCGGCAGCCATGCCGGGGATGCGGTGATCGAGGGCGCCGTTCTTGAACATGGCGGCACGCAGAGCTTCCATCTCGGCACCCTGCTTGACGAAGTAGCAGCCGCGCTTCTGGAACTCGGCCTTAACCTGGTCATAGATGGTGTCGATAACGGTCACGGACTGCTCGGAAGCGCAGATCATGCCGTTGTCGAAGGTCTTGGAGTGGATGATGGAGTTGACGGCGAGCAGCACGTCGGCGGTGTCGTCGATGATGACCGGGGTGTTACCGGCGCCAACGCCCAGGGCGGGCTTGCCCGAGGAGTAGGCGGCCTTGACCATGCCCGGGCCACCGGTGGCGAGGATGATGTCGACGTCGCGCATGACCATGTTGGTCAGCTCGATGGAGGGGACATCGACCCAGCCGATGATGCCCTCGGGGGCGCCGGCCTTGACGGCGGCGTCAAGCACGAGCTTGGCGGCGGCGATGGTGCACTTGGCGGCTGCCGGGTGCGGGGAGATGATGATGCCGTTGCGGGTCTTCAGGCTGATCAGCGTCTTGAAGATCGCAGTGGAGGTGGGGTTGGTCGTCGGGATGACGGCGCCCACGATGCCGATGGGCTCAGCGATCTTGGTGATGCCGTAGGCCTCGTCGCGCTCCAAAACGCCACAGGTCTTGGTGTTCTTGTAAGCGTTGTAGATGTACTCTGCGGCGTAGTGGTTCTTGATGACCTTGTCCTCAAGAACGCCGCGGCCGGTCTCCTCGATGGCCATCTTCGCCAACGGGATACGAGCCTTGTTGGCGGCCATGGCGGCCTCATAGAAGATCTTGTCGACCTGCTCCTGCGTGTACGTAGCAAAAAGCGCCTGGGCCTCTCGCATCTGAGCGAGCTTAGCCTCAAGCGCCTCTACGTTGTCCACAATTGCGGGAGTAGTGTTTTCCGGTGACTTTTTCACCATTTGTGTCTCCTTGCGATCGGAGATTTACCCTACGTCTTGCATGATAGCAATAAATAATTCGGTAAACGGTAAGATTCCTGTAAAAGGCACACTAAAACGCTTCAACTAACTGAAGCGATTCAACTAAATAATGCTGTCTAGCGTAGGGAAGAGCGGATGCTTTGCACCGTGTTGGTGCCCTAAGCCGTATTGGCCAGCATTTGGTTCCAGAGGGTTTTGGCTTAAAGGCGTCGGGTTGTCGAGAACGACTTTTTGCATATACATATGAGAATAATTGTTGTCTTACGATCAGCTGGTAGTCAATACACCAAAAAGGCGCCCTCCGTAGGGGAGGACGCCTTTGGTAAGTTCTATATGAACGCGAGGTCTTTGACCCGGAGAGTCCGAGGTACTTGTTGGTAAGACCTTATTTAGGAGCGCGCAACCTTGCCGGACTTGAGGCAGGTGGAGCAAACGTTCATCTTGCGACGATGACCATCGACGACGACGTAGACGCGCTGAATGTTGGGGCGGAACTTACGGTTGGTGACGCGGTGAGAGTGGCTGATGGAGCGACCGGCAACGGGGTGCTTACCGCAAACTTCGCATACTTTGGACATAACTGACCCTCCTTGGGCGACAAACGAACATGTCGCGTTAACAAACAAGCCTGAACTATAGCACAGAAGCAGATCCCTGTGCGTAATCTACACAGAGATATTTCTCTTATGGCGATAGTGCCCACGCTACGGCCCTGGACGTAGATCCGATTTGCGTGTAGCAGAGGGGATTATGCCAGCTCGTGCGTGCGTTTTCAAGCTCGTCCCACAAATATATATAGGTTTATGGAGCGAATGGCTCCGTTTATGGATTGCCTTGTATTTATACTCGCAATTGAGCCCGAGGTTGGCTACACTATGCCTTGACCATTAAAGGGGTACGAGATACCCACATGGAACTACATTGCTGCCATAGAGCAGCCCTTCCTGTGGGTGTCTGGTCCGCTTTGAGCGGTCGGGCATCTATTTTTTTTGACTGTGTCAGCAGTCAAGACATGTGAGGAAGGAGATCGATGGGCACGACTTCCCCCAAGGCGGTCATCATGGACGAGACCGCCGTCAATCGAGCGATGACCCGCATCGCGCACGAGATTCTCGAGCGCAACGAGGGCTGTGAAGACCTCGCTCTGGTCGGTATCGTCACGCGCGGCGACCTTCTGGCAAAGAAGCTCGCCGAGGAGATCAAGGAGATCGAGGGCGTCGAAGTTCCGCTCGGCAGCCTCGACATCAGCTTCTACCGCGATGACTACGCCACCAATTTCGCTCCCGCGATCCACGCCACCAACATTCCCTTTAGCGTCGACGGCAAGCGCGTCGTGCTGGTGGACGACATCCTGTATACAGGCCGTACCATTCGCGCCGCTCTGGACGCCGTTATGGATTTGGGCCGTCCGAGCCGCATTGAGCTGGCAGTCCTCGTTGACCGCGGCCACCGCGAGCTCCCCATCTCGCCGGACTTTGTCGGCAAGAACGTTCCCTCGTCGCACGAGGAGAACGTGCACCTATATATGAAGGAAGTCGACGGCCGTACCGCTGTCGAGATCAACGACGTCGCGCCGGGCTCCCACGTGGGTTCTGCGCCGCTGGGAGGTGAGTAGTACCGTGGCGTTCAACCATAAGCACCTGATCGACATTACCGAGTACTCCGAAGAGGATATCAAGCTCATCCTCGAGACCGCCAAGGCGTTCTCCGAGGTCAACGAGCGTGCGATCAAGAAGGTCCCTACGCTTAAGGGCAAGACTATCGTCAACATGTTCAACGAGCCCTCGACGCGCACCCGCAGCTCCTTCGAGCTCGCTGAGAAGCGTCTTTCGGCCGATAGCCTCAACTTTGGCGGCTCCTCGACCTCCACGGTCAAGGGCGAGAGCCTCGTCGACACGGTCGAGACCCTCAACGCCTATAAGATCGACTGCATCGTCGTGCGCGACAAGCACGCCGGCGCGCCCTACATTGTCACGCAGAACTCGCCCGCGAGCGTCATCTGCGCCGGCGATGGCAAGCATAACCACCCCACGCAGGCTCTGCTCGACCTGTACACCATCTGGGAGCACAAGGGTGACTTCCACGGTCTGAAGGTCGCCGTCGTCGGCGACATCTCCCACTCCCGTGTCTGCGGTTCGCTGATCCCCGCCCTTAAGATCATGGGCTGTGAGACCTATGCCGTTGCCCCCGGCACGCTGTTGCCTCCGGCACCCGAGGTCCTGGGCTGCGACCACGTGACGAGTGATCTCGATTCCGTCCTGCCCGAGCTGGACGTCGTCTACATGCTGCGCGTGCAGCAGGAGCGCCTCGAGGGCGCACCGTTCCCCACGATTCGCGAGTACCACAAGCTCTTCGGTCTGACTAAGGACCGCGAGAAGCTCATGAAACCCGATGCGATCATCTGCCACCCGGGCCCCATCAACCGCGGCGTCGAGTTCGACTCCTATATGGCCGACCACCCGCAACGCTCCGTTATTCTGGAGCAGGTCTACGCCGGTATCTGCGTGCGTATGGCTATCCTGTATCTGCTGCTTGGAGGTGCCGATAATGGCCTTGCTTCTTAAGAATGCCCACGTCGTCGATCCGTCTGTCGAGCTCGACGGTGTCGTCGACGTCTTGATTGACAGTGACAAGATCGCCGAGGTCGGCGAGAATCTCGCTGTCGAGGGGGCCGAGGTCCGCGACCTTTCCGGCAAGTACCTCGTCCCCGGCCTGGTGGATATGCACGTTCACCTTCGCGAGCCCGGCTACGAGGTCAAAGAGGACATTGAGAGCGGCACCCGCGCAGCTGCCAAGGGCGGCTTTACCGGCGTGTGCTCCATGCCCAACACCGATCCCGTCACCGATAACGGCACCGTCGTGGAGTTCGTCAAGTCCCGCGCTGCCGAGGTTGGTCACTGCCGCGTCTATCCGTCGGGCGCCATGACCCGCGGTCTTAAGGGCGAGGCCATGTCTGAGATGGGCGATATGGTCGCCCACGGCGCCGTCGCCTTCACCGACGACGGACGCGGCGTGCAGGGCGCAGGCATGCTCCGTCGCTGCATGGACTACGGCAAGATGTTCGGCAAGGTCTTTATGAGCCACTGCCAGGACGAGGACCTGGTCGGCCACGGCCAGATCAACGAGGGCAAGGTCTCGACCCGTCTGGCCCTCGAGGGCTGGCCGGCCGCCGGCGAGGAGCTTCAGATCGCCCGCGACATCGAGATCGCCAAGCTGACCGGTGCCAAGCTGCACATCCAGCACATCTCCACCGCTCATGGCCTGGAGCTCGTGCGTGCCGGTAAGGCCGCCGGTGTCCAGGTGACCTGCGAGGCCACCCCGCACCACATGTTCCTGACCGAGAACGACCTGGACGAGACCTACAACACCTCGCTCAAGGTCAATCCGCCGCTGCGCACCGACGAGGACGCCGAGGCCATCCGTCAGGGTGTCATCGATGGTACCGTCGACGTTATCGTCACCGATCACGCTCCCCACACCCCGTGGGAGAAGGCCCGCGAGTTCGAGCTTGCGCCCTTTGGCATGATCGGCCTCGAGACCTCGCTGTCGCTTGTGCTTACCGAGCTGGTCAACACGGGCAAGATGAGCATGGCTCGCATGGTCGAGCTCATGGCCATCAAGCCGCGTGAGATCCTGGGCCTCGACCAGGTTCAGGTCAAGGCGGGCTCTGTCGCCGACCTGACCGTGTTCGACCCCTCCGCAACCTGGACGGTTGGCGAGGACGGTTACGAGTCGCGCGCCGAGAACTCCGGTTTTGCCGGCCGCACGCTCACCGGTCGTGCCACCGATGTGTTTGTCGGCGGTAAGCAGACGCTTGCCGACGGCTGCATCTGCTAGCATAGCCTTATTGCTTTTGTGCGCGGCGCCCTTGCGGTGCCGCGCTTTCTATTCGTTTGGACCATGCAACCGCATGGGGGATTGGAGCGTCTATGCCCACACCTTCCACTGCACGCATGCACGACTTCGAGGTCGTCTCGAACCGGGAGATTGCCGACGGCATCTTCTCGCTCGTCATCTCGGCCCCCAAGCTTGCAAGTGCGCTCAAGCCCGGTCAGTTTGTGAACATCGCCGTACCCGGCGATGCGTCCTCGCTGCTTCGCGTGCCCCTGAGCTACTACCGCGCCGACGCCGAGGCCGGCACCGTCGAGCTGTGGTATGCCGTCGTGGGCGACGATACCCGTCGTTTGTCCCAGATGGGTCCTGGCTCCACCTCTAACCTGCTGGGCCCCGGTGGCCGTGGCTGGATGGTACCCGAGGGCACCAGGAAGGCCCTGCTCGTCGCCGGTGGCATCGGCGTTCCGCCTGTGCTGTGTCTTGCCGGTATGCTTGCCGAGCAGAGTGTTGATGTGGACGTGTGCCTGGGCTTTGGTACCGCTGCCAAGGCCGTGGGTGTCGATGAGTTCCGCGCGCTGGGCGCCACGGTTAACGTGTGCACCGACGACGGCACGCTGGGTACGCACGGTTTTTGCACCGACCCGGCAGCCGAGCTGCTTGGCGAGGGCGGCTACGACTACGTGGCCAGCTGCGGCCCCGCCGTCATGATGAAGAAAGTCGCCGCCGCTGCCGCCGAGGCCGGTGCGTACTGCGAGGTGTCGCTCGAGCGCATGATGAGCTGCGGCTTTGGCGCCTGCAACACCTGCAACGTCGAGACGGTCGACGGTATGAAGGGCGCCTGCATGTGCGGCCCCGTGTTCGATGCTTCCAAGGTGGTGGTCTTCTAGTGGGTACCGTGAACATGGCCGTCGATTTCGGCGGCGTCAAGATGCAAAACCCCATCAACACCGCAGCCGGTACCTTCGGTTACGGTTGGCAGTTCCAGAACTTCTTTGATGTCTCCCAGCTGGGCGCCATCACCACTAAGGGCTGCGCCGCCGAGCCCTGGCCGGGCAACCCTGCGCCCCGCATGGCCGAGATTCCCGGCGGTATGATCAACTCCGTGGGTCTGCAGAACCCCGGTGTCGCCGCCTTTGCGCGCGAGTCCGGCCCGTGGCTCGAGCAGCTTTCCAAGGACGGTTGCCAGGTCATTTGCCAGGTTGCCGGCCACTCTGTTGACGAGTTTGTGCGCGCGCTCGAGATGTATGTCGAGCTATGCCCCTGGGCTGCCGGCTACGAGATCAACGTGAGCTGCCCCAACATCGCCGCCGGCGGTGCCGCCATGGGCTCTACGCCCGAGGGCGCCTCTTCCGTCATGGCCGCCTGCCGTAAGGTGACCGATAAGCCGCTGTTCGTAAAGATGGCTCCGGTTAACGTCGCCGAGATTGCCAAGGCTCTCGAGGCCTGTCTCTTATACACAT
>CALEDY010000116.1 GCA_937949355.1 uncultured Collinsella sp. | reverse complement strand
GCCCAGGCGCGTCCAGAATGTGATCTTGCGCTTTTTACCGATCTTGTTAGTCATCAAGCTCCCTCTCTTTTCTCGATTGTCTTGTAACAAGACATTGGAGTCCATACCGATGTCTGTCTGCATATCGCCCACTCGTAGGGTGAACGTTTAGCTAGATTATGCGCGATTGCATATGATAGGTGAACGTTCACTTGTATATTATCCTTGAACGGTCGTTTTTTGCCGTTAAACGGACATCTGACTTGAAAAAAATCACGATTACATGGGTATTGAGTGGGTTTAAATTTGAGGTCGATTAGGTGAACGTTTATTGTTTTCGCCGCTCCCGTACCCTCAGAAAGACACGCCCGAACAGACAGAACAAACATGGCCCCGCCGGGAACACTCCCGACGGGGCCATAGTCAATAGCGCCCTATGCGAACCCATTTACCGCTACAGGCAGACGCCATCCTTCCAAATGCTGATCTCGTGGCAGCCGCGACGCTCGGCACTCGTAAGCTTGCCGCTCGCCGTTTCTAGCACCAGCTGGTACAGGTCGTGGGCAGCCTCGTCGAGCGTACGCTCGCCCGTGGCGACCACGCCGGCGTTAAAGTCCATCCAGTTGGCCTTGTGGTCGCACAGACGCTGGTTGGTGAACACCTTGAGGGTAGGCGCCGGTGCGCCAAACGGCGTGCCGCGGCCGGTCGAGAACAGGATTACGTGGCAGCCGGCAGCCGTCAGGGCCGTGGTGGATACCATGTCGTTACCCGGGCCACACAGCATGTTCAGGCCATGCTTGGTAGCCTGACCGGCATACGGCAGTACGTCGACGATGGGGGCAGATCCGCCCTTTTGCACGCAGCCGCAGCTCTTGTCCTCGAGCGTGGTAATACCGCCGTCCTTGTTACCGGGACTCGGGTTCTCATAGACGACCTCACCATGGCTGATAAAGTAGTCCTTAAAGCCGTTGAGCATGTCGGCAGCTGCGTTAAAGACGTCCTGGCTCTCACAGCGATCGAGCAGAATGCTCTCCGCGCCAAACATCTCGGGCACCTCGGTGAGCACCGACGTGCCGCCACGGGCGACGACCATATCGCTCACGCGACCGATCGTGGGGTTGGCGGTAATGCCCGAAAGACCGTCAGAGCCACCGCACTTAAGGCCAATGACCAGCTCGGAGGCCGGAATGGGCTCACGCTTGGCCTGCTTGGCCAGGTCAGCAAGCTCGGACAGAATCTTGTGGCCCTCGACCTGCTCGTCGGCTACATCTTGGCAGGCGAGGAATCGAACGCGCTCGCGATCGAAGTCACCGAGCTCGTCGAGCACCTGCTGGTGCGTGCAGTTCTCGCAACCGAGCGACAGGAACAGCACGCCTGCAGCGTTTGCGTGACGCGAGAGCGCCACCAACAAGCGGCGCGTCTGGGCATGGTCGGCACCGGTCTGCGAGCAGCCAAAGGGATGCGGGAAGTAGTAAACGCCCTCCAGCGAGCCCTCGACCAGATCCTGAGCCTGCTCGCACATGGCACGTGCGACCTCGTTGACGCAGCCGACCGTGGGGATGATCCACAGCTCGTTGCGCGTGGCGGCGCGGCCATCGGCGCGACGGAAGCCCATAAAGGTCTCGGGCTCAACCGGCTCAACGACCGGATGCGTCGGGTTGTAAGCGTACTCGACCTCGCCCGAAAGGTTGGTCTTGACGTTATGCGTATGAAGCCACTGACCGGGCTGGATGTCGCCTGTCACGTGACCGATAGGAAGACCGTACTTGACGACGTCCTCCCCCGCCGCAATGGCACGCACGGCCATCTTGTGGCCCTGCGGAATATCCTCCGCGGCCACGACCTCGCCCACCCCGGGAACCGCGACGGCGGTGCCCTTGGCAAGCGGCGACAGCGCGACGATCACGTTGTCGGCCGGATTGATCTGGATAGTATTCATTACAAAGAGTCCTAACCCTACAGGTTGAGCAGAAGTCAGCGGGCGCCCGCCAGTTGCCCGGCGGGCGCACAGAAGGATTTAGGCCTGGGCGTTGGCAAATGCCTGCTTGGCGCCCTCGGCGCGCACAACGGCAAGCGCGTTGACGACAAACTCCTCAAGGCCGGCGATCTGCGTAAGGTCCTCGCCCCACATCTGCTCGTTGCTGAGCACGTCGTGCACCAGCTCGGCATCGTCTGCACCGGCGTGGGCGGCGTAGAAATCGAGCACGAAGGCGTCGTCCTGAGCGGTGTACTCGGTGCCGTCGGCACGGCGCAGGTGCAGGCCATCGCCCTCGCGGGACACAAGCTCCTGCGTATAGAAGGCAATGAGCGTAGCGAGGCTCGTCGCCAGGCACTTGGGCAGGTTACCGGTCTCGGCAACATAGTCCTTGAGCGTGGGCAGGTCGCGAGCACGCCATTTGGCGGTTGAGTTGAGGCAAATGGAGAGCAGCGCGTGGTCGATAAACGGGTTGTCGAAGCGGTTCTCGACGGCGGCGGCAAAGGCCTTGCAGTCCTCGACATCCAGATCGGCGGCAAGCGTCGGGATGACCTCGTCGTAGAGCATGGTGTTCATGAAGCCGCGAACGGTCTCGTCATGCATGCAATCGCGCACGATGTCAAAGCCGGCAACCCAGGAGCCCGGAACAAAGGCAGTGTGGGCGCCGTTGAGGATGCGGACCTTGCGCTTCTTGTACGGGGTGACATCGGGGGTCACAAAGACGCCCGGCAGGCCGGCCTTCACGAAGGGCAGACGCTCCTTGAGCGACTCATCGCCCTGGATGCCCCACATCTGGAAGGGCTCGCGCACGGCCAGGAAAGGATCCTCGTAGCCCAGGCGCTCGGC
>CALEDY010000115.1 GCA_937949355.1 uncultured Collinsella sp. | reverse complement strand
CGAGCCGTGCGCTTGAATTGAGAAGGGGGAGGCCTCGCGGCCTCCCCCTTTTTTGTTTAAAGCCAGATCTAACAAACTCGCTGTGTTTTATGACCCTCGTTTGTCGCATCTTCCGTTAACGGGCTACAATAACTTAGTCTGTGCAATATGGAGGTGAACATGGCTGAAGCTGGTATCGGCGTTGATATCGTCGAGATTTCCCGCATGAAATCAATCCTTGAAAAGACGCCGTCGTTTGCTCGGCGTGTGTTTACCGAAGAAGAGTGCGCATATTGCGACGCTTCATCGCGTCCTGCAGCGCACTATGCGAGCCGTTTTGCTTCTCGTGAGGCGGTTCTCAAGGCTCTTGGTACGGGTTTTAGTCAGGGCGTCGGCCGCAAAGACGTCTCGGTAACGCGCGATAAGCTTGGAAAGCCTAAAGCTGTGCTTTCGGGTCGAGCGCTCGAGATTGCTCAAGAGTTGGGTGTCGTTGAAGTTGCGCTTTCCATTACCTTGACGGGTGATTTGGCCGTAGCCAATGCCATTGCGATCACCGAGAATGCTCGACCTAAGCCTAAGGAAGAAAAGGTGAGCACCAAGGAACGCGTTGCACAAACTTATAAAGAGGCTCGCTCGGTTTTAGATGAGCTTGAGCAACTGCAAAATTCAGCTTTGACGGAGCACCAGGGCGATGCTTCGCAAGATACGCTAGGAGCATAGATGAAACCGGTTTTGAGTACCGAGGAAATCGTTCGCCTCGAGGATATTATCGAACGCGAAGGAACTTCGAAGGCCGAACTTATGGAACTGGCGGGTGAGTTTGCTGCTCGTGAAATTCTAAAGCTCAATCCCGATCGCGTCCTTGTTCTGGTCGGTTTTGGCAACAACGGTGGCGACGGCTGGGTCGCGGCTGATATTTTGAGTCATAAGGGCGTTGACGTGGATATCGTGTCTCCGGTTGAGCCGGATGAGATTCCTGCCGCTCTGGCTCGCCATGTTGCCCGCCGTACCGCCGGTCGTGACGTGCATGTGTGTGTCGGTCCCTCGCGAGATGAGCTTGAGGTTTTGATTGATAAGGCCGACGTTGTTGTTGACGCTATCTTTGGTACCGGTTTCCACGGTGACCTGCGTGCACCGTTCTCCATCTGGATTCCGACAGTTAACGACTGCGCCGACCATGTGGTGTCCATCGATGTTCCTTCGGGTCTGAATGCCGAAACCGGTGTTGTCGACGATGATTGCATCCGTGCCGAGCGCACGGTCACGATGATCACGCCCAAGATTGGCCTCTACAGCGCTGATGGCCCAGAGTACGCCGGTGATCTGGTGTGCGGTGGCCTCTATGATCGCCTCGATGAGGTCATCGATGATGTCGACCATGCCGCCGAGATTGTCGAGCCCGGTGACCTGGTGGGTTTCTTTGCTCCGCTGCCCACGAATATCGATAAGTATTCTCGCGGTTCCGTCCTTATTGTTGCCGGATCGGCGCAGTATCCTGGCGCTGCCATTATGGCCGCCAAGTCTGCTGCCCGCGCGGGTGCCGGCTATGTGGCTGTCGCGACGCCTGATGCGTGTGCCAATCTTATTCGTATGGCACTTCCCTCGATTCCGGTTTTTGCCATTCCGTCTGATTCCCGCGGCTCTTTTGGTGCCGCTGCTCGTATGACCGTGTGCGAGATTGCAAAGAAGTACAGCTGCGTACTGTGCGGTCCCGGCATGACGACGTCTGCCGGCGCCATGCAGGTGGTTTCGGGCTTGTTGGAGCTTGATGTGCCGCTGATCCTTGATGCCGATGCGCTCAACTGCCTTTCTAAGATTGCTATTGACGGTATCGATAGCAACCCTGAGATGTATCGCCGTGAGCAGCCACTCGTCATGACGCCGCACTATCGCGAGCTTTCGCGCTTGGTTGCCGGTGACGAGGTTAACGATCTGGGGACTGCAATCGCGGCCGCGCAGAAGGTCGTCTGGGCTGCTGGCTCCGACAATCTCGTGGTTATTGCCAAGGGACCGACGACGGCTATCTGCGGCGTTGAGCGCGTGCTTTTGCCGCTCTCGGGCCCGGCGTCGTTGGCGACTGCCGGTTCGGGCGATGTCCTTGCGGGCATTTTGGCTGGCACACTGGCTACCATGCGTGATGAGATGGATCGCTGGGAGCTGCTGTATTCGTATGCCGTTGCGCTTCACAGTTACGCGGGTTTTGCCGCGGCGACGGAGTACGGTGAGAAGAGCGTTATTGCGACCGATCTGATCGACTTGATCGGTCCTGCCATGGAATTGGCGGCAAAGGACGCACTCGATGATCTGGGAATCATGGACGAAGGGTCGGATGACTAATCATGAATAAAGCCGATTTAACGCGCTGGTCCTGGGTTGAGATTGACCGAGGGGCGCTTCGCCGCAACACGAGGGCTTACAAGAACCTGCTCGATCCACGTCAGCGACTGTGCTGCGTGGTCAAGGCCGATGCCTATGGCCATGGTGCCGTCGAGTGCGCCAAAATCATGTACTCGGCCGGAGCCGACATGTTTGCGGTGGCAACGGTCAACGAGGGTGTTGAGCTCCGACAGGGCGGGATCACGAAACCCATCCTCATCCTGAGCGAGCCGCCTATCGAGGCCATTCCGACGTTGCTCGAATTCGATATCATGCCTTCGGTCTATACGTCCGATTTCGCCCTTGCCTATGGCGAGTGCGCTGTCGCGGCAGGCAAGGTGGGTAAGTACCATCTAGCCATCGAGACGGGCATGAACCGCATCGGTGTTCACTACACACAGGTGCTCGACTTTGTTCGTGGTATTAGCTTCCATCGCGGTATCCAGTGCGATGGCGTCTTTACGCACTTCGCAACGGCCGATGAGCCTTCGGGTTGGGACTACAAGCTGCAGTGCCAACGCTTTACCGAGGCCGTTCAAGCCATTAAGGACGCGGGTTTTGAGTGCGGTATCGTGCACTGTGCCAACACGCCGTCCTCGATGCTCGATCCCTCGATGCATTTTGATATGATTCGCGCCGGCGTTGGCTTGTACGGCATGCAGCCGTGCGAGCTGAGCAGCCGCGTAATGCAGCTGGACCCCGTCATGAGCGTTCACGCGCGCGTGACGCGTGTGGCACATCCTGCAATGGGCGAAGGCGTGGGCTACGGATTTACCTACCGCGTGCCGCGCACACGCGTTCAGATTTGCACGCTGCCGATCGGATATGCCGATGGTCTTTCGCGTACGCTCTCCAATCGTATGGACGTGCTGTATCGCGGCGAGCGCGTGCGTCAGGTGGGTAACATCTGCATGGATCAGTTTATGGTCGCCATCCAGTCCAATCCGGCGCATGAGATTCCCGAGGCCGAGTATGGCGACGAGATGATTATTGTCGGCCGCGATGGTTATGCCGAGATCACCATGGATGAGATGGCCCGACTGCGCGGCACGATTAACTACGAGGTTGCTTGCGGCTTTGGCATGCGTCTCGACAAGGTCTACGTGTAGGAGCCACTATGGGTGTCATGCACATCCCCGGACATAGTCACCAAGCGCCGCGCGAGGTTGCGCTCGAGGAGATTGAGGCTGTTTTAGGCGACTGCCATCTCTGCCAGCTCTATCAGTCGCGCCATAACATCGTGTTTGGCGTGGGAAACCCCCAAGCCCGCGTCATGTTTATCGGCGAGGCGCCGGGGCGTAACGAGGACCTGCAAGGCGAACCGTTTGTGGGGGCGGCGGGCGAGGATCTTAACGGTATCCTGTCGCTGGCTGGCCTCAAGCGCGAGGACGTCTACATTGCCAACGTGCTCAAGTGTCGCCCACCGGGAAATCGCAATCCTCGGCCCGAGGAAGTGCTGGCCTGTTCACCGTTTTTGCGTGAGCAGATTCGAAGCATTTGGCCCGACATCATCGTGACGCTCGGTAACCCCGCGACGCACTTTGTGCTTAAAACCGAGATCGGCATCACCAAGCTGCGCGGCAGGTTCCATCAGATGGGGCATTTTGTGGTGATGCCCACGTTCCATCCGGCGGCGGCGCTGCGTAATCCGGCGTGGCAGGAGCTACTGGAGGAAGACTTTAAGATGCTGGGCGACTATCTGGAGCGGCATCCCGCGCCAGAGGGTGCCTCGGAATAATAAGGAGCATATATGTCCCTGGAGCGCCTGGAGGTAGGTATTTATAAAACGGTTTGCTCTGCCGATACGGAGCATTTTGGCGAGTTGGTTGCGCCGTGTCTGGAAGACGGTGATGTGCTGATCTTGACCGGCGGCCTCGGGGTGGGCAAAACCCACTTTACCAAGGGCGTTTCGCGTGGTTTGGGCGACGGCCATATGGTCACGAGCCCCACATTCGCACTCATGGCCGTTCATGACCAGGGGCGTATTCCGCTGTTCCACTTTGACCTGTACCGTCTGGAGCATGCTTACGAGCTCGAGGATACGGGCATTTTCGATGTACTGGGCTATGAGGGTGCCTGTCTGTTGGAGTGGGGCGAACAGTTCCAGGACGAACTGACAGACGAGTATCTTTCGGTAACGCTTAAGCGTGATGAGAACGATAGCGACGTGCGAACGATAACGCTCGAGGCGCACGGCGAACGCGCAGCGGAGCTTTCCGATTTGATTGATAAGGCTGTACAAGATGAGCTTGCATAACGATTACGCGCTGGTGGTGGCGCTCGATACTTCGACCGATATGCTTGCCTGCGCGGCAAGCTGGATTGATGGGCAGACGGGCGAGGCGAAGCTGGTGAGTGGCGACCATATGTGCCGTCGCCATGCCAATGTGGAGCTCGTGAATACCGTCGACAGTGTGCTTGCTCAGGTTGGCATGAACCGTGCTGACGTGGGCAGTTACGTCGTCGGTCGCGGTCCTGGTTCGTTTACCGGCGTGCGTATCGGCATTTCCACCGCCAAGGGCTTGGCGCGCGGCGCCAACGTGCCGCTGTTGGGTGTGTCGACGCTCGATGCCTGCGCATGGACCGCGTGGAAGGCTGGTGTGCGTGGCAAACTCGGCATTCTGGCCGATGCCATGCGCGGCGAGGTGTATCCGGCTTTGTATGTACTGAGCGACGAGGGCCCCGAGCGTCAGTTTGAGCGCGAGCACGTGGTCAAGGCTGCCGTGGCGCTTGATGAGTGGCGCCAAGCCGCGGACTGGGACCAGGTTCAGCTGACTGGCGACGGTCTCGTGCGCTATGGCAAGCTGCTGGGCGAGGATGAGATCGCTCGCTGCGTAGAGCGCGGCTTGTGGTGGCCTTCGGGCGGGGGCCTCCTCCTTGCGCATGCCGCGGGTGACGGCGACCCGGCCCGCGTCCTACCGATCTATACACGCCTTTCTGACGCCGAGGAAAACGAGCGCAAACGCCTCGGTCTTGCCGAGAGCGCGCAGAGTGAAATTACGGGCGTCGCCGATGAGCTCGCCGGCCGCCATCTGCAATTCCGCCCCATGGGTGCGGCGGACGCCGAGGGCGCGAGCGTGCTGGAGGCCGCCTGCTTTGAAGGCGCTGGGCACGAGGCGTGGACGCCGGGCATGTTCCTGTCCGAGCTGGGCGAGGATGTTGCGGCGCCGCGCAGCTGGTGGGTGGCGCACGACGACGGTCAGCTGCTGGGGCTTGCCGGCGGCATGGTCGTAGACGGTGACGTGCAGATTCTGGATGTTGCCGTCGACCCGAAGCATCGCCGCGAGGGTATTGCCCGCAAGTTGCTGTCGCACGTGAGCTACGATGCCCAGATGCTCGGCTGCACCACGGCTTCGCTCGAGGTCGAGGACGGCAATGAGGGCGCTATTGCGCTCTATGCCTCCCTGGGCTTTACCGAGGCGGGCTGTCGCCGCGGTTACTACGGTGTTGGCAAAGATGCCATCGTCATGACGGCGCCGCTGCCCTTGGTGCTCCCGGTCGACAACGCTTCGCCCGAGCCGACGGCGGCTGAGCAGCGTGTATGGCCGCTACCTGCACCCGAGCGAACCGTTGAGGAACGCGCCGAAATTGAGCGTCGCCGCCTGGTGCTTGCCATCGAGAGTTCGTGCGATGAGACGGCTGTGGCGATTATCGATGCGGACGGTAATATGCTGGCCAATCAGGTTTCGACGCAGATCGATTTTCATGCCCGTTTTGGCGGCGTAGTGCCCGAGATCGCTTCGCGCAAGCACGTTGAGGTTATCGTGAGCGTCGTGGACGCGGCGCTCGAGGATGCCGCGGCATCCCTTGGTCTTGAGGGCGGGGCCATCGCGCCGAGCGAACTCGCCGCTGTTGGCGTGACGCAGGGTCCGGGCCTGGTGGGTGCTCTGGTGGTGGGCGTCGCCTTCGCCAAGGGCTTTGCCTATGCCGCCGGTAAACCGCTCGTGTGCGTCAACCATCTGGAGGGTCATCTGTTCGCCAACCTGCTGGCGCAGCCCGACCTCAAGCCGCCGTTTATCTTCACGCTCGTCTCGGGCGGTCATACCATGCTTGTTCACGTCAAGGCGTGGGGCGACTACGAGGTGCTCGGCGAGACGCTCGACGACGCCGTGGGCGAAGCCTTTGACAAAGTGGCAAAGGCGCTGGGCCTGGGCTATCCCGGCGGCCCCATCATCTCCAAGCTTGCCGAGACGGGCAACCCCAAGGCGATCGATTTCCCCCGCGCGCTTAACAGCAGGGGCGATTATCGCTTCTCGCTTTCGGGTCTCAAGACGGCGGTGACGCTCTACATCGAGCAGGAGACCAAGGCCGGGCGTACGATTCATCTGCCCGACCTGGCGGCTTCGTTTGAGGCCGCGGTCTTTGACGTACAGTACAAGAAGGCCAAGAACGCGCTGCATGCCACCGGATGCAAGGAATACTGCATCGGCGGCGGCGTTTCGGCTAATCCGCATCTGCGCGAGATGATGATCAAGAAGCTTGGGCGCCAGGGCATCCGCGTGACGGTGCCGCCTCTCTCGGCATGCACCGACAACGCCGCCATGATC
>CALEDY010000114.1 GCA_937949355.1 uncultured Collinsella sp. | reverse complement strand
ACCCTGCCCGACGCCCACCTGCTGCTGATTCCCCGCACGCTCGAGAACCTCGTTAAAAACGGCCGCGCGCCCAAGCTCGCCGGTCAGCTCACGCAGATGCTCAACATTCGCCTGGCCGTTTCGCCAGAGTGGCAGTCGGGTGAGATCAAGGCCATCAAGAAGGGCCGCGGCGCCAAGCGCATCGTCGCTAACACCATGGCCGACTGCCTCGCGTTTTTAGCCGAGCACCCGGGTTCAAGCGTGCGTGTGCTCACAACCGGGGCCGCCGAGGAGCAAGAGCTCGTCAACCAGGCGCTCGCGGGCCAGGACTACATCGATGCCGGCACCGGCCCCATCGGCTGCACCATCGCGACCCACGTAGGCGTCGACGCCATCGCCATCAGCTACTGCCCCCGCTACCAGCCCATCCACTAGGGACACCCCCATCACTTGCGGTGAAATAGGGACTGTTTTTGGCTTATCAGCCGCAAATCAATCCCTATTCCACCGCAACTTAGAAGCAGTTCATTTGGGACGGGGCTAAATAGACTGGCATGCAACGTTACGCACCAGTTCATTTAGCCCCGTCCCGTATTAGTTACCTCTCGGGGGCCCTTCTACATCAGCCCGCTCAGGGCGACGTCGACCGCCTCGTTGAGGTCGTCGGTGATGTGCACGAGTTCGGGATCGAGCGGGCTGATCATGCCGGCATCCATCACCGGGCCGTTGAGCCAGTCGAACAAGCCCTGCCAGTACTCGCTGCCCACCAGCACGAGCGGCATGCGCTTGACTTTGTGCGTCTGCACCAGCGTGAGCACCTCAAACATCTCGTCGAGCGTACCAAAGCCGCCGGGAAACACGATGGCGCCCGAGCTGTATTTGACGAACATGGTCTTGCGCACAAAGAAGTAGCGGAAGTCCATGCCGAGGTTCACGTATTTGTTGAGCCCCTGCTCGTGCGGTAGCTCGATTCCTAAGCCAACCGACTTGCCGTTGACGCTCGCCGCTCCCCTGTTGGCCGCCTCCATGATGCCGGGGCCGCCGCCGGTGATAACCGCCACGCCGCGCTGGGCGATCTTGCGACCGACGGTACGTGCCGCCTTGTAGAGTGGATCGGTCTTGGGCGTGCGGGCACTGCCGAAGATGGTTACCGCAGGTCCGAGCTCGGCCAGCGCGCCAAAGCCATCGACGAACTCGGCCTGAATACGCAGCACGCGCCACGGATCGGCATGCAGCCAGTCGGTCGAATCCTCGGGCGCCAGCAGGTTAGCGTAGGTGTTGTCCTTGGGAATCATGGGGCCGCGCATGACCACGGGGCCGCGGCGGTACGTCTCGTCGTAGGCGGGCTCGCCCTCGACATTCTCGTTCTTAATCATGGGTACTCCTATCGAGAAAAAGAAAAACGGGCGGGGTCGACGCCATGCGCCAAACACCCGCCCGAACATCAACTATCCGGTATGGTACCCACGATGCATCAAGCGCTTGCAAGCTATCGGTCAGCGGTCGCGCAGCCGGCGTTAGCGAACGTGTCGACCGGACATCGTTCGACCTTTGCCGCTACCCACGCCCTCAAGCGCCCACGCCGCTCTTAGTAATCCACCGCCGCAGGGCTGTTCATCCAGTCGTTCACAAACGCGCCGTAACGGCCCTCGATAATAGCCTGGCGGGCACGCTGCATAAGGTTGAGCAGGTAGTAGATGTTGTGCATCGAAAGCAGGATGCCGCCGAGCATCTCCTTCTGCGTGACCATGTGGCGGATGAGCGCGCGGCTGTAGCCGCCCGTGCACACCGGGCAGGTGCAAGTGGGATCGATGGGGCCGTCGTCGTGCGCAAAGCGCGCATTGCGGAAGTTGAGGCGACCTTCGCTGGAGAACGCCGTGCCCATACGACCGGTGCGCGTCGGCAGCACGCAGTCGAACATGTCGATGCCCACGCCCACACCGCGCACGAGTGTAGTCGGGTTGCCGACGCCCATCAGGTAGCGCGGCTTGTGCTTGGGCATGTACTCGGAAGCCAGCGGCGCCAGCGTCTCGAACATGGTCTCGTGGTCCTCGCCCACCGAGTAGCCACCGATGCCGTAGCCGGGGAAGTCGCCGCACTCCTCCAGGTGGCGCAGCGAGCGCAGGCGCAGGTCCAGGTGCATGCCGCCCTGGACGATACCAAAGAGTGCCTGGTCATCGCGGGTATGCGCCTTGTAGCAGCGCTCGGCCCACATGCTCGACAGCTCCACGGCACGCTCGACATACTGGCGCGCGGCAGGATAGCCCGGGCACTGGTCGAGCTGCATGCAGATGTCAGAGCCGAGCTTCATGGCGATTTCCATGTTGTCCTCGGGCGTCCAGAACACGTGGCGGCCGTCGTAGTCGTTGACAATAAAGCGCACACCCTCGTCGGTGAGCTTGACGGCGTCGTTGTGGCTAAAGACCTGGAAGCCGCCCGAGTCGGTGAGGATGGGGCCGTGCCAGTTCATAAACTTGTGCAGTCCGCCCAGCTCGGCGATGGTGTCCTCGCCGGGACGCATGGACAGGTGGTAGGTGTTGGCGAGCACAATCTGCGCGCCGAGCTGCTTGACGGTCTCGGTGGGGATGCCCTTGACGTTTGCCTTGGTGCCCACGGGCATAAAGATCGGCGTCTCGATGTCGCCGTGCGGGGTGTGCAGCACGCCGGCGCGCGCATGCGTCGTCGGGTCCTCGGCGATCAGGTCGAATTTAAAGAGGTTCTGGTCCATAAACTGGAACTCCTTGGTTGCGGTTCATACGCAGACCATTATACGAGCAACCATCGAACCGCACCGACTCGACAGAAACTGGCGCATTAAACGACTAGTCGTTGGGGACAGTCTTCAGCGCCATCTTGCAAAGGAGCGTCCCAATCCGCCGGCACTTAGGGACTGTCCCCACTCATTTAAGTACGTCCCCAATGAGTGGAGCTATTTACCAGCCACGGCAACGCCGATATTTTGGCAAAGTCAGCGAGCGGGTCGCATTTGAGACAAGGTGACGTGAAACGAAAGGGCGCTGACCTTCTGGTCGCGCCCTTGAAGTTGAACGTCAGATTGTCCAAATGCGGCCCGCGCAGCGTCGGCTGGTCCGCCGTTCGTTAGAACGGCGGAACCTGAGACGTAACCCCTAAGGACGCTGGCCCATGCCGCCCTCGAGGGTGACAGTCTCGCCGTTCATATACTTAAAGTCGGGGCCGCAGAGCTGAACGACCACGCGGCCGATCTCCTTCTCGACGTCGCCGTAGTGGCCCGCCGGCGGCATGTGGACGTTGGCCTTGAACGCCTCGGGATAGGCATCCTGGAAGTTCTCGAGCGCAGCGGTCCAAGCAAGCGGGCAAACGATATTGACGTTGATGCCGTCCTTGCCCCACTCGTTGGCGGCGACGCGAGTCAGGCCGCGGATGCCCTCCTTGGCGGCAGCATAGCTGCACTGGCCGTAGTTGCCAAACAGGCCGGCGCCCGAAGCAAAGTTGACCACGGAACCCTTGGTCTCCTTCAGGTGCGGATAAGCCTTCTGCATATACAGATAGGTAGCGTACAGACCGGAGTAAATGGCCAGGTTAAACTGATCCATGGTGTGATCGGCAATGGTCACGCCCGAGGCGCTGGCCTGAGCGTTGTTGACGACGGCGTCGATGCGACCGAACTCCTCAATCGCCTTGTCGATAACGTTCTGCACGACGGCCTCGTTGTCCTGGCCGGCGGAGACATCGGCCTGAACAGGCAGAACCTTGACGCCGTACTCAGCCTCGAGAGACTCCTTGGCAGCCTCGAGCTTGGCGACGTTGCGGCCGGTGATGACGAGGTTCGCGCCCTCCTTGGCAAAAGCGATATCGATGCCGTAGCCGATGGAGCCGGCGGAACCGTCCTTGAGCGTGGCCTTGCCGCCGCCGGTGACGATCACGGTCTTACCAGTGAAAAGTCCCATACAAAGTCCTTTCAAATCGCGACGGGCCCGCCCGTCGACTGCGCGCATCCAACTTCACGCGCCAAAAGCTGACATGCAACTTTAGCGGGTTCAAGTGAAAAATAAAGCCCATGGCAGGCGAACGGTGCAACGTCTTTCGGCGAAGGGAATGTCAAGTAAAAATTGGATAGAGCGACCGAGTTTTTGTTAACGCAACGAGTCATCGAACACGTTTTGAAACTTTGCTGCGGGGCGCGGGATGTCGGCGCGAGACTTTATCATAGGGTGACGAACAACGATGAGGAGCACATGCCTATGACAGACGAGCTGGACCCCCAGACTCAACAGCATATTGATAATTCCGCAGACACCATTGACGACTGCGATACTTCCACCAGAAGCGTTGGCGGCATTGATGCCGCTGTCGAGGAGGCTCCTGCCGCCGCAGACGAGGCCGCAGACGCAAATGTCGCCGCAGAGCAAGACAAAGAAGAGCAGCTAGAGCAGCCGGACCCGAGCGATACTGAGCCCAAGGCTGAGAACGCTCCGCAAGCAGCAGGCCCCATCGAGGTGTCTTCGGAAGAAGAGCTCGACGCCGTCATGGACTCCATGATGGATGCCGTCAAAGCGTTGAAGGACGCTGTCGCCGATGCCGATGTCGACGCCGAGGAAGAGGAAGCCGCCGAGGCCGCCTCGACGTTTGTGCCCGGCGAGACCCCGGTTGCCGACCAGGGCAGCACCATGCCCTCGTTCCTGCAACTCGAGCACCCCACGATCGGCGCCGACGCGGTCGACCCGCACGCAGCGGGCTTTTCCGTGATCGAAGGCGGCACCGGCAATATCGCCGCGCCGCAGACTGCCGATACGAATGCCGCCGAGGCCGTACACCCGACCACCTCGCATGCTCCCGCCACGAGCCGCGACCTGGGGAGCGCCGTCTCAAACACCGCTAACGCCGTGGGCACTTTTATCGCCCAGGGCGCGTCGGCCATGCGCGAGATGAACGCCGCCAAGAAGGCACTCGCCGATGCCCGCGCCCACCTGTCCGAGCTTGAGCAGCGCATCGCCGACCAGGCAGAGGAGCTCGAGACGCGCCAGGACATCGCAGGCCGCTACGATCAGATCATCGCCGACCAGCGCCAGACAATCGCCACGGCACAAAAGACCGCTGCGGCCGCCGAGATTGACCGCGACGCCCATGCCGCCAAAGCGACTGAGCTCAAGGGCCAGCTCGAGCAAATGAAGGCAGAAGACGATGCGACCGAGCTCCGCCTGAAGGCTGCACTCGACGCCGTGGAAGCCCGCGAGGCGAGTTCGCGCGAGACCGGCAACCGCCTGGTTCGTCGACTCGAAGATTCCAAGCGCATCCGCGACAAAGTGAAGGCTGAGCGCGATGCCGGTGTCGCCGCCGCACGACAAACTGCCGATGCTACGCGCGCACAGCTCGAGACCTTGCGTCGCGAGTATGCCGAGCTGCAGCGCAACCCTTCGGCAAATCCCGCCAATTACACCGTGCGCACCAGCGAGCTGTCTATGCAAATCTCCGACGCTGCCGACGCCCTCCGCAAGGCCGAGGAAGACATTCCGCGCGTGACCGCCGATCTTGAGCATTCACTTGCCGCCGCCGAGCAGGCCGTCGAACAGGCACAGGCTCCCATCGCCGACGCTAAACGCGCGCACCAGGCCGTAACGGCCGAGGCAGATGCCGCGCGCGACGAGCTGCAGTCCGCAAAAACTGCCGCCGCGACGCGTCA
>CALEDY010000113.1 GCA_937949355.1 uncultured Collinsella sp. | reverse complement strand
CCTGCCGCTGCAGATGTCCATCACCGAGGATATTGAGGTCATTCGCCATTACGTCGACATCGCCGACGGTATCGCCATTCCCGGTGGCCCGGATGTCAACCCCAAGCGCTGGGGCGACGAGCGCCCTTACGACCCCACGCTCTGCTGCGAGATCCGCGACCGTTTTGAGTTCAAGCTGGTCAACGAGGTGCTCCGCGCCAAAAAACCGCTCTTTACCACTTGTCGCGGCACGCAGCTGCTCAATGTCGCGACCGGCGGCACCCTGTGCATGGACGTGCCGAGCCTGGGCGCGCGTGAGGGTCGCACACAATGGCGCCATACCCACGTGCTCAACGACCCCGTGCACCCTGTCGAAGTCGTGCCCGGCTCGCTGCTGGAGCGTGCACTCGGCGGGCACAGGCTCATCCAGACCAACTCGGCGCACCACTGCTGTGTCGATCGTCTGGGCAAGCATACGCGCCTGGTCGCACAGGCAACCGACGGCGTGCCCGAGTGCATCGAGGTCGAGGGCCAACCCTTCTGCCTAGGCGTGCAATGGCACCCCGAGTACACCTGGCAGACACTCGAAACCGACTTTAACCTGTGGAAGTCGTTTGTCGAGGCAGCGGCTCAGGTAAAGCGAGCCCGCTAGCTCGCAAACCACTCAGGTTAAAGCCTCCTATGCCAGGCGGGCGAACACCAGCCACGGTGCCCGCCCCCCCTGAATTTGGTATGCTCGGTATGATTATCCCTCACAAACAATCAAAGAAATCTCGACCGCAATCGGTCGACTGTAAAGCAGGTGGCAAAAACGCTTGCTACGTTTATGAGGCAGTTAATTAAAATCGAGATGCATTGACCATTCCCCAACGGGGTCACGCCGCAAATCCACATGAGCATCGAGGACGGAAGCGAAAGCATGGAATAGGCTCCGAGTTGTATGTAGATCGCTACGACGTTGACAAGCAACAACATGCCAATCGGACCGAAGCTGGATCCAAAATAGGAAACAACGATCACGCAAGAGACCACGTATGCAAGGCAGACGGCACTCGCCAGAAGAAGTCGATAGCAAAAAATATTCAGGTTGAAATACTGTTGAGCATCCAAAACGATTACGCAGTTAAGACAGTACAAAACGACGCTCGACAGGACAAAGGCGCCCAAAAGGGCGAAAGAAGACAGCATCGCTCGCGCAACGATAGCGCACACACGCTTCCCTCCCCGAGCCTCCGACAACCCCCACGGTTCCTCAACAAAGCCCGAACTGACAAAGCACGGAACAATGCAAGCCGCGATGAACGGAAAGAACAATGCGTGAGCCAACGGGGCCACGTTGAACAGCAGACCGCGAAAAACCTCCGCATTACCAAATAGAAGGACATCCTCTGCCGATAGCCGAAGCGTCGGGTCTGGGAAAAAGCCCAAGAAACTGTTCTCACGGAGGCTACAGAACCACATCGGGAAAGAATTAAGCTGCAATACCACCATGCACGCATAAATTGCCAGGATTAAGGCGTATGCCCATTTGCTCACATGCTTCAATTCTGAATGGAGGAACCTTTTAATCTGACGAGCCATTGAGCACACCTCCGACATGACAGGTCACGAGAGTGTAAATCAATACCGATAGACAGCCGGCTGCCGCGCCATACCCCAGAAGCGTGAGCTGGCCCATATCGCTATACCCAAGGGCACATCCGACTCCAAGGTACGGCCCCGGAAGAAAGAAGATCCATCGCAAGGATGGTATGGGCGACTGAAGGTAAGCTCCGTAGAGCGTCAGGCTCATGACAAACCCTATTATTACCGCAGCCCCGCTAAATACGGCGCTGCTTGTAATCCGATAGATGGTCACCGTCTCCAACGCAACCGATATCACCAATACGGCGTTGATTATCATCGCAGGCAAAAATACAGCCAGCATGTCGTGCGTACAGTTTTGTCCCCCACGCATTATGGCTATCGCAAACAGAAGAAGGCAAAGTGCACTATATGCTGCGCCAACTATTAAAGCAGACGAAAGTACATGTGCCAGAGCCCCATTAAAGCGGGCGAGACCTCTTGCTGAAGAAATTCGGCATCCCTCTTCATAGCCATGCTCCTGTAAAAGCACCAGGCAAACGATAAGTGGGACGAGCAGGGATGTACCGGCAAAAGCGCTGCGCGCAAAGGTCCCATCAAGCGCAGAAGGATCGATGACATTCCAGAAGAAACCAATATCTTCCCCATAAACGCCATTGCCAAAGACTAGCAACGTTGCTCCGTTTTTTAGGAAGACACCGAAGAGAAGACCGAACGCCAGCATAAGCGCAAGACCAAACTTCGCCGGAAACATCCTGTGTAGACGCATCAAATCTGCCTTTATGGGATGGATCGCCCGCTTCATAGCGAGACCGCCTGCATCAAGCGCCTGTAATATTCTTTTAGGGACGACGCTTCATTCCTTATAACATCCATCGATTCCTTTTTCAGCAGTTCACCGTCATGAATAAACAGGCAGCTTGTTGCAACCGACGCCAACTCATCCAAATCATGGCTAGAGATGAGCATGGTCTTGCCCTGTTCTCGATTCAATCGGCCGATAAGGGCCCATATGCTCTCGATGCCCAGCGGGTCCAACCCATTTGCCGGCTCATCAAAAATAAGCAAGTCAGTGTCACCCAACAAAGCCGTAGCTATATCCAGCCGCCGTTTCATTCCCAGAGAAAAACTGCTCACGCTCTTTTTCTCTTCGATGTCCAGTCCAACCAGACTCAAAACGCGAGGAACCTCACGGCTCTCATCAAGCCCCCATTCCGCACATCGGATTTGAAGATTCTCAGCCGCACTGAGGGACTGGTATGCTCCGCTGGAATCTGGCACGTAGCCGACACGCGCCCGCATCAGGCTGAGCTCCCTTTTTGACTTGCCTCCAAAGAGCTCCACGCTCCCCGACGACGGCTCACAGAGGCCCAATACGATTTTAATAAGCGTGCTTTTGCCCGCCCCGTTTGCACCAACAAGGGCGCAGAGCTCAGACTGATGCACCTCGAAGGAAACGTCATGCAAAACACGCCGTTTCCCATAGCGCTTCGACACCTTTGACAGCTTTACCGCTGGTGCGCTCATATCGTTCCCCCTTTCTCTTATCGTATTTACTTTTAGTTATTGTTTGTCGATAACTTGTATTTGTCAAGATAATTTTAAAAGAAGGAACCCGTGTTAAACACGGGCCCCATCGCACTGATATTTCGTTTTTGCTGCTCGCTTTATGCTACTCGTCGCTCAAATCGACAGCAAAGACTGATGTCGGAAGCGATACCTCGTTGCCTCCACCATCCCGGATCTGCCTCACGACATTTTTTGCGCGCTCAACGATAAGCTCCTCAAGTTCTTTCTCGCTCACGCGCTGAATAATATCTCCCGGTTGACAATCAAGTTCATCACAGATATCGAGAAGCGTCTTAAGGCGAATGGCTTTTATCTTTCCGTTTCTCAGCTTTGAAATATTAGCCGGAGTATGCCCCGTGGCCCGGATCAGATCGGCGCTGGTCTTTCCGGTCTTAAGCAGCTGCGTCTCAAGTTCGATGATGAGATAGCTCATGTTTCCTCCTACACAAGCTGGTCAGACTGCTCTTGGAGCAGCGAGGCATAACTCCAGATCGCCGAGATAAACAAACAGACAACTGCGCCGATAAACGACCCCGCATCAAGGGTAGCGCCTTGGCAAATCTCAATAACGAAGGAATGAGGCACGATGTAAAGCTCCAGTCCGCCAATGGTGAGATTGACCGATCCATAGGCACCAATAAGCGAAACCACGGCGTTAACAGCAAAGGCAAGCGCGAGAACACGGATAAGCCGCACATGCGCCTTGGTAAAGGGCGAGACGCACCGCGAGATGTTACGGCTGATTCCGCACAAAACGACAAGCGAGACACCCGCGACAAGTGCCATGCACAGTCCGCTTGGGATAACGATGCGCCCGCCATCGAGAAGCGTCACGACACCGAAAGAATCGACGGAAGCAACGTTTGCAATCGCATACCAGATCACGTAAACAACCAACGCGGCAAAAGCGACGAGCATTCCAGCGAAAACGACCGTCATGCAAAAACCGAGCTTCCTGATATTTTCGCGCGCCTTGGTCATGCGCTGAACGCTGTTGGACATACACTCACCCTCATTGACCCTATCGTTATCCGAATAGTTTATCGAACAACGATATTGATTGCATGCAGAATGCCCAGCCAGTGTGCATAGGCCATTCACTATTCAGAAGGGGTGAGAGTGGATTTTTGGACACGTATCGAACGAGAGTGGATAATCTCCCACTTTGAGGCCGCCACCGGGCCAAAATCGGGAGATTATCCACTCTCATAGTTGTTGGGGATGCCCTTTTATGTCTACATCAACGGACTCTGGGCAGCACAAGGCCTGCAAGCCCTTATTCAGCCGCCTCGCGCAGGGCCGACATCGTTGCCGCATACTGCTGCCGCAGCGCATGTATCCCATCACGGGCGCCGTCAACGGTATCGGCATCGCGCAACGCCTCGGTCACCACAACCGCCGGCTCGTACAGATTGCCGAACCCCAGGTTCTGGCTCACGCCCTTGAGCGTATGCACGGCCATAAACGCACTCTCGGCGTCTCCTGCCGCCATAGCGGCCTCGAACTTGTCCATGCTCTCGTCATCCAGGAACTTAAGGGCAAAGCGGGCGAGCATCTCCTCGCCCATCAGCCGAACGGATGCGCCATCGTAATCGGCGCCGATCTTCTCATACGCTTCACGCATGGAAATCATGGAATGAAACTCCTTCGATCAAACTAAATCGTGGGAAACGCGACGACGTCGGCAGGGCGTGCCAGCGTTTCGGCAATACGGTCCTGCACCTCGAGCAGGCAGTCGAGCAGTAGCGGGTTAAACGCACCGCACTTGCCGTCCAGAATCATCTGAATCGCTTCCTGGTGCGGGATGGCGTCCTTGTACACGCGCACGCTCGTGAGCGCATCGTATACGTCGGCCACCGAGACCACCTGCGCGGCAATGGGAATGTCGTCGCCCTTAAGGCCGTCGGGATAGCCCTTGCCGTCCCAACGCTCGTGGTGCCAGCGCGCGATCTGGTATGCGTACTCCAACAAGGAATTGCCGGCATGTTGACGGCCCAACTCAAGCAGCATATCGGCGCCGAGGGTGGTGTGGGTCTTCATGATCTCGAACTCCTCGGATGTCAGGCGTCCGGGCTTGTTGAGAATCGCATCGTCGATCGACATCTTGCCGATATCGTGCAGCGCCGAGGCCATAGCAATCGTGGAACGCTGCTCGTTGTCGAGCGGGAACTTGTCGCTGCGATGCACCAGGCAGCCCAGCAACAGCTCGGTCAGCTTTTCGATATGCGTGACGTGCAGGCCGCTCTCGCCGTTACGAAGCTCCATGACGCCGGCCATGATATCGATGAGCATGCGGCTGTTCTTAACGCGCGCGTTGTACTGCTGAGACAGCAGGTTTGTCAGGCGACGCTGCTTGGCATACAGGCGGATGGTGTTACTCACGCGGCGGCGCACGACGCGCGCATCAAACGGGCGGTTGATGTAGTCCGAAGCGCCCAACTCGTAGGCGCGCAGCACCACGTCGTCGGAATCTTCGCTCGAGATCATGATGACGGGCAGGTTATCGGCGGCAGACCGGCGCGACAGGTCGGCCAGTACCTCAAAGCCGCTCATGCCCGGCATGACAATATCGAGCAGCACAAGCGACAGCTCATCACCATAACGGTCGACCATATCGAGCGCCGCGCGGCCGTTGTCAGCTTCCAGGACGTGATACTCGTCCTTGAGCATCTCGTTGAGGATGACACGGTTCATCTCGGAGTCGTCGACAATAAGGATCGAGGGCTTTTGGCTTTGGAAAGTCGCGATTGCGTCGTTGTCGGTCACGACCGTACCGGGCTTTGCCTTGGCATGGCTCAACAATTGGACCGCGCGGCTAACGCCCTCATCGACCGTCTCGCCATTGATGCGAACACCGCCCACGCATGCCGTAAGGCTCACATGTTCATGCCCCGGGACGATCGTGGCATGAACGGCATCGGATACATGGCGCAGGCGACGCGCAAAGTCATCGGAGGGGATATTGGGCATGACGGCCACGAACTTGTCGCAGCCAAGGCGCACAAGCTCGTCAGTCGAGCGAATGCCACCGCGAATGGCCGCCGCCACAGCACCGAGCGCAAGGTCGCCGGCATGACGACCGCACGTATCGTTGAAGACCCTAAAATCATCGAGGTCGATCATCGCCACGCCGGCGTTCATGCGGGCGCTACGAAGCTTCTCTTCGTAATAGCGGCGATTACGAACGCTCGTCAGCACATCGGTGTAGACGGGATCCTCTTCTGCGGCCTCTTGTTCATCAATCGGACGCACCATCATCAGCACGTGGGGCTCGCCCTCGACCATCAAAGAGCGCAGGCGGGCACGGTACTCGACACCGTCGCTGAGCAGCCGCTCCGATATCTCATCGGAACTTGCCATGGCCTCAAGACTTGACAGGCGCAGGCAAGGGCACCGATCGCCAGCGAGCAGGCAGTTGCGGTCGCTCTTGACCTGATCGGCCGACAGCAGACGCACCACGGGGTAGATCTTCGCGGCGCGGGCCACCTCGGCGGCAGCCTCTGCGTCGGTAAGATTGGCCTCGTGATTATTGAGCATATGGGGCCCTTTCGGTCGTCGCGTTTGATAGCAGTTGGTATCAAATGGTACAAGGATAGCATCTTGTTGATGCAGGTAAGCACGTGAATACCGTTACATTTTCATGGGTTGGCAGACGGTATGTTTGGGACTGCGGACGCAAGGTTTTGAGGCCATTTGTTAACGCCGCCGAAACGCTTGCAAGTAAACGCTTGCAAGTGTCACCCGTTTTAGTTGGCACGGACTGCTACAGCCCCAGAATGTCGCGGACGGCTTGGGCTGCCGGCGCCGGGCGATCGCGCAGGCCATTGTGGGCACCGGGAATCGTCACGAGGGGGCAACCCAGGCGCTCCGCCGCCGACCGCGTGCCCGCCTCGCGGGTCGTGCCGATTGAGAGCTCGCCCAAGAGCACGGCGGCAACCGCCTTTGGTGCGCTGATGTCTTCCCATTCGGGTGCATAGGTCATGTTGAGCCCGTATTCGTT
>CALEDY010000112.1 GCA_937949355.1 uncultured Collinsella sp. | reverse complement strand
GGACGCGTGCCTTCCCTCGTTGCGGGCACTATGTAGCCGCTTGCCTACATCAAGCGCAGGCTGACGTCCTTGAGCTGGGCGCCGGAAACGGCACTCGGAGCACCCGACATGAGGTCGGAGCCGCTGGCCGTCTTGGGAAACGCCATGACGTCGCGGATGGAGTCGGAGCCGGTGAGCAGCATGCACACGCGGTCCAGGCCCAAGGCGAAACCACCCATCGGGGGCGCACCAAACTTGAGGGCCTCCATGAGGAAGCCGAACTGCGACTCGGCACGCTCCTCGGTAAAGCCCAGGAGCTTGAGCATGGACATCTGCATCTCGGCGTTGTGGATACGCATACCGCCGCCGCCGGCCTCAAAGCCGTCCATGACAAAGTCGTAGGTGCAAGAACCGGCTGCCAACGGGTCGGCCTCGATCTTGGCGATGTCGGTCTCGGTCGGCAGGGTGAAGGGCTGATGCTCGGCTGCATAGGCCTTGCGATCCTCGTCCCAGTGGAACAGCGGGAAGTTGACGACCCACAGGAAATCGTGGCCCTCGCGCTTGATCTCGAGCGCGTTGGCCATGTGGGAACGCATGCCGCCCAGAATCTCGTCGGAGAGCAGGCGCGGGCCGGCGGCGAACATCACAAGGTCGCCGGGCTCGACGTCCATGCGCTCACGCAGAGCCGCCATCTCCTCGTCCGAGAAGAACTTGACGATGGGGCTGTTGATGGAGCCGTCCTCGCGGAAGGCGATCCAGGCCAGGCCCTTGGCGCCAAACGTGGAGGCCACGCCGGCGAGCTTATCGATCTTGGCACGTGCCCAGGCACCGGCGCCCTTGGCGTTGATGGCCTTGACGACGGAGCCCTCCTCGTTTGCGGCAGTCGCAAAGACCTTGAACTTGGAGTTGGCAAAGATGTCGGTCAGGTCGACCAGGTGCATGCCGTAGCGAGTATCGGGCTTGTCGGAGCCATAGGTGTCCATGGCCTCCCAATAGTCCATGCGACGCAGCGGCATGGGCATCTCGACACCCATGCGACCGAAGGCGTCGGCAAGAACCTCTTCGAGCGCGCTCATGACATCGTTCTGGTCCACGAAGGACATCTCGATATCGACCTGGGTGAACTCGGGCTGACGGTCGGCACGCAAGTCCTCGTCGCGGAAGCACTTGGCAACCTGATAGTAGCGCTCGACGCCACCGACCATAAGCAGCTGCTTCAGGAGCTGCGGGGACTGCGGCAGGGCGTAGAAGTTGCCCGGCTGAATACGGCTGGGAACGATGAAGTCGCGGGCGCCCTCGGGCGTGGACTTAAACAGGGAGGGCGTCTCGACCTCCATAAACTCACGGTTGTGCAGCGCCTCGCGAATGGCAAAGGTAAAGTCGGAGCGCAGCTTGAGGTTGGCCATCATCTCGGGACGACGGAGGTCCAGATAGCGATAACGCAGGCGGGTGTCCTCGCTGGTCTCGATGCCGTCCTCGATCTGGAACGGCGGGGTGACGGACGTGTTGAGCACCTCGGCGTGGTCGGTCAGGACCTCGATCTCGCCGGTCGCGAGCTTGGTGTTGGTGGTCTCCTCGCCACGGGCGCGCACGACGCCGTGGATCTTGATGGGCCACTCGGGACGCATGGTCTCGGCGATCTTAAAGGCGTCGCCGTCGGAGTGCTCGGGGTCGAAGGTGAGCTGCGTGATACCCTCGCGGTCGCGAAGGTCGCAGAAGATAAGGCCGCCGTGGTCGCGGCGACGGCTCACCCAACCGGTGAGGGTGACCTCTTCGCCCACGTTCTCGCGGCGAAGCTCGCCGCAGGTACGGGTGTGCATGGAATGCTCGTCGATGGGACGGGTCTGGCTCATACCAGTGATCCTCCTTTATGGATCTGTGCCGCCCCGTGTCGTTCCGGGCGGCGTCGTACAGATTTGCCCGGCCTGCGTAAACCGCGCAGCCAGACATGGCGTTCTATCTTATCGCACCTGTGTCGATGTGCCGCGGAAAAGTAGCTCCTGCCCAAAGACTTGACGGAGACGAAACAATTGACGCGCCGCGGCACCCGCCCGCGCTCGTCACGTGCGACAATGTGCCCCAATACAACTGCACTCGGAAAGGCCCGTCATGACCGCACACCTCATCGTTATGGATATCGACTCCACGCTCATCAACCAGGAGGTCATCGACCTGTTGGGCGAGGAGGCCGGCGTAGGCGAGCAGGTGGCACAGATCACTGAGCGCGCCATGCGCGGCGAGCTTGACTTTAAGCAGGCACTCGAGGAGCGCGTGGGGCTGCTCGCCGGCCTGGACGAGAGCGTGTTCGAGCGCACCTTTGAGCGTGTGACGTTTACCCCCGGCGCGCTGGAGCTTGTGCGCTCGGCGCACAGCAAGGGCTGGAAGGTCGGCGTGGTAAGCGGCGGCTTTCACGAGGTCGCCGATAAGATCGTGACCGCCGCGGGCATCGATTTTTGCCTGGCTAACCGCCTGGAGGTCGTGGACGGCAAGCTCACGGGTAAGCTGGCGGCAGACATCGTGACCAAGGAGTCCAAGCTCATCCAGCTGCTGGACTGGGCAGTTGAGTGCGGCGTCGACATGGCCCATACGGTCGCTATTGGCGACGGGGCAAATGACATCCCCATGATCCAGGCCGCAGGCACGGGCATCGCATTTTGCGCCAAGCCCAAGACGCGCGAGGCGGCCCCGTTTGCCATCGACGAGCGCAACCTGATGCTCGCCATGGACATCATCCTGCGCGACTAGTCAATCCATCTAACAATTGAATCAGTCTGTCCTATAGTTTCCGAACAATTTTGTCTTAGTGTTCGGAAACATACCCTTTGAGTGCTAGACTTTGCGCCGTCGAAGGGAACATATATGGATAAGCGAGATCTTGAGCAATTGCTGAGCGATGTTGCCGGCGGAGCAGTCACCCCTGCCGACGCCCTCACGCGCATCCAGACGGCTCCGACCGCCGATTTGGGCTTTGCGCAGCT
>CALEDY010000111.1 GCA_937949355.1 uncultured Collinsella sp. | reverse complement strand
CGCTCGATAATCTCGCCATCGCGCATTACCAGGATGCAATCGGCGTTGCGAATCGTCGACAGGCGGTGTGCCACGACAAAGCTCGTGCGGCCGGCCATGAGCTCGTCGAATGCCGCCTGCACCTGCAGCTCGGTACGCGTATCGATGCTCGACGTTGCCTCGTCCAGCAGCAGAATCGCCGGATCGGTGAGCATGACGCGCGCGATGCACAGCAACTGTTTTTGACCCTGGCTAAACGTGCCGCCGTCCTCGCCGATCACCGTATCGTAGCCGCCTGGCAGCTGCACGATAAACTTGTGCGCATGAGCGCGCTTGGCGGCCTCGACAATCTGCTCGCGCGTGGCATCGGGGCAACCGTAGGCAATGTTTTCGGCCACCGTGCCCTCGAACAGCCAGGTGTCCTGCAGCACCATGCCAAAGGCGCGGCGCAGGCTCGCACGCGTGTAGTCACGCGAGGAGCGACCATCGACCGCGATGCGCCCAGCATCGATATCGTAAAAGCGCAGCAGCAGGTTGATAAGCGTCGTCTTGCCGCAGCCCGTGGGACCGACCAGGGCAAAGCGCATGCCGGGCTTGGCGTCGATGCAGATGTCCTGCAGCAGCTTGCGGTCGGGCACGTAGCTAAAGTCCACATGCTCAAAGGCGACCTCGCCCTGCGGGGCCGTGAGCTCAATGACATCCGCGGCATCGGGCTCCTGCTCGCGCGCATCGAGCAGCGCGAACATGCGGCGCGCCGAGGCGTACGCGGTTTGGATCTGCGTAATGACGTTGGTGACCTCGTTGAACGGCTTGGTGTACTGGTTGGCGTAGGACAGGAAGATCTGCACGCCGCCCACCGTGAGCGCCGCGGGCACGCCCGTAATCACGCCCACGCAGCCGATCACGGCGACCACGGCGTAGATGATGTTGTTGATAAAGCGCGTGCCGGGGTTTGAGAGCGAACCCATAAACTGTGCGCGCTCGCCCGCCGTATAGAGCTCGGCGTTGAGGGCATCGAAGCGCTGCTGCGCATTTGGTCCGTAGGCAAACGCGTCCACAAGCTTTTGCTCGCCCACATACTCCTCGATATGACCGCCCAGCTGGCCCTGGATGCGCTGCTGGGCCGTAAAGCTCTTATTGGAGAGCTTAGCGATGGCGCCGGCCGCAAAGATGGAAAGCGGTGTGACGAGTACCACGACGAGCGTCATAGTCAGGTTGATGGAGAGCATAAACGCGAGCGTGCCCACGATGGTGATAACGCCGGTGAAGAGCTGCGTGAAACCCTGCAGCAGGCCATCGCCCACCTGGTCGACGTCGTTGACCACACGACTCATAAGGTCGCCGTGAGCATGGCTGTCGATAAAGCTGAGCGGCATGCGGCTGAGCTTGTCGCTCGCCTCCACGCGCATGTCGCGCACCGTCTCGTAGGACAGGCGGTTGACGCAGTAGCCCTGCAGCCACTGGAAGGCCGCTGCTCCCACCACGACGATCGCGAGCTTGGTGACGAGCGGCAGCAGTGCATCGAAGTCCACCTGTCCGGCAGCGACGATGAGGTCGATGCCTTCGCCGATGAGGATGGGCGTGTAGAGCTGCAGGATAACCGAGATGGCGGCGCTCACAAACGACGCCGCAAACGAAATGCGATGCGGACGCACGTAGCCCATCAGGCGACGGGTCACCGCGCCCACGGGATAGCGCTCGGGATCGCCGGGCTGGCGCGGGCCATCACCCAGGTCGTTAAGCTTATCGTTGCCGGACACATTGGCCGTCATTGTGGCGCCCGAGCCGGAGGAAGTATACGGATTCATCTAGCAGCCCTCCTTTGCGCAGGTGGATGCCGGGGCAGCCGGGGCGGACGCGGCGCTTGGGGCGGACGCAGGCATCGCGCTCCCCTGCTGGCCCTCGAGCTCCTCGCGACGAAGCTGCGACTGGCAGATCTCGCGGTAGAGTTGACAGCTTGCGTACAGCTCGTCGTGCGTGCCCAGGCCCGCGACCGAGCCGTGGTCGAGCACGCAAATCATGTCGGCATCGCGTACGGTTGAGACGCGTTGGCTCACGATGACCGTAGTCAGCGGCAGCCCGCCCTCGGCGGCACCGCGCACGCTGCGCTCGCGAATGGCATGGCGAAGCGCCGCGTCGGTCTTAAAGTCGAGCGCCGAGGCGGAGTCGTCCATGATCAGGATCTGCGGCGAGCCCACCAGAGCGCGCGCGATGGTCAGGCGCTGGCGCTGACCGCCGCTGAAGTTCTTGCCGCCGGCCTCGACCGGGGCATCAAGCCCCTGAGGCTTGTTGCGCACGAACTCGCTGGCCTGCGCCATATCGAGCGCCGCCCACAGCTCCTCATCGGTTGCGGACTCATCACGCCAGGTCAGGTTGCTGCGGATCGTGCCGCTCACGAGCGACGCGCGCTGCGGGACGGTCGCGACCACATGGCGCAGCTGGTCGAGCGGCCAGGCGCGCACGTCGGCACCCATTACGCTCACGCTGCCGACGCCCGCGTCGTACAGGCGTGGGATGAGCGAAACGAGCGTCGACTTACCGCTGCCCGTACCGCCGATAATGCCGAGCGTTTTGCCCAGCGGCAGCTCCAGAGTCACGTCATCAACGGCGTTGGCCGCACCCGCGCCAAAGGAGAAGCTCGCATGGCTCAAGCTCAGCGCGGGGACCGAAGCGGCGTTGCCCATCGCGCTCGGCTTGGGCAGCGCGACCGGCTCGTTGCCGTCGTCGGTGATACTCGGCGCGCAGTTAAGCACCTCGTTGATACGCGACGCGCTGGCGCTCGCCTTGGTAAAGACCACGACCAGGTTGGCGACATAGACAATGGAGGTGAGGGTCTGCGTCATGTAGTTGACGAACGCCATGACCTGGCCCTGCGTGAGCTCGCCCACGTTCACCTGGATGCCGCCCACCCACAGGATGGCGCACACGCCCAAGTTCATCACAAGAAATGTGACGGGGTTGAGAATCGAGGAGAGCTTGCCCACCGCGATGGCGACATGTGCTTGCTCGTCGGCGGCCCGGGCAAAACGCTCGCGCTCGTGATCTTCGCGCACAAACGCACGGACCACGCGGGCACCCGAAAGCCCCTCACGGCAGATAAGTGCGATGCGGTCGAGCTTTGCCTGCAGCTGCTTGTAGTACGGAATGCAGCGCGCCATGACAAACCAAAACACCAGGCCGATGGCGGGCGTGCAGATCAAAAAGATAATGCCGAGCTTAAGGTCGATAGCAAGAGCAGCGACCATGGAGCCCACCGCCAGGAAGGGCCAGCGGATGAGCATGCGCACGCCCAACGCCACGGCCAGCTGCACCTGGTTGACGTCGTTGGTGATGCGCGTGATGAGCGACGGCGTGCCAAAGCGATCGAGCTCGGCATAGCTCAGCTTGTTGATGTGCTCATAGAGTGCGCCGCGAATATCGGTACCCATGCCCTGCGAGGTGAGCGCCGCCATCTTTTGGCAGACAAGCGTAAACGAGATGCCAATCACGGCCATGGCGCCAAGCAACATACCGTAGCGGACGACGGCATTCACATCGTGTGCACCGATGCCCTTGTCGATCATCTGGGCAATCACGAGCGGCGTCAGCAAGTCAAAGATCACTTCAATCAGCTTGCACGCAGGGCCAATCACCATATTCCGGCGAAACTTACCACCAAAACGCCTGAGCAGCTCAATCATAAAAAGGCGCTCCCTATCATCATCCACACTCAATTCGAACCATGATAGTACTGCCACCCCAAAGGATGCGTAAACAACTCGGCAAAGACGCGAATCCTTAGACAAGTAAGCACCAATGCCTCGGCGCAACCAACGAACAATACTCCACACGGGATAGAGCTATTCAGATTAATGCGCCTTTACGGGTGATTTTTGGACGACGGGGTCCGGGAGGCGGCGAGGTATTTGGTAGTCGAGCGATCCCGCAGGCGCAGCCGAGGACCAGCAAGGCACTCATCACGCCCGGAGAATGGCTCATCGATGTTTTGGCAACGCCAGCGAGCGCCATCCAGGGCGAACAAGTTGGCATGAAAAAGGCAGGGCATAGACCTTCTGGTCATGCCCTGCCTTTTGAATGACAAATTGTCGCCCTGGGTGGCGCGCAGCGTCGAGCATTGCGCGGTTTGGTAAAACCGCGCAAAAATAGCGCGCTCGATGGATTCGGATGCCCGACAGAGGCTCCTTATGGCTGCTTCCTTCCGGACCTGACCAGATTCGGAACATGTCGTCATCCGAACCCATCGAACGCGCTAGGCGCTCGGTATATCTTACCCGCTCCCGCCCGCCACGGCAACCCGCCTCGAATGGCAATTCCCTAAGTTGTGGTGGAATAGTTCCTGTTTGGCAGCCCTAGGACTCTAGGAACTATTTCACCGCAACTTATGGGGGGGGATGGTTTTAGAGGCGGGCGAGGTCGTAGGCTTGGGCGGCGGCTTCGCCGGCGCAGATGAGGTTTGTTGTAGCTTCCTGCGGATCGAGCGCTTGGTCGAGGGGCATGGGCTTTCGGCAGATCGGCAGTACCAAGTCGATACCTTGCTCGTACACCGCGTTCAGGTTGTCAGCGCGACCGCCCACGACAGCAGCCACCGGCTTGCCATAGCGCTTGGCGCGACGCGCTACGCCCACCGGCGCCTTGCCGGCGGCAGATTGCTCGTCCATGTTGCCCTCGCCCGTTATGACCAGGTCGACATCGCGCACGCGCTCGTCGAATCCCACGAGGTCGAGTACCGTCTCAACGCCCGAACGCAGCTCGGCACCAAGTGCCAGCAACGCGGCGCCCAGGCCGCCAGCAGCGCCCGCGCCGGGTACGCCGAGCACCGAGCCAAACGTTCGCGCACCCTCGGGCACGCGCAGCAACCCTTGAGCCCGAGCCTCGGCAATCGCTGTATCGAGCAGACGACCGTAGCCGACCATCCAGCTGTCATACCCGCTCAGCGCCCGGGCATCATCCGTCGGCAGGCCCTTCTGCCCGCCAAACACCACCAGTGCCCCGCGGCGTCCCACAAGCGGATTCTCGACATCGGAAAGAACAATAATGCGCGCGCCGTCCAGCACTCGAAGCGCCGGCATCAGATCAATGCCAGCCACTCGCTCAAGGCCCGCGAGCCCCGGCGCGATATCGCAGCCACAATCATCGACAAGGCGCGCGCCCAATGCCTGCAGCATGCCGGCGCCGCCGTCGTTGGTGGCACTGCCGCCCAGTCCTATATATAGAGTCTTTGCCCCCGCGCGAACCGCGCGGAGCATCAGCTCGCCCACGCCATAGGTCGTAGCAGCCATTGCCGCCGACTTCGTGCAAGGCGAATACCCAATGCCCGCCGCCTCGGCCATCTCTATAACAGCGGACGCACGCTCGGCATCCATCAGCATTCGGGCGGGCACGCGATTGCCCAAGGGGCCCGTGACTTCACAGGCCACGATCTCGCCGCCGCACGCGGCAACGGCATCGAGCGTGCCCTCGCCACCGTCCGCCAGCGGTAGCGCGCTTACCTTGGCATCCGGCCACACGCGGCGCACGCCCTCGGCAACCGCCGACTCCGCCTGTGCACTCGACACGCTGCCCTTAAAGGAGTCGATCGCTAGCAGCACGCGACGCGGTCGACGCTGCACAGGGCCAAAGTCGAGCGCCGCACCAGCATCCTCGTCGGCATCAGTCAGCGCCGCGGCATGAGCGGTATGTGCTTCAAGATCTGACCCGCAGCCGCAACCATCCGCGCCGCGCAAACCGGCGAAATAGCTGCTCAGCACCGCGCGGCACTCGTCCGCCAGCACGCCAGCCGTCACATTAAAGCGATGATTCAGGCGCGAATCGGCATTGAGGTCGTATAGCGAACCCAGTGCGCCCGCCTTGGCGTCGACCGCTCCATACACGCAGCGCCCCACGCGCGCGTTGACCATAAGGCCCGCGCACATGCAACAGGGCTCGAGCGTCACATAAACGGTGCAGTCGGAAAGGCGCCAACGGCCGAGCGCCTGAGCGGCAGCGCACAACGCCGCAAACTCAGCATGCGCCGAAGGGTCCTGATCGAGCTCGCGACGATTGTGCGCCCGCGCGACGATCTCGCCCGCGCACACCACCACGGCACCAATGGGCACCTCGCCCACCGCTGCCGCGGCGCACGCCTCCGCCAGCGCCTCGCGCATGAACTTCTCGTCGATTTCGGTACTCGCCATCGCTCGCCTTCCCTGTTGCAACTTCAAAACGATGCTATCATTACGACTCACGGAGAGATGGCAGAGCGGTTGAATGCGGCGGTCTTGAAAACCGTTGAGCGCGAGAGCGTTCCGGGGGTTCGAATCCCCCTCTCTCCGCCACTTTTAGTGATGCACCGGCGTCATGGTTCGTTCGAACAGCGCATCGACCACGTCGGCAATCTCGGGTCGACGCTCAAGATCGTGGCCCGATTCCCACCATTTTGTGAACAGCCGAATAATGCCGCCGGCGATAAACTCCGATGTCGTCTCGAGCGATACGGGGGCCAAAGCGTCCTCGTCAAGCGTGCTCATCACGCGCTCGCGAATGGAGTGGGCAATGCGGTCGCAGATCATGCCGGTCAGCATGCCCGACATGCTGCTCTCTAGGATGTTATCCATGAGCTGTTCATGTGCCAGGATCATGTCCATGGCGTCGGCAAACACCTCATGGCGAAGCACGCGCACGTCGTCGGCCGACACCGCGCTCCCCTTACCGGTCCGCTTTTGCGGCAGGCCCGACATAAGCTCATCGATATAGAATGCGAAGTAATCGTTTTTGTCGCGGAAGTGCTTGTAGAACGTCGTGCGGCGAATCATGGCGCGGTCGCACAGCATAGCGACCGTCACGTCCTCAAACCGATGCTCTTCGAGCAGCTCGGTAAAGGCCTCAAACAGGGCCCGATAGGTTTTCTTGATGCGAAGGTCCATACGTATCGCCCTCCCCAAGGAAAAGACAGCACTCAGTAATCTGTCGCATATCTTACACCTGTATCGCGCGCCCCCTGGCCGATAGCCTCACCTTGGCGGAAACATAACGCTTACCGGAAAGTTCGGCACCGCCAAAGGTTGCGGGTATACTAGTAGCGTTACACCAACGGCAGTCGGCGGAAGACGCCGCGGCCATTCGAAACGGAGACACCATGATTCCCGTCATCATCGGTATCGTTGTTGTCGTTGTGATTGTCTGCGCCATCGCCGGCATTTACAACAACATGGTCACCAAGCGCAATCGCATCGATAACGCCTGGCAGAACATCGACACGCAGCTGCAGCGCCGCAACGATCTCATTCCCAACCTGGTCGAGACCGTCAAGGGCTATGCCAAGCACGAGCAGGACACGCTCGCCGCCGTGGTCAACGCGCGCAACGCCGCCGTGAGCGCCACCACGCCCGAGGCAAAGATGGAAGCCGACAACGTGCTGACTGGCGCGCTGCGCCAGCTCTTCGCCGTGGCCGAGGCCTACCCCGATCTTAAGGCGAACACCAACTTTACGCAGCTCCAGGCCACGCTCGAAGACACCGAGAACAAGGTGAGCTACGCACGCCAGAGCTACAACGACTGCGTGCTCAGCTACAACAACGCCATCCAGACGTTCCCGGCCGTCATCTTCGCCGGCATCTTCCAATTTAAGGAGCGCCAGGGCTTCGAGGCCGCCGAGGCCGCCCGCCAGGCACCGACCGTCAAGTTCTAACAGGCACGGCCGAGCTTCCGCCAGCACATTGATCCTTGGGGTCCAGGGCAATCGCCCTGGACCCCTTCTTTATAAAAAGCGCGGCCAAAAGGCCGCGCTCCATCTTTTTATCAGATTAATATTGCCTGTTGTAACAACGCCGTTCCCGCAGGGCGGAGAGCAAGTTACGCGACGACGCAAACCCAGTTGTGCTTATCCTCAACAGCACCAGACTGGATGCCCGTCAGGGTCTCGCGGAGCTTCTTCATCACAGGACCGATCTCGGTGTAGCCAGCCGGGAAGGTCACAGTCTCGTCGGCACCGTAGACCTTGTTGTCGATCTCGCCGACCGGGGAGATAACGGCAGCGGTGCCGCACAGACCGCACTCAACAAAGGTGCCGGCCTTGACCTCAGCCCACTCGACGGGACGCTGGTCGACGGTCATGCCCAGGTCCTCAGCGACCTGAACGAGCGAACGACGTGTGATGGAGGGAAGAATGGAGTCGGTGTGCGACTGCGGGACGACAAGCGTGCCGTCCTCCTTCACGAACAGGACGTTGGCACCACCGGTCTCCTCGACATAGGTGCGGGACTCGGAGTCGAGATACAGGTTCTCGGCATAGCCCTCGCGGTGGGCCTCCATCGTGGGCTTAAGGGACATGGCGTAGTTGAGGCCGGCCTTGATGTTGCCGGTGCCGTGCGGTGCGGCGCGGTCGTACTCGGAAACGCGCAGCTTGACAGGCTTGAGGCCACCCTTAAAGTACGGACCGACCGGGGTCACGAGAATGCGGAACGTGTACTCAGGAGCGGGAGCCACGCCGATCACGTCACCGGAGCCGATCATAAACGGACGCACATACAGGGTTGCGCCAGAGCCGAAGGGCGGAACCCAGGCGGCGTTGGCAGAAACAACCTGCTTGACGGCCTCGACAAACTTGTCCTTGGGGAACGGGGGCATCTCCAGACGCTGGGCGGAATTGTACATACGCTCGGCGTTCATATCGGGACGGAAACAGACGATGCTGCCGTCCTCGGCGGTGTAGGCCTTCAGGCCCTCAAAGACCTCCTGGCAGTAATGGAAGATGCCGCCGCACTCGGAGACATGCAGGGTGTGGTCGGTGGTCAGGCCGCCCTCGTCCCACTCGCCATCCTTCCAATGGGCCTCGTAGCTGTAATCGGTCTTCATGTAGCCAAAGCCGAGGCTACCCCAATCGATATCCTTCTTCTCGACAGTCATGTGTCGCTCCTTACATACACAGTTGCATACTCGCGAACTCGCACGCAAGGACCGAGGCTGACCGCGTCGCAACGTCGCACGCCCGGAGCGTAGAGCCGGACGGGACACGCGGACAACACCAAAGCCCATGGCACGTCGATTCGCATGCACGAGATTGTACTCCCCGTACGCCTTGGATAAAACGCTTTTCTTTAACTAAGTAAAGTATTTTCATTTGCCTTCAACATTAAAAGGCCCGCCACCGCAATTGGTGACGGGCCCCAAAATCAACGTTCGAAAGCAGACGCAGCCTACGCGTTCTTCTTCCCGAGCTTGGACTTGACCAGGCCGACCACGGTCGGAATGATCGACACGGCGACGATGCCGACGATCAGCAGCTCAAAGTGCTCCTGCACAAAGGGGATGCCGCCAAAGAAGTAGCCCAGCAGCGTAAAGACCGTCGACCAGGTAATACCACCCAGCACGTTAAAGATGACAAAGTTGCGCCAGTGCATGCCGCCCATACCGGCGATAAAAGGCACAAAGGTGCGGATGAACGGGAAGAAGCGGCCGAGGAAGATGGCCAGATGGCCCCACTTATCCAGGAAATCCTCGGACTTTTTGATACGCTCGGGCGTCATGGCCTTTACCTTGCCCGAGGCGATGATCTTGCGGCCAAAGAAGTGGCCAATCATAAAGTTACACTGATCGCCCAGGATGGCTGCGGCCCATGCGGTGGCCAGAAGCGCAACAATGTTAAAGCCGCCATTATGGGCAAAGAAGCCCGAGGCAAACAGCAGCGAGTCGCCGGGAAGGAACGGGAAGAACACCACGCCTGTCTCAATGAAGATGATCAGGAACACGCAGCCGTAGGCCATAAGCGGGCCGGCGGCGATCCAGCTGGCAATCGCGGTGCGCGGATCCTTAAGCAGCTCGGCAATGAAATTGATGAAACCCATGAAGTAAAACCTCTCAGTTGTGGGCGCGGACACGTCCAAGTTGACCAGTATACGGTTGCGGCGCGGGCGCGGGCCAAACCCCTCAAAAGTCTTACTTCATTACCAGCAAGTTTGCATAACTGACACTTGTCGCCCAAAGCAAAGCAAGATCGCCCCTCCTAATCCCTAGCGAATCGCTATACTTTATTGAATCGCATTGTCACGGCGCTAAGGGAGGGCGGCCGGTGAGCTTTATCAATACCATTCGTGAGGACATCAAGACCGTCCAGGCGCAAGACCCCGCCGCGCAAAACGGTCTGGTCATCTTCCTTTCCTACCCCGGCTTGCACGCCAAGTGGAACCACGTGCCCGAGCACTGGCTGTGGGAACACGGCCATCGATCTCTCGCCCGTGTGCTCTCGCAAATCACCCGCCACATCACCGGCGTCGAGATTCATCCCGCCGCGCAGATCGGCAAGCACTTCTTTATCGACCACGCCATGGGCGTCGTCATCGGCGAAACCACCGTCGTGGGCGACAACTGCGTGCTCTACCAGGGCGTCACGCTTGGCGGCACCGGTAACGAGACCGGCAAGCGCCACCCCACCCTGGGCAACAACGTCACCGTGGGCACGGGCGCCAAGGTGCTCGGCAACATTCGCATCGGCAACAACGTCAAGATCGGCGGCAACTCGGTCGTCGTCAAGGACGTGCCCGACAACTGCACCGTCGTGGGCGTTCCCGGGCGCATCATCAAGCGCAACGGCTGCCGCGTGTTCGAGGAGAGCTTCGACGCCAAGCAGCATCGCGAGTACATGCCCGACGATGCCGCCGAGCAGAGCGCCCTCAACCGTCAGGGCATCACCGAGAATGCCCGCCGCGTCAAGGAACTCGAGCAAGAGGTGGCCGATCTCAAGGCCCTCGTCGCCAAGCTCGTGGACGAGCGCTAGGGCCGCGGGCAACTGCCGCAGCATGAACGCCAACACAAAAGGCGCGCCGGGGAATCCGCCCCCGGTGCGCCTTCTTTTCGATGTGACATGCGGGACTGTCCCTTTGTCACATTATGCGAACTGGCTCAAGTAGAGGTCGGCGTAGGCGCCCTCGGCAGCCAGCAGCTCCCTGTGCGTACCCTGCTCGATGATATTGCCGTGATCCATGACCAGGATGAGGTCGGCATCGACGATCGTCGACAGACGGTGCGCGATCACAAAGCTCGTGCGCCCGCGCATGAGCGCGTCCATGGCGCGGCCGATGGCGAGCTCGGTGCGCGTGTCCACGCTCGACGTCGCCTCATCCAGGATGAGGATCGCCGGGTTGTTGAGCAGCACGCGCGCGATGGTCAGCAGCTGACGTTGGCCCTGGCTGATGCTCTCGGCATCGTTAGCCACACGCGTGTCGTAGCCCTGCGGCATAGTGCGCACAAAGAAGTCGACCTGAGCGGCACGTGCGGCCGCGACAATCTCCTCGCGCGTCGCCTCGGGACAGCCATAGGCGATGTTCTCGGCAATGGTGCCATCGAACAGCCAGGCGTCCTGCAACACCATGCCAAACTGCTGGCGCAGCTCGCCGCGGTCCATGCGGCTCGTGTCCACACCGTCGAGGGTGATGCGGCCACCGTCGATCTCGTAGAAGCGCATGAGCAGATTGATGAGCGTGGTCTTGCCCGCGCCCGTGGTTCCCACCACCGCGATCTTTTGGCCCGGCTCGGCGACAAACGACACGTCGCGCATAAGCGGCTTGTCGGGCGCATAGCCAAAGCGCACATGCTCAAAAGCGACGCGGCCCTCCACCTTGCCCGGCAGCTTGGCGGCGTCCGCCGGCAACGGATCGGCTTCCATCTCGGACTCGTCGAGCAGGTCGAACACGCGCTCGGCGCTCGCCAGCGCGCTCTGCAGCGAGTTAAAGGTAAACGACAGCTGCGTCATGGGTTCGGACGCCTCGTAGATAAACTGGAAGAACGCTTGGAACACGCCGACGGTCATATGCCCGGCAACCAACATGCTGCAGCCCACAAGCGCAATCACGATCTGCGCCAAGCGGCCGATAAAGCGCACCGCGGGACCGACGGCGTTAATCATAAAGTCGGCCTTGGTGCTCACGCGCGCCAGCTCCTTCGAAGCCTCGTGTACCTCGGCAGAGCTCTGACGCTCGCGGTTAAACGCACGGATCACCAGACGGCCCGAGTAGCCTTCCTCGACCGCGCTCGTAATCTTGGACACCCACTCCTGGCGCTCACCCGTCACATCGTGCGTGCGACGAGACACGACCTTCGTCACCAGCAGCGAAAGCGCCGTAAAGAACAAAAAGACGAGCGTGAGCGGCACGCTAAACACGAACATCACGCTCACGGCACCCACCACGGTACCGATCGACACCAGAAGCTGCAGCAAGCCGCGCTGCATGCTCTCGGACATCTTGTCCAAGTCGTTGGTCGCACGGCTGACGACCTCGCCGGGACGATGCGCGTCAAAGTAGGCAAGCGGCAGACGGTTGAGCTTTTGTGCGATGCGGTTGCGTAGGCGCAGGTTGAGGCGCTCGGCAACGCTCGACATCAAAAAGCTCTGGAGTGCGTAGAACGAGGCGGCGGCGGTCCAGATCATAAAGTAGATGAAGATGGTCCTGCCGCAGTTCTCCCAGGTAATGCTGAAGGTAGTGTTGTTGGCAAACGCCACCTTCATGTGCCCCCATAGCTCATCGATCACGCGGGCGCTGTAAGCCGGCGCCGCAGTGTTAAAGATGGCATAGAACACGATGCTCGCGAACACGATATAGAAGCGCCAGTGGTCGCCGGCGGCCTCGCTCCACAGGCGGCGCACCGTCGCCCAGGTATCGCGGGGCGTCTCGTCCTCGTCCTCGTCGTCAACGTCGCGCATGCGCTCCGCCTCGGCGCGGGCGCGCTCGTCCTCGGCGCGCTCGTTTTCCTCGTAGAGTGCCTGGCGGCGAGCCTCGCGCTCCGCCGTCTTGGCGGCTTCGTCCAGGACGGGCATGGCGCCCGTCTCCTCGACTGTCTCTGCAGCCGCGGCGTCATCGGCGATGCTCTGCCTCTTGAGCTCCTCGGTCATGCTACTCACCTCCCTTCATCTGCGATTCCGCGATAGCGCGGTACACCTCGCAGGTTTCCATGAGCTCGTCGTGCGTGCCCAGGCCCACGACCCCGCCGTCTTTGAGCACCACGATCTGATCGGCATGCAAAATAGTCGAGATGCGCTGGGCGATGATGAGCACCGCGGCATCGCACGTCTCGTCCTGCAGCGCATGGCGCAGTGCCGCATCGGTCTTAAAGTCCAGAGCCGAAAAGCTGTCGTCGAAGATATACAGGTCGGCGCGCTTCATGAGTGCGCGGGCAATCGCCAAACGCTGGCGCTGGCCGCCCGAGAAGTTCGTGCCGCCCTGGGCCACCGGCGTATCGAGCCCCTGGGGCTGGTCGAGCACAAAGGTGCTCTGGGCAACCTCCAGCGCATGGAGCATGTCAGCCTCGGTCGCGTCTTCGTTGCCAAAGCGCAGATTGCTTGCCACCGTACCCGAGAACAGCCATGCCTTCTGCGGCACATAGGCGATACGCCCGCGGATGTCGTCTTGCGAAAGGTCGCGCAGATCGATGCCGTTCAGGCGAATGGTGCCCTTCGTGGCATCGTGGAAGCGAAGCAAGAGCTTGGCCACCGTTGACTTGCCCGAGCCCGTTGAGCCCACGATCGCGGTCGTCTGTCCGCGGCGGCAGGCAAAACTCAGGTTGCACAGGGTGTCCTCGTCGGCATCGTCAAAACGGAACGACATGTGGTCGAACACGGCCACCGCGTCGGCCCCATCTGCGGACTCAGGCGCCCCGTCGCCCAGCGTAGCCTTACCGTCCACAATGCTCGGCTCGATTTCGAGCACCTGCTGCGCACGGTTGAGGCACGCCGCGGCGCGCGGAAGCGTCAGTACTACCATCTGCGCCATCATCACAAAGAACAGGATCAGAAGCGCGTACTCCAGCACGGCCGAGATGCTGCCGATTTGCATGGCATGGACGCCCACGCGGTTGCCGCCCACCCACAGCACCGCCACCTCGGCGATGTTCATCAAAAAGAAGCTGGAGCTGTCGAGACCCACAAACAGGTGGTTGACCTTGATGGCATTGGCCGCGTAATCGCTAAACACCTCGTCCAGGCGCTGCTCCTCGTGGCGCTCCTTGTTAAATGCGCGGATGACGCGCACGCCCACGATGTTCTCGCGCAGCACCACGTTCATGCGGTCGATAAAGCTCTGCAGGCGCATAAAAATCGGCGCGGCGTTAGCCACCGTAAAGACCGCCGCCACCAGCACGATCGCCACGACTGCGCCCAGCAGCGTGCCCATGGCAGGATCGATAAACCAGGCAAAGATGATGCCCGCGACGGCCAAGAACGGCACCGGCAGCACCAACTGAATCGTCTGAAGGATAGCCTGCTGAATCACGTTGATGTCGTTGAGCGAGCGTGTGATCATCGAACCCGTGCCAAAGCGCTCAAAGTCGCTGGCGGACAGCTCGAGCGACTTATCGTAGACGGCGTTGCGGATGTCGCAGGCAACGTTGGCCGCCAGGCGGGCCGAAAGATAGCAGCCCAGCACCGCGCCGCCGCTGGCCATGCCGGTCGCGATGAGCATGTACAGGCCGTTGCGCAGGATATAGTCGACGTCACCCGTCGTGATGCCCGTGTTGACCATGTTCGCCAGCATCGTGGGCACCAGCAGCGTGCCGACGTTGTCTATCAACAGCACCAGCAGCGTCACCGCGATCAGACCGCGGTACGGCTTCATAAACCTCATTAAGAGTCGCATGTCTCCCCCTCACCCTTATCGTCGGCCTCGTTCTCGGCGGCCACCTGCCGCTTAAACGCCTCGCACTCTTCGTTAAGAACATGGGAGAACTTACCGACCAAGCGCACAATCTCGCGCTGCTCCCATGGCTCGAGCGCCTCGAATGCCTGTTGCTCGGCTTTTTGCGCCGGCAACGCATAGCGCTCGGCAAACCGCCTGCCCTCTTCGGTCAGGCAAACAACCTTGTTCTTGCGACTGCCCTCGGCAAACTCCAACGTCGCAAGTCCTCGCGCCGTCAGGGTCTTAATTGCCGAGTTGATGGTCTGTTTGCTGTAGAACCATTCGCTCGTCAGCCGACTCACAGCAACGCTTCCGCCCGCCGCGCTGGTGTCGAAGAGCATCCAGTAGGCGCAGTCCGAAAGGCCGCAGGTGCGCGCGAACTCCGAATAGATGCGGTCAAGCCCGTTGAGCATCCGGTCAAAATCGACCGGGCTAACTGCGTTGTTCATCTCTCCCACCATTCGATAGTCCGAGTTTTGACTAATTGAGGTTTCAGATTAGTCCGAGTTTTGACTATCGTCAAGGGCGAGCGCGCAAGGCGTGCGACCTATACAACATATCGACAAAAAAGACCGCCGGCGCGGGGGCGGCGCCGGCGGTCACGCGAGAAAATCGATTGTTGGCTGCTAGGCGGCGACGGCCTCGTAGACCGTAGCACCCGAGAAACTATCGTGCAGGCTCTTGCCGCAGATCCACGGCAGTTCGACGACCTCGCAGACCGTGTTGACCAGCTCGGAGCAGTCAGTAAAGTGGCCCTTATCGTTGAGGGCCTCGCAATCCTGAACACGCCAATAGCCATCGGTGTGCGTGATGTAGTACTCATGATCGTCAATCGACACGAAAGCGCGCGTCTTGGAACGCAGCAGCTTCAGAAATCCTTCGAAGTCGGTCTCGACGACATCTCCAGCCTGGAACATGTTGTTACCTCCTGGCCCAGCGCCACCATGGCGCGTTGATAAACGTTGGTACTCCTTTAGTAAAACCTTTATCAGAGCTTATGCGTGCATCATTTAGGCAAGTGGTAAAAAACCGCAGGGTAGACGGGATAAAACGTTTAATCATCCCACTGGTTTGTCACATTCTGGCTGCTGTTTTATGCAAACCAACTATTCCTATTGGTAACTATCACTTTTTGAATATCACGCGCGATTACAGTTTTGGCTCGACGGGTAAGAACGAGGCATCGAAACCAATGTCAGGAGGACCCATGGAGACCATCGAGGCGCTCATCCATCGTCGCAGCTGCCGCAAATACAGCGATCGCCCTGTCGAGGCAGAAAAACTCGCACGAATCATCGAAGCCGGTCAGTACGCACCAAGCGGCATGGGGCGCCAGCCGGTGACGTTCGTCGCCGTCACCGACCCCGCGACCGTTGAGCGCCTCTCGCAGCTCAACGCCCAGGTTATGGGCAGCAACGGCGACCCCTTCTACGGCGCCAAGACTGTTGTGGTAGTGCTGGTCGACCGCAGCGTGCCCACACATGTGGAAGATGGCTCGCTCGCCATGGGCAACCTGCTCAACGCGGCCTATGCGCTGGGCGTCGATTCGTGCTGGATCCACCGCGCGCACGAGGTCTTCGACTCGCCCGAGGGCCTGGAGCTGCTGGCCAAGTGGGGCCTGCCCGCCGACGGCAGCCTGCGCGGCGTGGGCAACTGCATTCTGGGTTATGCCGAGGACACGCTCCCCGAGGCCAAACCCCGCCGCGACAACGTGGTGTTTGTTCCGCCGTTCTAACGAACGGCGGACCCGTTGACGCTGCGCGGGCCGCATTCACGCCAATCTGACGTTCAATTTCGAGGGCGCGACCAAAAGGTCAGCGCCCTCTCATTTCACGTCACCTTGGCGCAAATGCGGCCCGCTCGCTGTTGGTGACTGACATCGAGTGTTCCGTTGTTGGCATCCGGCACCTGGGCAGCTAATTTGGGATGGAATTCGGCTCCTGATCGCATCACGGCATCAGCTTATACAAATCGTTCTGTCGCAAATATTCAAAGCAGCGGGACGATGGGTAACGATGACCACCGTGCGGCCGAGCTCGCGCAGACGATTAAGCATCTCATGCTCGATTGCTTCATCAAGCGCCGAGGTACATTCATCGAGCAGTAGCACCGGGGCACCTGAATAAACGGCGCGGGCAACAGCCAAACGTTGCATCTGGCCCTCGGAGAGCCCACTGCCATGCTCGCCAAGTTGCGACTCGATGCCCGCGGGCAAAGCGTCAACAAATTCGGACGCACATGCCGCATAAAGAGCGTTGGCTAACGCGGCATGATCAACCGTCGCCTCCCCTGCTAGCGTAATTGCCTCGCAGATGCTTCCGCTCATAAGCATATTGCCCTGAGGCACATAAGCGAAAGTCCCCGGCGCAAGCTCCGAGGCAGAAATCGCCTCTACAGAGCCATCGCGATTCACAAATTCAATCTCGACTGTACCAGCAGAAGGGTCCTCCATCCCCAGAGCAAGCATGAGCATCGTTGACTTACCGATGCCCGACGGCCCAGTAATGGCAATGAACTCCCCGGTGCGAACCTGCGCATTAAACCCCTTGAGCACCTGCAGGCCGTCCGTATAGCCAAACTGTACTCCACGGAAGCACAACGCGCCGAAAGAAGATCCCTCGGGCGGCAGCGTTTCTATGCGAACGCTCGGCTCCGAAGCGCGCAGGCGTTCACAGCTGGCAGACATGGCCGCGGCCTGTGGGAACAGCCCCGAAAGGCTCGCAAACGGTGCACGCACTTGCCCAACAAGCTGCACGAGCGCCATCAGGGTGCCGTAGCTTACGCGCCCTGTGAGGATACCCCAGCACCCATATCCAAATCCCGCCAGATAACTTAACTGCATGGCAAGGTTGAAGATCGCGCCAGACACCGCCTTGCCCCCGGCACGTCGCTCACGCGCTGCGAGCTGCGCGTTCATGAGAGCTCTGAGGCCCTCCAACACGCGCGCGGCCGCTCCAAAAGAGCGTATCACCACCAAGCTTTCGAGCGTTTCCTGCAACCGTGCACGCATTGAGCCCTCAGCAGCTTGAGCTTCTGCATGCAAGCTCTTGAGCCAACGACGCATGACAAGTGAACACAGCACGCCCAGCGTGCCCGCGACCACAAAGAGCGCAGCCAAAGCCGGTGCGACTGCAAACATGAGTACAAGCGCTGCGGCCCCTCTGACCAACATGGATGCCGCATCGGGAATGACCGACACGACGGCACCCGCTACACAGGCAATATCGGAAGTCATTACGCTCGCGACCTCACCCGATGCGCGCCCGCCCGGAAGACGCCCGGCGCGAACGACCGCACCGACGGCACGCGTCCGAAGTGCATTCTCCAAACGGGCCTGAGCGGACTCAGAGAGCCACCTAGATACCATCGACAGAAGCACCTGCACCAGAAGAGCCGCCGAAAACAAGGCAAGTGCTGGCAAAAACGCGTCTACGTCATGAGACACCGCAGCATCAACAGACCGCTGCATAAGCAGTGCGTAGCACACGGCTATGAACGCCGAAGCACATCTCGTGACGCACAGCGCCCAAACACGCCGCAAGTCAGGACCGCAAGCGTCAAAGACCCAACGAAACTCTCTCACTTGAGCCCGACCCTCCTTGCAACCCGGCCGAGCACCGAGCGGCACTTCTTAAGGACTCGCCTCAAGGGCCAAAGGCTAAACCATATTCGCGCATACAGCAGCCAGCCACAACTGCGCGGGTCGAAATGCTTCTCCCCACGCCAAAACTCATCCAGACGCCCCAACACTGCATCTTCCGGGACGTCCTCGACGAAGTAGCAGTTATCCCCAAGAATACGATAGCCGCCATCGACGACCTTAATCACTCGGTGAAGAATATAGTCACTGCCCCGACGATAGAGTGCGACGTCAAACGGTTGCAGTCTGCTCTCACATCGACGAACGACAATCGTGTCGCGCCGATTTCGCAGCATGGGCCACATGCTTTCACCCACCGTCGTGCTCACCCACACGCCTTCATGGGCGAGCACATCTTCAATCCTTTCCGCTTGCGCCATCGATTACTCCTCGTCCACCCGTGCGACAGCCTCGAGTTCCACGCGCAAACGATCCGTCCGCGTAAACGGCTTAACGACAAGACGGTATATATAGACACACGGCAAGAGCCATGGCGCCCGTTTGAGCACGGGATACCCCTGGCGGAGCTTCTTCAGCGGAGGGAATGCGCGATGCCACAGATAGCGTGCGCGTGAGCCTCTCTTTCCGTTCTCTGCCGCGTCCGCAGCAATCTCATTTTTCACATGGTTGCCCAAGGTTCCATAGGTACCACTGCCAAGCATATAAGCGAGCATCTGCTCGTCCTCACTTGCGAGGGAATCATCATCACCCGCCAGCATGCCGCCGCACGCGTCCTCATCGATTACACGATGCACAACTCGTCGGAGACTGGCCTCAAAATCTACCATCCCCAACTTTCCGAGCTCTCTTCTCAAGTACTCACGGTCAAGAGAGGCGCCCCATGCGCGCAAAAGAACCCATTCGTCAGCAAGTCCACGCACCCCATGGCCCGACGCAGAAAAATGCTTGAACATATGAGCAATATGAAAGATGTACGTATCTTCACGCGATAGTTCGTAGGCTAACCCGGAATCGCCCTCTACACGTCGGGCCCTTTCCCACGGATCGGAATAATACTCCCACCACGAAACCTCGGGATTAGCCAGCGTTCGATGTGGCTCAAAGTTATAAATAGGCGCCTTCTCATAGGAATCATGATTTCCCACTCCAAAGTGCGCCGTCCTGTACCCCAGGGTCTCCATAATGCGCCGCAGCTCACGGGCGTCAGATTCACTTGCGGCGGAAACGTGTCCGTCGCCGTGCGCACGACCAAATAAAAAGTCGTTATCGCACATCCATCGCATCTCGGGACGCGGATAAGCGCTAGCCGTCACAATGCCCTTCAGTGGTAGATGCGCGAGCCCCGTTTTATCCATCTCTAAGAATATCGTCTCACGTGCCATGTCAAACATGGCGTGGCGCATGAGGTTGGAATCGACCTCAGTTTTCCAGCGCGCCTGCTCCATCTCGCCAGCGTCTGATGCTTTTGCAACCGCAAAAGCACAGGTCGTCGCCACCGAGTTTCGCATTGCGAGGTTAAACACCGCATCCCAGGATACATCGGCAGGAAGCGGCGCTGGCACCGCTCCGCGCAACGCGCACGAAAGCAGATGCAACAGATAGAGTGATTTGTTATTGAGCGATGACGCCACGCGAAATCAGCCTTCCACAAGTCCGGCATCGCGCATACGCGCAATGAAAGACTCGACGTCCTTGAGCGCTTGGCCAACTTCGACATCGTAACCAGCAGCCAGCTGTTCAGCGATCTCGGCTTCGTCTAGTCCCTTCTCGATACCATTCCAGATAACAGCACCCGTATCATTGAGCTTGACCATACCGTGAAAAGATTTGCTGGCCTCGCCCGTAGCAATGGCTACGGCCTGACCTGCTACATCGCGCATAACAAACCCTTGCTTTATTTTCATTTTCATTCTCCCTTGTGAATGCCTTCGTACACGCCTCCGGTCAAGCCCTCAAAGCTCACGCGCACGGCGTCCTCAGACATGTCGCATGCAAGTTCATAGACCGGCACGCACCCCAAAACGCTATCCAGCAACTCGAGCGTTAGGGTTGATGACAATACGTCCGAGGGGAAGTACACCTGCCTCAAAAGTTTGTCGAGATTTGGCGCCGCATCCACACGTCGCACAGTCGACATACCTGGATCACTTCTGGATAAGAGCACAATACCCGCAAGGGGCACCGAAGAGTTCTGCTGCCAGCCCTCCTTGCCACACCACGGAGTTCCATAGGCAACTGGAGGCACGGCGGTCTCGTCCGGAACGTAAATGAAGGGCTTGTCTCCATTCACAACATGCACGCCCTTGCCAAGGTACTGGCGCCACAAGCGAACGTGCGTCGATTTGCCCGTTCCACTTGACGCTGTAAACAGATAACCCAGACCTTTAAACTCAACAACCGCTCCGTGCATCAACAATCGCCTACGGGCGGGCAATTCGTCCGCAATCGCGCGCTGAACGACGAGCGTCTCTAGATATGCATCAGTCCAGCTCACGCCCTCGACAGCCACATTACGCTCAGCGTCTATGTCCGACTGTTTAACGAGAATCTCGATATCAGCATCCTCGACGTCATCCACAACGTAGCCCGAGCAAAAGCGGATCAGCTCCCTATGAATGGGTCGGATACGGACCACAAGATCAGCCACACGTATGCAGAAAAACTCGTTGCTTGGTGACAAATTTTCGCTAAGCACGACAGTCCTTCCCCCACACCTGCAATCACTTAGAAACAGCGAAGGCCACGGAGGCGGCCTTGCAACATGGACTTAAGGCTCGGCTGGCTAATAATAGCCAGTCCAATTTCCCTCTTCCGAGGGCTTTGACTCCGAGCCGCCCGCATTATCGTTGGTTCCCTGGTTATTTTTGGAATTATTGTCCGCAGAATCATTTGATAGATTACCGGCATCGACGACATTGTCGGCAGAGCCATCGTCCTTGCCGCCCCCAACAACCGGAACAGTATCCGTAGATCCAGCGGAACTAGGCTCTTCCTCCAGCTCAACCACAGAAGGAGTGGCAGTTTTAGATTTGTCCGCCTTATTGGAGGACGCCGCGTCTTTGTCTGCCACAATAGCCGATTCCGAGGAATCCGGAGACTTCGCATCGTCCTTTACGTTTGGAAAAACAAAGACAGCGAGAAGTGCAACAACCGTCACAGCAAGCAATGCTCCTACAACATAGGCCACCTTGCGTTTTTTTGAATCCATTTATGCAACCCCTTCATCAGTGCAGGGTTATCAAACCAAGGCGGGCGCCGAAGCGCCCGCCCCTCACGTGATGCTAAACCGTTGGCTGGTCTGGGTTTTCCAGATCGTACCAACCCGTCCATTCCTGACTGCCTTCAATTCCGTTTTTGACCTCATCCGAAAACAGTAAAATTTCGATGGCAGGCACGCTATATTCAGCCTTACCCATAGCGTTAGTTCAGGTTGTCGGGATTAGCAAGATCACCCTGCAGCCTCCACTGGTCAGTGTTATCGCCTGGGTCACTTGTCCGAACGACGTCCTCCCCGGCAAACTCAATTACCTGGAGCTCTGGATCCACATACTGCTGAGACATTAAACAACTTTCCTTTCTAATCTTCGCCTAGCTCTAAAAGAGCAGAAGCGTATTTATATTCTTTGGAATCCTTCGAGATCTTGCCGTCGTCGCCCGCAGCCTTAATCTTGGTTGCGATATCGGAAACCGAGCGACTCTGAACATCGGTATGGATGGTGTAGCTAACCCCGTTAAGCTCGTATGTAACCCACATCTGTGCATAGACCACAGTGCCGAAGTTATCCTTGGGGATGTTCGTAACGACTAGATTTGAAATCGTACCGCTCACACCTTGAGGATCAGTTTTAAGCGGCTGAGTCTTAGCGTCGCGAACGTTTACACCGCTAACGTGACGGTTAAGCTTGCTCTTGCTGGTTCCCCAGTCAAAACCAAAAGCCGTTCGCGTGGCCCCCTCGGGCAAATCGAAGTTGAAGCCGAAACGCAGATCCGCCTCATCGGTAATAAAGGTACCGTCAGCGTTCTCATACTTATCCATACGAAGAGAGCCACCCCAGAAATTCACCAATCCAGAAGCAACGCCATAAGTCACATTACCCGACGCATCGGTGGTTTTCGCAGGAGCAAAGTTTTCCGCGCAGCAGTCAGCAGGGACCTCGGCGGAGAAGGTGCCGCCGGAGACGGAGGCGTTACCGCGGTTGGAGTCGTCGTAGTAGTTGCGGATCATCTTCGAGCTGCCGGAGAACGTGCCGCCAGTCACCTTGAGACTGTCCTTATCCGTCTTGTACGAAGACGTGAACAGGACAGCGGGCGCCGTTCCGCCGGAAGTGAAGTCGCCGCCGGAGATGGTGGCATCGCTCCAGTTCATGATGACGTACTGACTCGTGTTGGAGAAGGTGCCGCCGTTGATGACGAGTGTCGTGTTCGAACCGTTTTTGACCGCGTTGACGCCACCGGTGAAGCTGCCGCCGTTGATGACGAGCTTGGCGTGACTGTCGTCGGCGTTGCAAAGGTTGCTCGAGTATCCGCCGGCGTTCCTCACGGCAACGCCGTCGTTGACGGTCATGGTCCCGTTGTTCTGGACCGTGTACCAGCTGTTGCCGCCGTTCTCATAGGGCTTGAGTGTGCCCGCCTCTTCGCTGCGCTCAAACGTGCCGCCGTCAAGCGTCACCGTGCCGTTGTTGACCAGGGCGCCCTTGCCGTGCGTGACGTTGTCCACCGTGCCGGTCTTCGCCGCGCTGGAGTCCTTGATGGTCAGGGTGCCGTTGTTGGTGATGGTGTGGCCCGAGGCGTTCGTGAGCGTGAAGCCGTTGAGGTCAAGCGTAATCTGCTTGGAGGCAGCGATGGTGATGTTTTCCGTGGCATCCGCCAGCAACGTGACGGTCTCGCCAGCCTGAGCGGCGTCGATGGCCTCGGTCAGTGACTGGTACTTGGAATCGCCCACAGAAGCCACGGCCAGTGCATCGATCTGCGCCTGCGTCACGCTGGAGCCAGCCATGATACGCACCTTGGACAGGTCGCCGGTGGCGTAGTTCAGGTCATCCTCCAGCATGATGAGGCTGTTGTCGCGGGCAGCAGTCATGCCTTCCATGAGAACGCCGCCTTCGCCGTTCTTCTCCGCATAGATAGGATAGCTGTCGTTGCTGTTCTTCTGCTTGTTCCAGGAGTTGTCGTAAATCTTCAGGTCACCGGAGTAGCCGTTGTAATCCAGCGGGTTATTGTAGGCGGCGATGATGGGGCAGTTGACCTCTTTGCCCGCCACCTTCACAACGGTGTTGGAGTAACAGCCGCTGATGACCTGGGAGGGATACAGCGGGACAGGCGTAATACCGGCCGCGCCGCCGCCCCAGTAGGTGCTCTTAGCACTGACGACACCCTCTACATAGCAGTTGGTGTATGCGCCGCCGTCCTGGCAGTTGCCGACGATACCGCCAGCCCAGCATTCAGCCGTAACATCGGCGTAAACGGAGCAGTTGGTAACGGTGAAACCACCGGAACCAGCGATGCCGCCCACCTGCATGGTGTCCGTGCTGCCAACGCTGCCCTTAAAAGTGCAGTTGGTGATGGTGGCATAGCCGTGACCCACGATGCCGCCAACGTAGTTGGAACCTGAAGTACCAACGCTGCCCTCCACCGTCAGGTTCTTGATGGTGCCCGTATAGACCTTGCCGAAGAAGCCCACGCCGTTCTTTTTGCTCTCTTCGACCTTCAGACCAGTAACGGCGTGGTTCTGGCCGTCAAACGTGCCCTTGAACCAGGTTGCATTAACGCTATAAACGCCAATCGGCGTCCACTTCTCGTTATTCAGGTCGATGTCGTTGGCCAGCGTCACGGTCTTGCCTGCGAAGTTGTTGCCCGCATTAACCTTCTTGGCGAAGTAGAACAGGCCCGTAGCGGTGGAGATGGTCACGTTGCCATTTTCGTCCTCCACATAGCCGTCAGCGCCTTCCTTCACGTCGTAGGTGCCATCTTCGTTCTTGACAGGTGCAAAACCTTCAGCGCACAGGTCGCTGGAGACAACAGACGAGAACGTACCGCCGGAAACGGCAACCGTCTTAGCGGTGTTGTCGAAAGCCGACTCCTGCTTGGTCGAGGAATCCCAGGTGTAGGCCTTGATGGCTGCGTTATCGCCCTTCGCCATGAAGGTGCCGCCGGCGATGTCGACCTTGCCGAGGCCCTTGTAGCCGGGGCGGTTGACGATGGAGATTGCTGCGCCGTCCTGGATGGCGCCGTCGTTCTCGGCCTTCGCGACCGGATCGCCCGACACGGTAATCTTGCTACCGGCATTGACGTTCAGGCTGCCCGAGCACACCTGCAAACCCATCGTCTTCGCGTTGATCGTGGAGTTGTCAATGGTCAGCGTTCCGCTACTGGGGAAGTAAATACCAAAGCCGTTGGGAACGTTGAGCGTGCTGTTCTTCAGGACAACGGTGTCGTTCGTGTTGTTGCCGTTCGTCTCGATGCCGCTCGTAGCGGTGGTAGAAGCCTCAACGCCCTCGAACGCAAGAGTAGAGTTGTCGTACTTGATGGTGCCGCCCTCGGCAGACGGAATCAGGCCGATCAGCTGCGAGCTCACGACCTTGCCGTTCTTCACCGTGAGCGATGCGTTGGCATAGTTGATCTCAAACGCCGCGGAGCTTGCATCGGCTCCGGTGCAGGTCCAGGTGTGGCCGTTCAGGTCAACCACGCGCGCAACGGTTCCAGATTTGAACTCGCTGCCCGTGGTGTAGTCGCGCAGCAAAGTGATAGCTTCGCCGCTTGTAGTCTGAGCCTTGAACGCCTCGTCCATGGTGTAGTAGCTGGTTTCGCCAACCTTGGCAAGATAGGCTTTCTCTACACCGTACGTGCCGTCTTCGTTTTTGGTAGCAGAGGAGCTTTCAATCAGATAGCGGGAAGGATCGGTGCTGAACGTACCGCCCGTGACCTCGATTGTTGCCTTTGTGGAGTCGATGGTTTCACTCGAATTGTATTTCTTTGCGCTCAGCGAGCCATTGACGGTGCCGCCCGTGATGGATACCTTCGCTGTCTTGCCCTCGGCGCCGTCGTAGGTCACCGACTCGACTTTACCGTTGACGGTGCCGCCGCTGATCGCCAGAGTACTGTTGTGACCGCCGCTGTACGTCCAGGCCGCCACTGCGCCGTTGACCGTGCCGCCCTTGATAGTGGCTCTGTGCCAGTCCTCAATGGCGTAGCTGTCGGTGGAATTCAGCGTACCGCCGTTCAGGAACAGATCGCCGCTATCAACCTTGATCACGATGAAATTATCCTGGGTAAACGTGCCGCCCTTGATATTCAGGCCGGGGTACTTGGCGACGCTGTCATCGCCCACGCGCACCAGAGACGCGCCCTTCCCCGCCATGTTGCCGCTGCCGTTGGTCACGTTGCCGCTCTCGAAGGTGAGCCAGCCATTGCCCTGAACGTCAATGACATAGTGGGAGCTGACGCCGGAGTTCTCTGCGGTATCCTCGCGCTTGATGGTGCCAGTCTGGGTCTCGCTGCTGTCCTTGACGGTGACGCCGCGAGCCGTAACGGTCAGCGCCGGCTTGCGCTCGCCCGTGCTGCCGTTCAGAGTGTGACCGTTCAGGTCGAGCGTAAGATTGGACTTGGAGATCGTTACGTTTTCTTTCGTGTCGAGCAGCAGCTTCACCGTTGCCTTGCTTGCCGCAGCGTCAATTGCTGCCTGAAGGCTGGAATAGCTCTTGCCGTTCACTTCGGCGACATCAACAGTCGCAGGCTCCTGGGACTCAGCCCCCTGCTGCGAATCATCGCCGGTCTGAGTAGTCGACCCCTGCTCGGTAGTCGCCTGCCCATTGGCATCGCTCTCGTTGGAGCCTTCATCCGCCGATTTCGTCTCGGCTACATTCCCGGAGTCACCCCCCCCGGCTCACTTTCCTTGACCTGGGATTGCTCAGTCGTCGAAGCATCAGCAACACCCACGGCATCGGCCAAGGCCGCCGTCGGCATCATCGATACAACCATTGAGGTCGAAACCAGCACCGTAAGTGCTTTACGGCCCAATGCAGATTTACGCATCCCTATCACCTTCCTTTCCGTCGCATTTGACGTCCAGCATCTAGCTCTGGATGCCGGAGCAGCGCCAACATCCCAAGCCGTCATGCAGGCGAACCCCTGCTGCCTGCACGACGGCTTGGGAGACACCTAAAGATGGTGTTAATTTTAGTCTTTGCGTCACGAGGCGGTCAATTGATTACTCCGCAAACGGCATTTCTGTTACCGAATCTTTGCGACGGTGCCTGCCTACATAGATCTTCGTTCCACGCATAAAAAGGTTGCGGTGAAATAGTCCCCGTTCGGCCTTCAACCAGCACGAACAAAAGCTATTCCACCGCAACATTATCTAAGCGATCTTATCCTGTAATTAATCGACGGGATGATAGAAGGTATCGACGACTGTTTGCTTTACGTTGTCCTGGTCTAGGTAGAACTCAGCGAAGGTGTCGCCCTGCTGCATGGTGCCCTGCAGCGTCACAACATCAAACGAAGTTAGGCCGTGCTCGAGCATCGTGGTCGCCAGATAGCTAAACTCATCGAGGCCCAGATTGGTCCACGTGTAGTCGCCCATGGTCTGATACAAGTTAATGAGTATGGCAGGGTTGCTCTTGGCGCTGTTGAGCACCTTCGATGCGAACGCCTGCACGTAGCTCACCTGGCGCGCCGTACGATCCAGCGAAGACGTCAAATTCGACGTATCGCGCCACTGCACATACTTTTCGGCCGTTTTGCCAAACAGCGTGGTCTCCTGACCCTCGACAACCGAGGTACCCGGCACGCTCTGCGTGGGCACCAGCGTCACGCCGCCGATAGAGTCGTTAATGGGAGCCACGCCCTCAATATTGAGCGTGTAGTAGTAATCGACCGGAATGTTGTCGAGTACGCGCGAAGCGGCAGCCGCCGTGAGCGCCGAGGAGCTATCTCCATCGGTACCGTAGGCAAACTGCAGGCAGAGCTGCTCGGTCACCTGGCCCGAAAACGAACCACCCGTATACGTATCGACAGCGACCATGCTGTCGCGCGGAATAACGATGCCACGGGCCTCGCCAGTATCGGTATTAAGCGCTACAACCATAACGGTATCCGACTGACCTTCTTTGGCGCCATCGTCGGTCGCACGATTATCGAAACCGATGAATGCGACCGTTGCCATATGCTTGTTGAGCGCATACTTCTTGCCGTTATAGGTAATGGTGTCGCCCTTGGCTTTAATGACCTTCTCGGTCTTTTCCTCAATCTTCTTTTTGCCCTGGTTCACGCTGTGGTTTACAAAGCCCCAGCCGGCAACGGCAACCGCACCAATCACAAGCAGCACGATAACGAGCGCGCGAATGCGACGGCGGCGCTTGATGCGCTTGATTGATTCCTTGGAGCGGCGACGGCGGTGCGGTCCCGTCTCGTCGAGCGTGGGCCATTCCACCTCATCGACAGGCTCAGTCGCAGCATCGGTATCCTTCACCGGCGCCTCGGATGGGGCTTCGGTGTCGCCATGAGCCTTTTCATCAGATTTGGTTGCCGGAGCCGCTTCGGCCTCCCATTGAGGCTCAACAGGCTCCGCCGCATCCTGAGTAGGCTGCTCGGTATTGTTTACTTGATTTTCGTCGGGATCCACCGCATCGATAAAGTGCTTGCCACGGGGGTTCATGACTATTTTGTCTCCTGGTCGCTTGTTAACACACCGCTAACAATATAGCGCGAGTTGCCTTGCGAGCTATCGAGCATGCAGGTGCTCAACTGCACAATCTTACTATCTGCATCAAGTGTCACGCCGTCGCGTACATTTTTGAGCAGTGCATCGGGATTGCAGACCGAATTAAAGTAGTTCTGGCGCGCCGTGGCATCGGTAAAGTCAAATGAGTTGAGGATGTGACGGTCATCATACTGATAAGCCGAGACAATCTTGTACGTCAGGATATGGCCGGGCGTGTAGATAAAGAACTCGGTGTTCTCGTTAAAGAAGTCCGCGTCCTCAAAGTTATGCAAGTTATGGAATACGCCGCCGTTCACATGCCCGTAAATCACCGTGACAGGATCGCTAAAGTCGCGCGCGTTGGCCATCTGGCTAAACGCGGTGCCATACGGATCGTACTTGCCGTCCTTGTCATGGTCCAAATAGAACAGGTCGTCCGTCGCGCTCTGGAGCAAGGGCGTGTTGATATCCGCACCCGGAATGTAGAGCCAGGCATAAATGTCAGCGTTTTCTTTGATAAGCGAGGCGAAGTCAATGGGATTGTCTGCCAGCTCTTTGCCCTTTGATTCGACCTTCGTGGCGGGCTTACCCGTTGCGCTCATCTCCTGCGCGCGCTGCTGCTCCAGGTGATTCATATAGAGCACGTAGCCGCCGCAGCCGACTGCAACCAACAGCAGCACCGCGATAACGCCCTTGAGTATCGTGGCGCGACGCTTTTTATCCGAGTCGTCCGCATGCTTAGCTTCCATATGTTTGCCCTGTGGCTGCTGTGCCATGGTATTCCCTCACCCTGTAAATCGGTCAAAAAAAGGACCCGCACAAGTACGGGTCCTCAAATCTTACGGTTGAAACCGTATGTGTGCTAGTTGTTCTTGCGAAGAGCAACAAAAGCGCAGGCAGCGCCAGCAACAGCCACGGCAGCCACGGCAGCAACGGCGGTGGTGTTCACGCCGGTAGCCGGGGACTTAGCGCCCTTGTCGGCAGTCACGGTCGTGCCAGCAGCAGCAGAAGCGCCGCTCGTGGGCTGAGCAACCAGGGTGATGGTGCAAAGCTGGTCCATGGTAAAGGAAACGTTGCCGTTGGCGTCAGCAGTCAGCTCCTTCACCTCGTTGACGCTGGAATCATGCTGAATGTAGGCGGTTACCTTGGCGCCAGCATACTGAGAACCAAGAGCGAAGGTGAAGCTGTACGGGCCGCTCGTGTTCTGCTGGGTGACCTCGAAGGAGGCAACCACATTGGAGCCAGAAGGAACGTTGCTAGCGGCGGTGCCGGTGCCGACAACCTTAAGCCACGCATCGCTGCCGGCGACAACGCCGGTGGCATTCGCGGTCACGCCATTGGACGTGACAGGCTGGCTGCTGACCTTCTCGGGGCTGTTGGCAGCAAAAGCAGCCACGGGCAGAGCCAAGACAAGAGCGAAAATGCTCAGTGCTGCCATGAATCTCTTCTTCATGTTAGGTACTCCTCAACTTGCAGCTTGTGGACCTTTAAGTGCCTAGTAGTATAGCCCTTTTTTGTAAATTGTGACTAATGAGTTCTATATGAAACAACATTGCTGCTTTTTTGCTCACTCATTGTCCCCAAACAGCGACTTAGTGTGATGGTTCTGTGACTTATTGGCCTTGTGTTATCGGCGTGACCTGCGAACCCACGCCGTTCGCACTGGTTTCGCTAACCTCGCCGTCCGCGTCCTCGTCCTTCTGGGCATCGGCGATCGTTGCGGCCGCCGCGACGATACCGCGCTGAGGCGCCACGCCCGTCTGTGCCTGAGCGCCCTCGACAAGCTCCGTGCCGGCATGCGCGAGCTCGGCAGACTTGAGCATCGCACTTAGATCGACTCCACCGCCCGCGTAGCCAAGCGCCGCGAGTGCGATCACGATGACGGCGACGACAACCGCAATAGGCACATAGCGATGCCATCCCGCCGGATTGAGCCCACTGCGGCGAGCCGCGCCGCGGCTAATATAACCAAGCGTTCCATCGTGCTTGAGCTTAGAGCCCACCACGCGCTTGCGCCCCCACAGCGACGACTCGGCCTGCATGGCCAGGCGAGCACTTGCCGAAGGGTAGCCGTATTTGGTGCGCTTGAACGATCCGTCGAATCCCGACGCGTGTTTGCCCCACGTCCGGGACGTCGTGCGGCGGTTGACCGAAGCCGTGCCCCGTCTAGTCCGGTTTGGTTTTGAAGTCTCCGCCATACGCCCCCGCACGCCGTAACACAATCGAAACATTACTGCTTTGGACTGTAGCACACACGTCGCATGCGGTCACGGGCACCTCGCCTAACGGTCACCGTCCTTCAGCAAGCGCCACAGGGTCGCGCGGCTTATGCCCAGCACCTCGGCAGCACGGGTCCGGTTACCCTGAAGGTGGCCTACGACCAGCCGCGCAATGTCGCGCTCGGTATCGGCCAGTGGACGCAAGATATACAGGTCGCTGTCGAGCATCGGGGCTCCAAAGGTTGCGGTCTTGATGACGTCCTCCTGGGCGAGCACCTCCTCCGCCACCGTGCGTTCCGCCACACCCGACCCTACTAATATATAGAGTCGTTCCGAAACCTCGCGAAGCTGCAGATAGTTGCGAGGCCACCGATAGGCATTGAACGTCGAGGCCGCCTCCTCGGACATGCTCGGAGCGGCAGTTTCAAAGATATCCGCCAGGTATGACAAATACCGCGCGACCTTTTTCGATGCGCCACCCTGCTCGGCGATCGCCGGTGCCACGCTTACCGCGCAGGCCAGGCGCTCGGTTACAAAAGCAGCCTGATCGCTTTCGCCGCCGCCCGGCATATCATTTGCCGTCAGAACCACATGGCAACGCGCGGCCAGCGCCGTGTCGATCATCGTAGAGACAAGCTCGCGCAGGCGCTGCGGCGGAAGGGCATGCCAGCCGCCGATGCATAGGGTCAGCCTCGTTTGAAACAACGGCGATTCCGAACTTTTGAGCAGATGGCGCCAGCCGCGATCCGTGAGCTCATCGAGCGCCACGGAAACAAAGGGCTCGTCGGCGAACGGCCCATCCAGATAGAGGCGTTTTGCAATCTCGGACTGGCCGGCACCCAGCTCGCCCTCCAGCATAAGGGGCACGCCGTGGGCATAACTTTCGCAGACGGGACCGGCGACCGCAGCGGCGCCCTCGACAATGCCGTACGTGCTTGCCTCGTAGCGCGCCTCGACCTCATCGGCGTTGAGCCACTCAATACCCGCATGCGCCGCCGCGCCGTGGACCTCGCGGACCACGACCACCCAAAGCGCGCCGTATTCCTTGTCGACCGGACGCACCGTGAGACTCAAGCGCCCTCCAGCATGCCCCATCACCAGGCGCACGCCATCGCCCACGCGCCCCAGGCGCTCGGCAACAAATGCCGCGACATCTTGCTCGAGTGCGGTATCGTCCACGGTCGATATCACGACGCATCCATGCCCATCAATCGCCAACGCCGAGGCCCCGGCAGCAGCCAGGGCCTCGATCAAGATTTGCAGTTTGGCGTCGCTGTCCATGTCGCGCTCCTGCCTTCCGCACCGCGCCGCCACCGGCGGGCGCACAGCCGAGTGTTTCAAAATTGAACGATATTGCTCACCAAACACTATAGGGCAGAAGCCGCCGTCCTGCGAGTATATGAGTTGCCCCGCATCGCCATCCTGGCGGGGCGATAAGAGCTCTTCGGGACCTATAAACCTGCGGACAAGCCATACCCGCAAGAGCTCCTATCGCTCCACCGCCGGCGCGGGGGCGAACACGCAGCGCGCAGAACCAGGCTGAGCCGTTACCAGATTCCCAGCACGTGCTGCATGCCCAAGCTCATGCACGCAATGCCAATCCAGCAGCAAAAGCCCAGCGCAATGGGCTTGCCGCCCTTTTTGACCAGCTCGACGATATCGGTGTTAAAGCCAATCGCGGCCATGGCCATCACGATAAAGAACTTCGACAGGTCCTTGATGGGCGCCGTGACGGTTGTGGGCAGCTGGGAGACGGTGGTGATGACGCTCGTCAGCACGAAGAACAGCACGAACATGGGAAACGCACGCTTAAGCGAGAAGGTGTTCTTGGCGTCACCGCCAGCCTTGCGTGCCTTGCGCATCTGCCAAAATGCGAGCGCCAGTGTAATGGGGATGATGGCCAGCGTTCGGGTGAGTTTGACCACCGTGGCGCTCTCGAGCACGTTAGCACCGGGATGCATGCTGTCCCAGGCGCTCGCCGCCGCCGTTACGGACGAGGTGTCGTTGATGGCGGTGCCGGCGAACAGGCCAAAACCCTCGTTGGTCAGGCCGAGCATGCCGCCGAGCGTCGGGAAAATAAGCGCGGCGATAACGTTGAACAAGAAGATGACCGAGATAGCCTGTGCGATTTCGCGGTCATCGGCATCAATGACGGGCGCGGTCGCGGCAATAGCCGAGCCGCCGCAGATCGACGAGCCCACGCCCACGAGCGTCGCGATCTTGCTCGGGACCTTCATGACACGGCAGAGCACAAAGGCGATGATGAGCGAGGTCGAGATGGTTGCCACGATAATCGGCAGCGACTGAGCGCCCTTGGAGAGAATCTGCGAGAGGTTCATGCCAAAGCCCAGCAGGATAACGGCGTATTGCAGGATCTTCTTGGACGTATAGGTGACGCCGGCGGCAAGCGGCTCGCGGCGATCCTTGGGAACGATGAGCGCCAGGACCATGCCGATGAGGATGGCAAACACCGGGCCGCCGACAACCTCGAGCTGTTTGCCGAGCAGCGTGGCGGGAATAGCGATAATCAGGCAGAACAGAACGCCTTTCCAGCGCTCGCGAATGGTGTTCGCCAATTGCATAGGGGATTCCTTCTTTCGGTCTTATTTTTGCGACGGTTCATGATACGGCAACTGGCGGGGCGCAGCGCTGCAGAAGGGCCGCAAAAGTTCGCATTGGCTTATTGAATTACCCACCACGGCTGGTTGATTCGCGTCATAATAATCAACAGATATATGAGTGTGATACAACGGCAGTGAGGCGCTATGGAAGAATCGATGCACATCGGCGATCAGGAAACGAGCCTACAGGACCAGTCCTACCACACCATTCGACGCAAGATCGTCTATCTGGATTACAAGCCCGGCGAAAAGCTGGGCGTCAAGCAACTTTGCGATGACCTGGACATGGGCCGCACGCCCGTGCGCGAGGCGCTCGTTCGCCTGGCGCAGGAAGGCCTGGTGCGCACCGTGCCCCAAAGCGGCACCTATGTCTCGCCCATCAACCTCACCCTGGCCGAAAGCGCCTGCTACATTCGCGAGCATCTGGAAAAGCAGGTGATTGTGGAGTGCTGCGCCCGCGCCACCTCGGCCGGCATCGAGCAGCTCGACCGCGCCATCGCGCTGCAGGAAAAGGCCCTGAACGAAGAGGACCGCATCGGCTTCTTTTTGAGCGACAACCTGATGCATCGCCTGATCTTTGGCATCGCGTGCCGCAGCACCGTGTGGTCGTGGCTCGAAGAGACCAACGCCGACCTGGAGCGTTTCCGCTGGTTGCGTGCCGCAACGCAGATTCTGGACAAGCAGGAAATCATCAACGAGCACAAGCAGATTCGCCGCGCCATCGCCGGCCGCGACCCCATCGAGGCGAGCTTCTTGGTGAGCAAGCACCTGCACATGATGTTCCGCAGCCAAACCGAGATCCTGGACCAGTTCCCCGACTACTTCGAAACCAGCAAGCTCCGCTAACCTACCAAAAAGGGACAGGTTTATTTTGGCAGGTTTTATCTGGGCAAACGCAAAAGGCCCGGCTCCGTTTTGAAGCGGAGCCGGGCCTTAGCCGTTAGAACGGCGGAACCAATTACTCTACCGTGACACTCTTTGCCAGGTTGCGGGGCTGATCGACGTCGCAGCCGCGCAGGATGGCGACCTCGCGGGCGAGCAGCTGCAGCGGGACGCTCGCCGTAATGGGGCTAAACACGTCGCGAACGGCCGGCACGCGGATGATGCAGTCGGCAATCTTGTTGATCTCCTCGTCGCCTTCGGTGGCAACGACGATTACCTTGGCGCCACGGGCCTTGCACTCCATAAGGTTCGACACGGTCTTGTCGTACGTGGCGCTCTTGGTGGCCACGGCGATGACGGGGAAGCCCGGGTCGATCAGTGCGATGGGGCCGTGCTTCATCTCGCCGGCGGCGTATGCCTCGGCGTGCAGGTAGCTGACCTCCTTGAGCTTGAGCGCGCCCTCGTAAGAGATGGCGGCACCCATGCCGCGGCCGACGAACAGCGCCGACTGCGCGTCCTTGCACAGCAGGGCGGCTTCGTGCACAGCCTCGGTCTGCGTATCCAAAATCCACTGGATCTGCTCGGCGGTGTCGGAAAGCTCGCGGAACAACATGCGCGCCTGCTTGGTGGTCAGGCGATACTTGACCTGTGCCAACAGCAGGGCCAAGAGCGTCAGGCTCACGACCTGACCGATGAAGCTCTTGGTCGAGGCGACTGCGATCTCCTTGTTAGCCTTGGTGTAGATGACGCCGTCGCTCTCGCGCGCCACGGGGCTGCCCACCACGTTGGTGATGCCAAAGACCTTGGCGCCCTTGATGCGCGCGTCGCGGATGGCGGCGAGGGTGTCGGCCGTCTCGCCCGACTGGGACACGGCCACGACGAGCGTCGTCGGCGTGATGATGGGGTTGCGGTAGCGGAACTCGCTGGCCGCCTCCACCTCGGTTGGGATGCGGGCCCAACCCTCAATAAGGTTCTTGGCGATGAGGCCGGCGTGGTAGCTGGTGCCGCAGGCAATGACGTACACGCGGTCGATGTCGTTGAGCTCCTCGAGTGACAGGCCCAGCTCGTCGATATCGAGCTCGCCGGCGGGAGTCATGCGACCAACCAGCGTGTCGCGCACGACGCGCGGCTGCTCGTGGATCTCCTTGAGCATAAAGTCGGGATAACCGCCCTTTTCGGCCATATCCAGATCCCAGTCGATGTGGGTAACCTTGGGCTCAATGATGTTGCCGGCCTCGTCGGTGTACTCGACGCCCGCGGGCGTGAGCTTGGCGAACTGACCGTCCTCGAGCACCACAACGTCGCGGGTGGCGTCGATCAGCGCGATGACATCGGAGGCGACGTAGGAGCCGGTCTCGCCCACGCCGACCACGATTGGGGAATCCTTGCGGGCCACGGCGATGACGCCGGGCTCGTCGGCGCACACGGCGGCCAGGCCGTAGGCGCCCACCACGTGGGTGCAGGCCTCGCGCACGGAAGCCATCAGGTCGTGTGTCTCGGAATAGGCTTCCTCGATCAGATGCGCGAAGACCTCGGTATCGGTCTCGCTCTTAAAGTGATGGCCGCGGCCCTCCAGCTCCTCGCGCAGCTCGGCGAAGTTCTCGATGATGCCGTTGTGCACGATAGCGATGCGGCCGTCGCAGCTGGTGTGGGGGTGGGCGTTGACGACGGAAGGCTTGCCGTGGGTAGCCCAGCGGGTGTGGCCAATGCCGCAGGTAGCATCGCTATCGATGTTGGAGAGCTCGCTCTCCAGGCCCGCGACCTTGCCCACGCGGCGGATTACGTCGAGGTGCGCCGCGGCGCCCTCGCCCACCTCGAGCGCGACGCCCGAGGAGTCATAGCCGCGATACTCCATACGCTTGAGGCCTGTGACCAGGATGTTCTTTGCAATATCAGAGCCGGTGTATCCGACGATTCCGCACATAGGACAAGTCCCTTCGCTCGCGTGACTGCAAAACGCCCACGCACAAAGGGCGCTGAGACGTATAACGTTTGAGTATTGTACTCACGCCAACGCAAGCTGATATACCAGAAGTGGTATCTCAACTTAGATACCACCCGATGCACACACGTCCAAACCACCACGAAGGTGCCTGTCCCCTTTGCGGTGATATGGGCCCCGGCGTTTCCCCAGATAAAACCTGCCAAAATAAACCTGTCCCTAATTGGCAGGTTTTGGCGCCCCGGGGGCAGGCGATGCTACAATCAGGCTTGTACTTGAAACGCATCAAAGGGGCCGCTATGGCAAAGGTTAAAATCAGCGACGTCGCACGCGAGGCCGGAGTTTCGTTGGGCACGGTTTCCAACGCGCTCAACCATCCCGAAAAACTGCGCCCCGAGACCCTCAAACTCATCAACGAGACCATCAATCGTCTGGGCTACCTGCCCAACCAAAGCGCCCGTCAGCTGGCCGGCGGCACCACCAAGTCCTTTGGCCTGGTCCTCCCCCGCCTCGACCACGGCTTCTCGCTCCAGATCGCCAGCGGGGCCCACAACGAGGCCCGCAAGCACGGCTACGATCTGCTCATCGCCAATGCCGACAACGACGATATTCTCGAGGATCATTACCTGCGCTACTTTATGGGCACGCAGATGTCCGGCGTCATGGTTCAGCCCATGGCATCCCCCGACTGGCACCCGGCCATGGCCAAGATGCCCGTGCCCATCGTCTACCTGGACATCCACTGCTCCGAGCCCGGCTACTACGTGGCTGCCGACAACGAGGCGCAGGGCCGCATTATCGCCGAGCTCGCCATCGCCCGCGGCGCGCGCCACATCGTCGTTGTGGGCCGAGCGGCATTTATGCAGCTCACCCTGCGCGTTCTTGGTATTCACAAGGCGCTTGCCCTGCACCCCGACATCAAGATCGAGGTCATCGATGCCGGCGAATGGAACACGGCTGCCGACGGCTATGGCATCGGCAGCCAAATCGCCGAGCGCCCTGCCGACGAGCGCCCCGATTTTGTCGTCGGTCTGACCGATGTCTTGGCCTCGGGCGTCATCTCGGCGCTGGTCGACAAAGGCATCTGTGTCCCCGGCCAGATTCTTGTCGCCGGATGCGACGGTAACCCGCTTGCCTGGAGCGGATCCGTCTCGCTGACCACGGTTGCTCCCCCGGGCTACGAGATTGGCCGCAAGGGCGTTCAACTGCTCATGGAGCAGATCGAAAACAAGGCGCCGGCAAAAACCAAGCACATCCGCATCGGATCCGCCGCGCGCACCGTCACAACGGTCACCGCCACCGAAGACATCAACCGTCAGGAAATTGTGCGCCCATTTTTGCTGGAACGCGCGAGCACCCAGGCAAGCACCCAAACCGACGCCACCGCCATCAACCTCGGCGCGTACCTGTAACCGCTTACCCCGCTGAGTCTTTAGGCGCAGCGGGGTAATCTATCTATGCCCACGCGAGCGTAACTTCCCATTTCGTGTAAACTAGCGCGTATTTAACTTCCCATATCGTGTAAATTACTCTGTATTTAACTTCCCATTTCGTGTATGATTCAGCTAAATTAACTCTCCATTTCGTGTTTACGCAGATAATTTAAGCTGTTTGGAGCATCATGTTCGAACGAAAGCTGTATCAGCGCCTTCTCGCCTGGAAGAACGAATGCAAAGGATCAAGAGCGCTGCTTATCGAGGGCGCCCGTCGTGTGGGCAAAAGCACGCTCGTGAGCGAATTCGCCCACAGAGAATATGAAGCATGCCTTATGCTCGACTTCTCAGAAGTCTCTGACGACATTAAAGAGCTTTTCCTTCAATATCGATCTGACATCGACTCCTTCTTCATGTACCTGACCGCTTATACAGGCAAGGCCCTTCCCAAACGACAATCCGTCATAGTCCTTGACGAGGTCCAGCGTTTTCCTGCCGCACGAGAATTTATCAAGCAACTCGTCGCCGACGGCCGTTATGACTACATAGAAACTGGCTCGCTCATCTCGATAAAAAAGAACATCGAGGGGATTGTCGTCCCTTCGGAAGAGCGTGCAATGACGCTCCATCCTCTCGATTATGAAGAGTTCCTCTGGGCATGCGGCGAACGGCCTCTAGCCCAAGCAATTCGATCCTCATACGAGAGCCTGCAACCGCTACCCCCTCCCCTCCACAGAAAAGCCGAGCGGCTCTTTAGGGAATACATGCTTGTGGGAGGTATGCCTCAAGCGGTCGACGAATACCTTGCTAAGCACGATTTTGGTGCCGTCGATGTTGTAAAACGCGACATTCTAAATCTCTATGATTTCGATATCGAGCGCTTTGGAGGCACGGACGCCACTAGGATCCGCCGTGTTTTTAGAACCCTACCGGGGCAGCTTGCAAAGCACGACAAAAAGTATCGCCTCGCCGCATTAGACAAAAATGCACGAAGTCGCGACTATGCCGACTCATTCTTTTGGCTTGCCGACTCTTGCATAGGGGCAACTTGCCTTAGCGTTACAGACCCCTCGGTCGGACTCTCGCTTAGCGCGGAAGATTCAACATTTAAATGCTACATGTCCGACACGGGCCTCTTGGTTTCGCAAACGTTCCGCGACAATCAGGTAACCCCACATGAGGTTTACAGGGACATACTGCTCGATAAGCTCGAAATCAATGAGGGCATGTTTACGGAAAACGTAATTGCCCAGCAACTCGCCGCGTCAGGACATGGGCTTTACTTCTACTCCGTTCGAGATGATTCAAACCCTAAAAACACCATGGAGATTGATTTTCTGATTGTCAAAGGATATGACGATGCAGCTGGCCGCATGAGAGTGTCCCCCATCGAAGTCAAATCGAAAAAGCGATACCGGACATCTTCACTCAACAAGTTTTCAGCGAAATTCGGGAAGCGTGTAGGGACGAGCTATATCCTCCATCCCAAGCCGCTGGTTGTAGAAGATGACGTTATCCGGTTGCCGCTCTACATGTGTTTCTGTTTGTAAGCCCGGACAGAGCAACAGACCAGCGATGCCTCAGGCCAACGCCCAAACAATAAGGGCCCGACAAGCAGGTACTTGTCGGGCCCTTTACTCTTTTGCGTTCGCAACGTTCGTTAGAACGAAGAAAGGTTGCGCACGGGGCGCTAGCGCACGGCCTTGACCGCCGCCGTCAGATCGAACAGCGTGTCGAGCACGGCGTCGCAACCGTCCACCACGTCCTGCGGCAGCGGGACGATATCGGGCACGGCAAAGACATGGCAGCCCGCCGTGATACCCGAGACGCAGCCGTTGCGCGAATCCTCGACCACGGCGCACTCCTCGGGGGCAAAGCCCGCGCGCTTGCAGGCAAGCAGATACATCTCGGGATCGGGCTTGCCATGCACAACGTCCTCGCCGCAGGTCACAGTCTCAAACTTGTCAAAGAGACCGAACGCCTTAAGGTTGCGCTCGGCGGTAACGTGGCGCGACGACGTCGCAAGGCCCACGTGATAGCCCGCAGCCAAAAGCTCGTCAAGGCACTCGGCAGCGCCGGCCTTAAGCTCCAGCTCGGTCTTGACCATCTCGTCGCGAATTTCCTTGTGGCGGACATAGATCGCCTCGGCGGTCTCGTGGCTGCCGTAGTGTTTCTCGAGAATACCCATGACATCGGGCAGCGTGCGGCCAATGAACTGATGAATCAGCGCCTCATCGATCGCGAGCCCCAGCTCAACAGCACCCGCTTTCCACGCCTTAATGCCCAGACGCTCGGTGTCGACCAGCGTTCCGTCCATATCAAAAATGACAGCCTTGATCATTTCGGTCCCCCCATCGGCTTGCATTGCCGCTACTCTACCGCACTTTACAAACTTGTATATAACGTATATACATATTGCACTTTCGTTACATAGATAGAAGTCTTATGGCGAGCAGCTCGGTAGGATTATAGTTTCGTCCGAGCTTTCAACTGTAAGGAACGTTTCATGCTTTCAGACACCACCGCACCCGCAGAGGAGCTTCAGGACAAACTCGCAGCGCTCGAGCAGCTGCTTTTGGCATACGGACGCGTCGCCATCGGCTTTTCCGGCGGCGTCGACAGCAGCTTTTTGGCCGCCGTCTGCTCCCGCATCATGCCCGCTAACACCCTTCTCGTCCATCTCACCACGCCGTTCATCGGCACGCCCGAGCAGGCTTCGTTTGAGCGATCTGTTGACGGACAAGCCGATGAGGGCCCGCATTTTAAGCTTCCGGTGCTTAATCTTTCGGTTGACCAGCTCCAACTTCCGCAGGTTACCTGCAACGACGCCGACCGCTGCTACCACTGCAAGCGCGCCGGCTTCACCGCCATCGTCAACCACGCCAAATCGCTAGGATTTCCCACCGTTATCGACGGCAGCAATGCAAGCGACCGTGGCGACTACCGCCCCGGCATGCGTGCCGCCGAGGAGCTCGGCGTGCGCTCGCCTCTTATGGAGGTCGGCTTTACCAAGGACGAGGAGCGCGAGCTGCTGCGTACGTGGGGCTATCCCGTTTGGAACCTACCCGCCGGCGCCTGCCTTGCCACGCGCATCCCCACGGGCGAGGAGCTTACGCGCGAGAAGGTCGACCTGATTCGCGCCTGCGAGGATTACCTGCACGACCTTGACCTTTCGCAGGTCCGCGCGCGCCTGGTCGGCGGCTGCATGCATATCGAGGCAGCCCCGTCCGACGTCGCCAAGATCGCCGCCCTCGGTGGCGCCGCGGTCGATGCCGAGGGCAAAACCCCGCTGCCCACCGCCATCGAATCCGCCCTACGCAACCTAGGCTGCGGCCACATCTCCCCCGAGATCACTCCCTACATCCACGGCGCGATGAACCAATAAGCAACGCCCCAATAAGTTGCGGTGAAATAGGGACTGTTTAACGGCCTAAGACCACCAAACAGTCCCTATTTCACCGCAACTCACAGATAGTCTATGCGGCGGGACGTGGGACAAATTAATTAATTTGTCCCACGTGGCATCCCCGCGCTAAGCCCATGCCCTGCACCTAGAGGGCTGTGGATAGCAGCTCTGATAGGCGGTCGTCCTCGATCTCGACGTCCAGAACTTCACGGTAGAACGTCCGTGCCTCCTTGGCAAGATCGATATCGGCGGCGTAGTCCGGATACAGCACCTTTACGAGCCAAAGGCATCCAAGCGCACGCATGACCGAGGGCGGGCGTCCAAACCACGAAAACGGCGCCTGGGGCACACGGTAGACCCGGCCCTCGGCCACCGCCGGCACATTCGCCCAGTGCGTATCGGCCACGATCGCCCCATAGATATCGGAGCTCTCGGCATTGCTCATGCTGTACTCGGCCACGATCACGGCATCGGGATTCCAGCTGATAATCTGCTCCAAATTGACCGTCGGCATGCCCATGCCCTTGCCGGTTGTCCCGGGCAGGTCCGCAACATTACCAACATGCAGCATTTCGAGCGCATCGGTCACATGCATGCTGCCGACCGGATCAGTCGTAAGCCCGTCTTTGCCCTGCGCGAGAAAAATCGACTTGCGCTCGCTCTCGGGCACCGCTTCCGCGATGGCGACGGCGCGGTCCAAATACCCCCGGCAAAACGACGCCAGCTTATC
>CALEDY010000110.1 GCA_937949355.1 uncultured Collinsella sp. | reverse complement strand
CGAGCTCGGAAAGCTCGGCCTCGATCTTGGCGCAGATGGGCAGCGGCTTGACGCCATCGATGGGCGCCAGGTCGTCGTTGAGCATACCCTCGTCCACGTTGGCCACATACAGGATGGGCTTCATGGTGAGCAGGAACAGACCCTTGGCGGCGGCGCGCTCCTCGTCGGTCATCTCCATGGATGCGGCGCGCTTGCCCTCGTTGAGCCAGGCGAGCAGACGCTTGGCGACCTCGAACTTGGGCATGAGCTCCTTGTCGCGCTTGGCCTCCTTCTCGAGCTTGGGCAGCTGCTTCTCGAGCGTGCCCATGTCGGCCAAGATGAGCTCGGTCATGATGGTGTCGGCATCGCCGGCGGGATCGACGAACTCGCCCGTACGACCCACCTCGCGCATGACGTTAGGATCCTTAAAGTAGCGCACGACCTCGCAGATGGCGTCGGTCTCGCGAATGTTGGCCAGGAACTGGTTGCCCAGGCCCTCGCCCTCGTTGGCGCCCTTCACCAGACCTGCAATGTCGACGAACTCGACCGTCGCCGGCACGATGCGGCCCGGGTTAACGATGTCGGCGAGCTTTTGCAGACGGCTATCGGGCACGTCGACGATACCCACGTTGGGGTCGATCGTAGCGAACGGGTAGTTAGCGGCAAGGCCGGTCTTTTTGGTAAGCGCGGTGAACAGCGTCGACTTGCCCACGTTGGGCAGGCCCACGATACCGATAGAAAGGGACACGACAGCTCCTTTTGGTACAAGTATTTCAAACTGCATAAGTATAGCGCCGCCGCAGCATCCGGGCGAACCCGGACACCACGGCGGCGCAAATGAAGCAAAGATAGGGGTCGCTGACTAGTCCGCGAGCTTTTCCACCTGGTCGAGCATCTTGTCAAGCTTGGCCTTTGCCTCGGCCTTGACCTTCTCAGCTTCTTCGTGAGCCTTCGCCTTCTGGGCGGCCTTTTCCTCGGCTTCGGGATCGACAACGACCAGATTGGATGCATCATGCTCAACCAACTTGAGCGCGTGCTCGGGGCACACCTTGACGCAGGCTCCGCAGCCTAGGCAATACGTGGACTCCAGTGCAAAGCGCCCGCTTCCCACCAGATCGCAGGCAAACGTGGGGCACACATTGACGCACTCGCCGCACGACGTACACTTGTCAAAATCGCATTCCGGCGTGCTCACCTGCATGTTTTGGGCAAGCTCGGGATGGTTTTGCAGCGTCGAGAGTACCAGCTGGCGCCCGTGCGTAAGCGTACGGCGACGTTTGGCCGTCGTGGTGCCGCACATGGTGTTGAGCGTACGCTCAAGCTGCGTAATCTGGTGACGGTGGGCCTTCAACTTCTGCGTCACCGAGGCCAGTGCCGCCGTTGCCGGATTGAGCTTTGTCACGGTAAGGCCCGTGGTGCGGGCGATCTTTTCCATGTACTCCTTGCGCTCGTACTCGCGGCGCTTATGGCACTTGAGGCTTTTGGGATCGACCTCCAGACCCATGCCTGTGCCCGCCCACTCCTCGGCGGTAGCAATGGCCTCGCCCAGGATGTCCTCGCCACCGGTGTTACGGCACTTATCGCACACGCCCAGCGGCAGGTACACGCTCACGTTGGGATAATCGGCCAGCACCGAGAACCAGGTCTCGGCCGTAATATCGCCCACACAGGCGACAACGACTTCATTTTCGCGCGGCATGCGCTTGAGGGCGCGCGTGCAGGTGACGTAGGCGGTCTCATGGCTCGTAGCAGCAGAGACGATATCGTCATACAAGTTTTTGGGCGCCAGACGCGGCGAGATGATCGCCTCGGTCGGACAGGCAGCGGCGCACAGGCCGCACTTGCGACAGGAGTCGAGGATCTCGATAGCGTCTTCCTCGACCTCGATAGCGTTGACCGGGCACACATCCATGCACGCGGTGCAACCGCTCTTTTCGTTTTTGCAGGTCAAGCACGGAATGGTGTTGCCGCGCGGACGCTCCTTGTAGTCGGCAGGATTCCACTGCGGCGCCGACGGATCGAGTGCGTCGGTCACACCGCCAAGCGGGTTTTTAAGAAAGTCGAAACCCTTGCTGATCTCGATAATGTCATCAAATAGATCGTGTTCCTGCGCCATGCGCGGCCCCTCCCTGAGCAGTGCAAACAAGCAAGAGATAATGATACGCTATCGGCCCACGCCTCGGGCAAATTACACGCGGAGCATCTTTGCGGCAAATAGCCCCGGTCTATCGCCGCCTCGATTGCACAAGGTTGATCAAGCGCCAAACTATGCCTCGCGCATGAGCTCGACGAGCTTTTGTTTGGTCACCTTGGCCTGCTCGTTGGCCATATTGCGTTCGTTTCTAAAGGCCGCATCTGCAACGCTCATCAGGTCGGCATCGGAAATCTCGCCAAGGCCCAGCTCCTCGAGCGTCGTTGGCAGACCAACGCGCTGACAAAACTCGAGCACCTGTTCAAGCTCGGGCGCACGCTCCAAACGAAGCTGGACCACTAGGCCAAATGCCACGGCCTCACCATGCATGGCCTTGCACTCGGGCAGAATCGTTAGACCGTTGGCGATGGCATGCGCCAACGCCAGGCCGCCACTCTCAAAGCCAACACCCGAAAGCAGAATATTGCACTCGATCAGGCGCTCAACCGCCGGCGATGTACGCCCCTTTTTGAGATCGCGCTTGGCAGCGACGCCGCATTCCATAAGCGTGTCATAGCAGGCGCGAGCCGCAACCAGAGCCAAGTGCCCTGGCGCGCCACCGTGCTCGTTGGTGCCGTGCGCTGCGGCGCACGAACGCGCCTCGAAGTACGTTGCCAGCGCATCGCCCATACCAGCAACCGTCATGCGCAGTGGGGCCGCAGCAACCACGTTGGTATCAACCACGACCAGATCGGGATTTTTGTCGAGTATCAAGTAGCGGTCGAACGACCCATCCTCGTGATACAGCACCGAAATCGCGCTGCACGGACCATCCATTGAGGCCGCCGTGGGGCATACGCACAACGGCAGCTCAGCATAAAACGCAACGGCCTTTGCGATATCGAGCATCTTGCCGCCGCCAATGCCCACCACCATGTCGCAATACTCGGCCCGGGCTTCCTTGGCCATTTCGACAACGGCATCTTCCGTACACGGACCGTTGTAAATCTTAAAGAACGGCTCGCTTAGATCTTCATCCAGAAATCCATCGACGATCTGCCTGCACAGCCGATCCTCGGTGCCCTGATCAAACAAGACATAGGCAGCGCAGCCCAACCATGACAAATACCTGCCCTGACGCGAAAGTTCGCCCGGCCCCTGAACATACCGGCCGGGACCGCCATAAACCATAGGAAGCGCCATACGAGAATCCGCCCTTCATCAAACAACGATTGGTGCAAAGTAACCTGACCCCTTTGCACCATAGCAAAAGAGGCAAAGCCATCTGTTGGCTTTGCCCCTTCCTTAGCTTGATTTACTCATCCATGAGATAGTAGTGGCCCAGCGCGTCGGCACCCAGGATGGCGTTTGCGACCATCTCGGGCGTCACCTCAAACGGCATGTTGCACATGGTGTCATCGGGCGCACAGGCGGCCTCGGCAACAATCATGGCCTGCTCGCGCGTAAGCTCGGCAACGCCAAGTTCCTTCATCGTAACCGGCAGGCCCAGCTCAATGCAGAAGCCCAAGACTTCCTCGAGCTTCTCGGTCGGGGCATCCTCGAGTACCAGCTGGACGATGGTGCCAAAGGCGACCTTCTCGCCGTGATACATTCCATGGCACTCGGGCAGCATCGTCAGGCCATTGTGGATGGCATGAGCAGCAGCAAGACCCGAGCTCTCAAAGCCAATGCCGGAGAGCAGCGTGTTTGCCTCGATGATATGCTCCACGGCAGGCGTCAGCGCGCCCTTCTCCAACGCGACCTTGGCCTTCACGCCATCGGCCATAAGCGTCTCGTAGCAGAGCTTGGCAAGTGCCAGACCAGCCATACCGCCCTTGCCGCCGGCGCAAGTGCCACCGTCGGCATCATGCGTCGCTTGGGCCTCAAAGTAGGTTGCGAGCGCATCGCCCATACCGGAAACCGTCAGGCGCACCGGGCTCGCCGCGATAACCGTCGTATCCATCAGGACAATGTTGGGGTTTGCCTTAAGGAAGAGGTACTTGTCGAACTGGCCGTCATCGGTGTAGAGCACCGAAAGTGCCGAGCACGGTGCATCGGTCGAAGCGATGGTGGGGCAAATGATAACCGGGGACTCCAGGTAGTAGGCGACGGCCTTCGCGGTGTCGAGGATCTTGCCGCCACCGACGCCGACGATGATGTCGCAACCGTTGTCACGGGCGAGCGCAACCAGGCGATCGACCTCGCCCTTGGAGCACTCGCCGTTAAAGTCCTCAAACAGCAGCTCGGCCTTGGCCTCAGCAAAGCCGCCCTCGATCTTGGCACCGACGCGCTTCTTGCCCGAAGGCGTCACGATGACGAGGGCCTTAGCGCCGAGCGGCTCAACGTAAGAGCCGAGCTTGGCGAGCTCGTCCGGGCCCTGGATGTACTTGCTGGGGCTATTGAAGATTGCAGCCATTTTTATCCCATTCTCTAAAAGAAAAAAGAAAGGGGCTCCGTACAGATACGTGCGGAGCCCCTCGTTACGATAACAAGAGTCGATTAGAAATCGATGTCGGTGTCGTAGTAGCAGGCCTTGAGGATCTTCTCGAAGTCGGCAGCCTTGGTCTCACGCGGGTTCTCCGGCGTGCAGGCGTCGGTCTCGGCGTTCGCGGCGATCTCGGGAAGCTTGGCGAGGAACTCCTCCTCGGAGACCATCTGCGGGTTCTCGGCGTCGACCTTCACGCCACCATTCGCGTAATCCTTGATGGACTGCGGAATGTTGAGCTGGTCGTTGAGGTCGCGAATCTTCTGGACGAGCGCGGCGATGAGCTCCTCATTGGTCTCGCCGGGAAGGTGCAGGATCTCCTTGGCCACGTAAGCATAACGCTCGGCAGCACGGGGATCCTTGGAGTTCCACTGGATGACCTTGCCCAGGTACATGGCGTTAGCAGCACCGTGGATGATGTGGCCGTTCTCGAAGGCAGCACCGGTCTTGTGAGCCATGGAATGAACGATGCCGAGCAGGCCCGAGGAGAAGGCGATACCGGCGATGCACTGAGCCTCGTGCATGTGCTGACGGGCCTCATGGTCGCCAGCATAGGACTTGGGCAGCCACTCGACGATCTCGCGGATGCCGTGCAGAGCGTTGGCGTCGGTGAACATGGAAGCGCAGGTGGAAACGTAGGCCTCCATGCAGTGGGTCAGAGCGTCCATGCCGGTGTGAGCGCACAGCTTGGCGGGCATGGTGTAGGTGAGCTCGGGGTCGACGATGGCGACATCAGGGGTGATGTTGAAGTCGGCCAGCGGGTACTTGATGCCCTTGGCGTAGTCGGTAATGACGGAGAAGGCAGTGACCTCGGTAGCGGTACCGGAGGTAGAGGAGATGGCGCAGAAGTGAGCCTTCTGACGCAGCTCGGGGAAGCTGAACGGCTGGATGATGTTATCGAAGGACTCCTCGGGATACTCGTAGAAGACCCACATGGCCTTAGCGGCATCGATGGGCGAGCCGCCGCCGATGGCGATAATCCAGTCGGGCTCGAACTCGCGCATGGCCTCGGCGCCCTTCATGACCGTCTCAATGGACGGGTCGGACTCGACGCCCTCGAACAGCTTGACCTCGAAACCGCCCTCTTTGAGGTCGGCCTCAACGTCCTGCAGAAACCCGCCGCGGCGCATAGAGCTGCCGCCAGAAACGATGATGGCCTTCTTGCCCTTGAGGTTCTTCACCTCGTGGCGAGCGCCCTCACCAAAGTACAGATCGCGAGGATTGGTAAAACGTCCCATACTGTGCCTCCTAAACAAGCCCCTCTTAGACTTGCGTATATAACGGAGCACCCGATTGGCTCCGTTAGGACCATTTTGTGCGTCGCCGGCGATAGCGACGCAATGTCTAAACGTCTCAACGCTCAGACAAACATTATTTTACCGTTCTGGTTGGTCAGTTATTCACCTAAAGCCAACAATGATGAAACGTTTTTTCTATCCCTGAAGACCCTTGTGGGGCATTCATACTCCCAAGCTGGGCAAACGTTTTATCAGGGTTGACCACATATCCCGGGTAGGACTGTGCCCCTCCAAAATGTGCCCCGTTCGCCGCCAAAAATCGACCGTTTACGGCACTGTGATACCACCCGCGCAACTGAGGTGCCGACATTTGTGCGACATCCGTCTTCGTGGTGCAAAGGTGCAAGTCCAAGTGCGGCACCCCCGGTGTGCCACATGCGGGTAAACTAGACCTTTATATAGAGACATTTGAACCCTAACCGCAGCAAAGGAGGCCCCATGGCATTCGATCCCATTCAAGAGGATTGCCATCGCCTCGTTCTTGAGGCCTTGCGCCGCGACAATATCCCGCTCACCGACGGCCCCGCCGTCGAGCGTCTGATGGAGCAATTCACCCGCAACCCCGCGCCGCTCATCGTGCACGATCGCGACCGAGCTGGGCATCTGATCGCCAAGGTCGTCGAGGCTGTCGACTACCGCATCCCCTTTATCCCTGACGATACCCAGGCAGAGCAAGAAGAGACCGCAGCCGAGGACATGCTCCGCGAGGCAGCCGCGCTCGACCCGAGCAACTGGGATGCCCAGCGCATGCTGACGGCGCTCACCGCCGAATCCAACGAGGAATACGTACAGTATCTGGTGTCCAAGTGCGACGAGGTGGAGCACGATCTGACGCTCAAGATTGCCTCGGCGCAGGACCCCTACGAGCGTGAGGCCGCAGGCGACCTGACCCGCCGTCCCTACCTGCGCTGGCTTGCCGCCTTGGCATCGCGCGCGCTCATTAGCGGCCGCTACCGCATGTCGCTGGATGCCGCGAATCGCAGCCTGGACTTTGCGCCCAACGACCCCGCCGGCGTCCGCCATACCGCGATGCTTGCCATGGCAAAGCTCGAATACCCTGCCGAGGAGCTCAAGCGTTTTCGCTCCGCCCACTCCGTGCCTTATCTTGCCAACACGCCGCTGCGCCGCCGTCCCAAGGACGCAGAGCGCGACTTGGACCCGTGGACGCTCATCGCACTGATGAGCGCAGCCTGGCGCGAGCTGGACTACGAAGGCGCCGAGCACTACTTGCGCATCCTCGCACGCTCGTGCCCGCACGCAGCCGAGGCGCTCTACTTCCAAACCGAGTTTCCCGATGGCGTCTATGCCCGCGTCAACGTAGGTCCGGGCTCCACCGATGAGCTCGTCCTTGCCCTGTCCGAGGCGACGCCGGTGCTGCAGGAGGGCCTAGGCGCGCCCGACAACGCCAGCTTTGCCGCCTGGGTCGCCACCAACGATATCGTGCGTTCCCAAATCGATGAGCGCATACTGCGGGCGGCCGAGCAGGGTTTGCCGTTTAAGGGAGGAGACCTCTAATGGATCCGAGCGTCTACATCCCCGCCTACTTGGAGCGCACCTATCTGGCATCGCACCCCGAACTCACCGATGCAGCACGCGAGCTTGTCCATAACGACATCAGCGCAAACCCTCAAAAGTATGCGCAGACCGAGCATGCCCAAGCGCTGCTGTCCTATGCCGGCGTTCATCGTCATTTGCTTGACGAGCTTCGCCGCATCGAGGATATGGGCAGCGACGAGGAGTTTGAGCAGACGCGCAACCGCCTGTTCGACGATATGCGCGATGAGCTGCTCAAGATTGTTCGCGTCGATGCGCATGTCCTCGACGCCCAGCTGCTCGCCATCATCCTGGCGGACACGCCCGTCGATGCCTGCCTGGGTGACTTGATGAAGCTCGAGACGAGTACGGCCGACTACCTGCAACAGAGCGTGCCCGGGTTTGATATGGAGGCCCCGCACTACTGGGCCAATAATGTTTTGGCCGACGGTGTCACCGCAGCAGACCTTACCCTGAGCGAGCCGGCGCTTATTGGCTGGCTCCACACGCTCGAGGCCATCTCGCAGCTGTGCATGGCGAGCGCTCGTTACCGCGCCGCCGCCAACTACTCTCGCCGTGTTCTTAAGGCGGAGGGCTATCCCACCCGGGCCGCCGGCACCGTGTTGCTTGCCCTCGCCCGCTTGGAAGACCAGGACGGTTTTTTTGCCCTGGCACATCAGCTCGAGGAACAGATGGGGGCAGACGCACTCGAGAACTCTCCTTGGTACCTGCTCGCCCGCACGATTCTGCTGTTCAAAACAAACAAGATGCGCCCGGCGACGCGCGCGCTGCGTGAGTTCGCCAACCGTTGCGAGGGCGGCGCGTTCTTCTTGCTGAACCCCATGTACCAGACGCCGTATCTTCCCTGCCGACCCGAGCCGCGCGACCCCTGGGACCTCTCGCACCAGGCGGTTTGGGAAGCCGACGGCATTATCTCGGACACCCCCGACTTTGCCCCCTGGGCCAACGCCTGCGAAGACGTGTCGCAGCTTGCCCAGGAATTTGCGCGCCGCTACGGATTTTAGTGACGCACTCGACCCGACTATGTCATCTATGTTAGGAACGGCTTCATGAACCTCCGCTCATCTCTTGCCTGCACCTCGAGCGATATCGCTCGCTGGGGGCTGCGCTCCGTCCTCAAGCGCCAGGGCGGCGTACTCCCCGGCCGCATCGCCATGAAAATCGACCCCGAGCTGCTAAGCGACCTCGCGAGCCTGGTCGACCGCAGCGTGGTGATCACCGGCACCAACGGCAAGACCACCACATCCAACCTCATCGCCGACGCAGTTGCTGCCAGCGGCACTACCGTGGTGTGCAACCGTGCCGGCAACAATATGGAGCCTGGTGTGGTGGGTGCTCTGCTCGAGGCCCGCGGCGGCCTTAAGCACACCAGCAGCGGCAAGCGCGTGGGCGTTTTTGAGTGCGACGAGCTCTACACCGTACGCGTTCTGCCCAAGCTCAAGCCGACGTACTTTGTGCTGCTCAACCTGTTCCGCGACCAGCTAGACCGCTACGGCGAGATCGACCATACCCAAGACGTCATCGCCCATGCGTTGGAGCTCTCTCCGGCAACAACGCTCATCTACAACGCAGACGACCCGCTGTGTGCCGCGATCGCCGCGCGCGTTCCCAATGCAAGCATCGCCTTTGGCATCGACGGCGCCACCGACACCGAATCCGACCGCATTAGCGACTCGCGTTTTTGCTCACAGTGCAACGCGCCGTTGGAGTACGACTATGTGCAGTACGGACAGCTTGGCGCATACCATTGCCCCTCGTGCGGCTGGGCCCGCCCTGGGCTTGTCCGTCGCGTGACGGGCGTGGAGCTCGGCTGTGACGGCTACGGCTTTGACCTGGTCTTTGGATCTGCGCCCGACGCGGCCGCCGTACACATCGCCACGCGCTACAACGGCCTGTACATGGTCTACAACGTAGCCGCAGCCTTCTTCGCCGCCCACGAGCTGGGCGTGGACGCGGCGCATCTGCAGCCCACGCTCGACGCCTACGTGCCAGCAGGTGGTCGCATGGGCCGTTGGAATATCGCCGGCCGAACCGTCGAGGCCAACCTGGCCAAGAACCCCGTGGGCTTCGATCGCCAGATCCAGTCCATCAAGACGGCAGGCGGCAGACTCTGCGCTTTCTTCCTCAACGACAATGACGCCGACGGCCACGATGTATCGTGGATCTACGACGTCGACTTTGAGCGCATCGCCGACACAACGGGACTTGTCGCCTTTGCCGGCGGCACGCGCGCGCACGACATGCAGGTTCGTCTCAAGTACGCCGGCAAAGGCGACAAGTCCCGTTGTGTC
>CALEDY010000109.1 GCA_937949355.1 uncultured Collinsella sp. | reverse complement strand
GCGATATGGTGGGCGAGGCCGAGCCCGTGGGCTTTGTGACCATCCGCGATGAGATTCGCACCTCGGCAGCCGAGACTATCGGCTACTTTAACGAGCAGGGCGTGACCCTCAACGTGATCAGCGGCGACGACCCGCGTACGGTGTCGTCGATCGCGCGCGTGGTGGGCGTGCCGGGCGCCGATGCCTACGTCGACGCCACGACGCTCGATACGCCTTCCAAGCTCGACGCGGCGGTGGACCGCTATCACGTCTTTGGGCGTGTGACGCCGCAGCAGAAGCGCGAGCTCGTACAGGCGCTCAAACGCCGCGGACACACCGTGGCCATGACGGGTGACGGCGTCAACGACGTGCTGGCGCTCAAGGAGGCCGACTGCTCCGTGGCGATGGCCGCCGGCTCCGATGCCGCGCGCAATGTGGCCGAGATCGTGCTCGTCGATAACGACTTTGCCTCGATGCCCGCTGTGGTGGCCGAGGGCCGTCGTTCTATCAATAACCTGCAGCGCTCTGCCGCGCTCTTTCTGACCAAGACGCTGTTCTCGATGGGCCTGGCGGCGCTGTGCATCGCGCTGCCGCCGTATCCCTTCGAGCCCATTCAGATGACGCTCATCAACTTCTTCTGCATCGGCGCGCCGGGCTTTGTGCTGGGCCTGGAGCCCAACAACGCCCGCGTGAAGGGGTCGTTCTTGACCAACGTGCTTAAGCGTGCGCTGCCGGCGTCGATTGCGGTCATTTTGGCTGCGGCGCTCGATATCTTTGTGGCACGCGTATTTGGCTTTAGCCAGCTTACGCTTTCGACCATGTGCCTGCTCACGTCGTGCGCGGCGAGTGTCAGCCTGATCTGGCGCATCTCGCAGCCGCTCACGCCCTTGCGCGTGGTGCTTTTCGTGTTTGTCGTCGCCGGTATTTTGACGGGCGTTATCGGGTTCCCGGAGCTGCTGTCCATCGCCAATTTGTCGATGGGCCAGATTGTCATCTTGGCGGTTATCATCGTCTTTACCTGCGCGGTGTTCTTTAAGCTTGCCACGATGATGGACTCGCTTAAGCCCCGTCGCCGTCATGCGGCCACCGGCTTTGGCCGTGGCGTGCGCGTTCGCCTGGGTCGCGGCGGCGGCAAGGTGAGCTCGACGGGATCGACCGCCGAGCGTTTTGCCAAGCGCGTTGCCGCCGATATGGCGCAGCGCCGTGAGGACCGCACTGTTCGCGAGGCGGAGGCCCGCGCGCTCGAGGGCGTGGCCCAGGCCCAGCCCAAGAAAAAGAAGATCGCCGGTGCCAAGCGCTCCCGCGTTACCAAATCGGCCCAGGGCATCAAAGTCTCGATGCCCAAGAAAAAGAAGTAGTCCGCGGCTTTCGGGGATGTCCTGCGATGTTGAATTGGTGCCTTGCGCTTGTGGGGCCGTGTCGATGTTATGCTCTAACCTCAATTGTTTGAATTGCTTCGGAAAGAGGATGCCGTGATCTGCCCGCATTGCCTTAAGAACATAGAGGACGGCGCCTCGTTCTGCCCCTATTGCAACGCATACGTTGGCCCGGGCGACGGTCCCGAGCACACCGAGTTCGTGTTCTGCGACGGCTGCGGCGCCCGTCTGTCCCCGCACGATCGCACCTGCCCCAAGTGTGGACGCCCCGCGCCGGGCATCCTTTCCGAGGACGCCGCCGCATCCGATCTGGCTGCTGGCCGCACGGCCGGTTTTCCGCGCCTAACGCAGGAGCAGATCGATACCGAGGTGCCTCATGCGCCGGCTTCTGCCGCCGCGGTGCTCTCTGATGCGGCCGATCCCAACGAGACCTGCGTGCTGCCGGCCTTCGATAAGGACTTTGGCATCCCCAAGGTCGATATCCCCACGCCGGTGTCCCTGCGCGACGACGCCCAGCCCAAAAAGCAAAAGCCCAAGCGCAAGGTGCACCCCGACGAGGACGCCTATCACAAGCACAAGCGCCACATCCCCAAGCCGCTCATCGTCATCGCGGTGCTCGTTGCCGTGTGCGGTGGCGCCTATTGGTTTGTAACCGCCGACCCCATGGGCGTCATGCCCGGCTTCTACGATCAGTTTGGCCAAGCCGCCCAGACTACCTTCCCGTCGCGTCAAAAGGGTGAGGCCTCCGAGGAAGAGCCCAAGCAAGAGGACGTGTCCGAGGTCGTTCAGGAGGAGACCGTCCTGACCGACGACCAGCTCTACACCAGGCTCGACGGCCTGTACCAGACCATCGTTTCGTATGGGGACGAGGATCAGATTGGCGAGGTTATCGATTCGTTTAACAACGGCTATCTGCGTACGCCGCTGGCCACCCGCCAGGAGCTGTCGCAGAGCGCCTATGCCCTGCGCGATCAGATTAAAAAGACCCAAGACGAGCTCAACAACCTGAAGGTCCAGGACGATACCGTTTACGCAGAGGACATCGAGCACCTGAAGCAGCTTGCCCAGTGGATGTACGAGCGTGTCGACGTGATTTGCCAAAGCTGGGATATCTCGCTGTCCATTCCCGACGGCGAGTCGCTGAGCGCCCGTCAGAGCGAGATCCTGGCGCCCATCGCGCAGGGCGGCAATAGCGCGCTTAACCAGTACGACGCCAACGTGAGTGCCTGGAGGCCGCGGCAGCGTTCGTAATTTGTTGCCCTCCGGCGGCATAACCTGCGTGCGCAATTGATGGAAGCCCGTGCTTATTGCTACAATTCGTACAAATATGCTTTAAACGCACGAGGAAGGAACCACATGTTTGGTTTTAAGAAAGAGCTCTATACGCCCGAGTACCAGCTCGTCGGTGACGAGTGCGCGGTGATCGAGACGTCGAAGGGCACCATCAAGGTCAAGTTTGACGGTGAGGGCGCCCCCATCCATGTGGCGAACTTCTGCGAGCTTTCCACGATGGGCTTCTACGACGGCCTTAAGTTCCATCGCTATGTGCCCGGCTTTGTGATCCAGGGCGGCGACCCCAATACTCGCGATATGTCCGGCGCCGACGTCGCTGCCGGCCTTGAGGGCCCCGACGGCATGCCCGGTACCGGTGGCCCCGGCTACTGCATCAAGGGCGAGTTTGCCACCAATCCGCTCAACAGCCATGTTGACGGCGCACTTGCCATGGCCCGCTCCATGGATCCCGATTCCGCTGGCTCGCAGTTTTACTTCTGCCTGGGCGCCCAGCACAACCTCGACTCCGGCTACACCGTCTTTGGCACCACGGTCGAGGGCCTCGACGTTATCTCGCAGCTGCGCGCCGGCGATGAGATCGTTCACGTCGAGATCGTTCACGAGTAAAGGGGACTTCCTTGAATAGCCAGCTGATCCAACAGGGCCGCGCCGCTTATCGCGCGGGTGATTTTTCCGCTGCCGCCCAGATGCTTGGCGCGGCAAAGACCCCCAACGAGATCATGGGTGAGGCCGACCACCTGCGCGGCAATGCCCTGATGCACCTGGGCATGTACGCCGAGGCCGCCGAGGCCTACGCCGCCGCCCTCAACGACGGTACCTATGGCAAACGCGGCGCCCTGCTCACCAACCGCGGCAAGGCACTCGCCGCGGTGGGCGACTACACCACGGCCGCCCAGGCGTTCTCCGCAGCCACCCAGGATGCCTCCTACGCCACGCCCTTTAAGGCCTACCTGGGTCTGGGCAACGCACTGTTCCAGTCGGGCGAATACGCCAACGCCGGCACCGCCTTCCGTCAGGCAGCCATCGACGGCGCCAACCCGGCTCCTGCCGCCGCCCTCGGCGATTTGGGCCGCTGCTTCATTAAGCTCGGTCGCCCCGCGGACGCCGTTGAGACCTACCGCACGGCTATCGACTTTGCCGGCCCGCGCGACGATACGCGCGCCCTCAACGCCGGTATGGGCCAGGCGCTTTCCGCCGCCGGCCGTCCCTCCGATGCGCTCGATGCCTTTAACGCCGCTACCGCCGATGGCATCTACCAGCTTACGCCCGAGCAGGCCGATGAGCTTGCCCGTGTGCACGATTCGCTCGCCGCGCTTTCGGCCCAGACTGCCATGTCCACGGCTCCGGCTCCCGCGATGGACGCTTCCGCTGTCGACCCGCTCGATCCCACGGGCGCGACCGGCCAGTTTATGCCCGACCCCTCTGACACCGGCTTCTTTACGCTGTCCGAGTCCGAGATGGTCCAGCAGGACCGCAAGCAGGCCAAGGTTCGTCGTCGCCACCGTCACACGGGTCTCAAGATCTTCCTGGTACTGCTTCTGCTCATCGTGATCGCTGCCGGCGGTCTTGGCTATGCTTATACGCGCGGCATGGGCTACCCCTCGCAGGAGTCCGTCATCACCGACCTGTTCCAGGCTGCCGGTGACGGCGATACCGCCAAGGCCGAGTCCTGCCTGGCCTCGAGCCTGTCCGAGGACGCCAAGGCGATGATCATCTCCTCGATCCCGCAGGGCGCCACCGTCTCCATCGAGGGTATGGATCAGTCCATGACCGAGACCACCGCCAAGGTGAAGGCTTCGCTGTCCAAGGGCGGCGAGCAGGAGTACACCGTTAAATTCGTGCGCTCCGACAACCATATCGGTTGGGCCGTTTCCTCCTTCGACATCGATTTTTCGGCCGCTGACAACCAGTAGTGACCTTATGAGATTTGGCTCTGCCCGGCGCTTCACCGCAAGTGAGGTGCCGGGCTTGCGCTAGTATGATGGGCTAGTAGTTTTCCAGCAATCATCCAACACATCAGGAGTTGCGTTGTTTTCTTTGATGGATATGTTCTTCGGTAGCTATGCGGGCGATCTCGCCATCGACCTCGGCACCGCCAATACGCTCGTCTCTGTGCGCGGCAAGGGCATCGTCATCCGCGAGCCCTCCGTTGTCGCCATCGACAAGAACGACGAGCGCATCCTGGCAGTCGGCATCGAGGCCAAGCGCATGCTCGGCCGTACGCCCGGCAACATCGTGGCCGTTCGTCCCCTTAAGGACGGCGTCATCGCCGACTTCGATGTCACCGAGGCCATGCTTCGCTACTTTATCGACAAGGCTTCCGAGAAGCGCTATCCGTGGACTCCGCGTCCGCGCGTCGTCGTCTGCGTTCCCTCCGGCGTCACGTCGGTCGAGAAGCGAGCCGTCTTTGAGGCCACGATCCAGGCCGGCGCTCGCCAGGCCTACCTGATTGAGGAGCCCATGGCGGCTGCCATCGGCGCCGACCTGCCCGTCGAGGAGCCCACGGGCTCCATGGTCATCGATATCGGCGGCGGCACCACCGAGGTCGCCGTTATCGCCATGGGCGGTATCGTCGTATCGCAGTCCATCCGTATTGCCGGCGACGAGTTCGACCAGGCCATCCTTACCCATGTTCGCGATGCCTACAACCTGGCTATTGGTGAGCGCACGGCCGAGGACATCAAGATCAAGGTCGGCTCCGCCGTGCCGCTTAAGGACGAGCTTGACGTCGAGGTCAACGGCCGCGACGTTATCACGGGCCTGCCCAAGACCGTGCGCATCGAGAGCGAGGAGATTCGCCGCGCGCTCAACAAGCCGCTCGACGAGATGGCCAAGGCCGTTAAGGACGCTCTGGACGCCACGCCGCCCGATCTTGCCTCGGACCTTATGTACTACGGCATTCTGCTGACCGGCGGCGGTGCGCTGCTGCGCGGCCTCGACGTGCGCCTGCGCGACGAGACCGGCGTTTCGGTCAACGTTAGCCCCACGGCGCTCGATAACGTCGTAAACGGCTGCGCCCGCGTGCTCGAGGCCAACGCCTTTGACGGTGGCTTCGTCCAAACCAATGCTTAATTTCCAAAAGGTGGATTCCATTTGGCACGATCTTCGGGTTTCTCTCCAAATCTGAATACCAAGCGACAATCAACGGGTATGCGCCCGTTGATTGTTTTCAGCCTGATTTCGGTGTTGCTGCTCACGTTTTATATCCGTGAGGGCGAGGCCGGGCCGATTCATGCCGTGCGCTCGGGTGTGACGACGATTACCTCGCCGGTGCGCTTTTTGGGTTCGGCCGTGGCGGCTCCCTTCAACGCGATCGGCAACGTGTTCTCCAACCTCACGGCTTCGCAGGAGTCGCTCGATGACCTCAAGAAGCAAAACGAGGGGCTGACCTCTAAGGTCGCCGAGCTTTCCGAGGCTCAAAAGACT
>CALEDY010000108.1 GCA_937949355.1 uncultured Collinsella sp. | reverse complement strand
GCCCGCGCCTCCTGCAACCGTCACACCGGAGCCATTGGCGTTGCCCGTAACGTTGTAGGCAGTCGTTCCGCTTTGACTCGTCAAATTGGCCTGCGTCGGCACATCGGCAAGCGAGGCCTCCTGTTCGCGGGCGCTCGTGTCTTTATTGTCACTCTGGTCGTCGTGACGATTCGCCTCGGCATCGGTCGAGGTCGAGCTGATTCGATACGCCTCATCAGACGCCGCATCACCATGGGCGTAGGTCGCGATATAGGACGAGGGGTCAAAGTTCAGGCCATTTTGCGCCAGCTCAAACGCGCCCACGCCAAATGCGCCGACTGCCGCCACCGAGGCGGCAACGGCCACCATGCGCGAGGCGGAGGGTAGCACGATGCGGTGCGCAACTTGATCGACAACGCGGTCGCCAGCACCCTGCAAGTGCTCGCCCTGGGGCTTTTTAAGATGTGCGGCCGCAGCGCTTTTGCGCGAGACCATATGCTGAGGCTTTTTAGATTTCACGTTACTCCACTCCCCTACAACGCATGCAGCACGCAGCGACGGAAGCGTTCAATACAGTTCTTTGGCGCCGGCATGTTCTGATGCAGGCGCTCGGCAAAGCGACGAAGAGTGCGCAGCTCGTTAGGCTTAAGCATATGCCCGCCAAAGGCATAGGCTTGGTAGAGCCGAATGACTCGACGATACTCCCAAGGGTCGATTGCAGGGAATATCTCGGCAAAGGAATCGAGACACTCGAACGGCTTGGTTTCATCAAAGGCCGCGACACCGCTCTGCTCCATCACCAGCACCAAGTAGCTATAGAGCACCGGGATGCAAACGCCCTGGTCATCGTTCGCAAGGTCTTGCACACGTCGATGACGCAATGCGAGCATACGAACAATCAGGGCGAGCAACACCAAGGCGACAAAGACAAGCGCGGCGGCCCCCACCCTTATCATGACAGGCACCTTGCGTTCGCCGACCGTAGCCTTATTGCGCTTTTTCTCGGCCTTGCCCGTAACCGCGCCTACATCGAGCGTCGAATCGTCGGTACCGTTACTCCACGCTTCGCCCACATCAACAATCTTGTCCGCATCGAGCGGCTGGCTGTAGTACCCAGGCGTGACCTCGACAGGAGTCCAGCCCTGACCATCCAGATACACCTCGGTCCAGGCATGGGCATCGGCAGCCGTCAAGTAAAGCGTGCTGCCGGAATGATATGCGCGGGCGATCCGTTCATCCGAAGCCCGATACCCCTCGACATAGCGCGCTGGAATCCCCTGCGACCGAAACGCAAGCGTTGCCACCGTGGCAAAATAGGCCGAATTACCCTCGTGGACCGTACCCAAAAACCACTTGGTGAACGTCTCTGCCCCGGCATATGCCGGCGGATTATCGACATCGCTTGCAAGCGTGGATAGCATGGTGCGCACACGGCTGATGACCGCCGCGTCCGATACATTCGCGTTCGTATCCCAGTTATCGCTCGCGAACAGGTACTCCTCGACTGCGCTGCGCTCGTCATCGTCTATATCCAGATAATGCTCGCGAACAAACGAGGCGTACACCCGCTCGCTCTTTGCGTACGCACTCTCCGACGATGCCAGCCACGTCGAATCGGTAATAGCGCTCGCCGCAGGCACATTGTCCATGACAAACGCATAGGTCGTCGAAGGCATCAAGCCGGTGCACGTAATCGTAGAGCCGGTAAGCATTGCATCGACACCGCTTAGCGAACGCAGCGTATAAGGCGCATAGGCGTATCGGCGGTTGGCACCCGAAGCGTTGACCGAGATCTTTGCCGTCTCGACGGCATCTTTGCCCTCGCGCTCTGCCGTGGTATCAAATGCCGCACGCTGCTCGGCGACCGTCAGGCCATTCTTCCGCATCCATTCGCGCACACCAGACCATTCGCCCTCATAGGACACCCAATCCCCGCGATGCCAAGAGGTGCCATCGAACGTACTGCCCACAAAGCCCTTCAGGAGCAGGTCGTCGCCGAGCGTCCCGTCCGTCGTTAGCGACAGCGTGGTGGTCGTGCCCTCGTTCATATCCGACGCCTGGGAAAGGTCGCCCTCGGGCAACGTATCGCTACCAAATCGGAACTCCTCGATGGCGCCGACAACCGTTGAAGACATGGTGGACAACGCGGGAATAGGCTGCACAAAAGCAGACGTCAGCGAAAAAAGAACACCGCAGGCGGCGCAAAGGCCACCGAGTCCGACAACAACCTGGATCAGCCGAACGGTAGAACCCTGCAGCTCGTACGCGCGGCACTGGACCAACCAGCCCGCAACGCCCAGCGCCATCGCCACCGCGGAATCGCCAAGCTGCAGCGCCATCGACTCGCAACCGCAGACAACGACGATTAAAAGCGATGGCCACGAAACATTCAGGCTTGCAAACAGCCAGCTGCACGAGCCAGCAAACAAGCCTCCCAGCAGGGAAAATATCATCGATTCACACAGCAAGCCAGCGCCGGCGACAAGCGGAAGATACAAGTCGAATATCGAATTGAGATGAGCGATGATAACGTTGATGAACGCATAGAAGCCCGCGCGCGCCGGCGTGAGCATCAACATGCAGACGAGCGTCGCGGACGCAACGATTATCGCCACGGTACGGGACGGTCGCCTCGAAGCAAGCAAAACGCCCATGGCGCTCATCACAACAGACGTAATGACACTTGCCGTCAGCAACATTCCCAAACAGGCAGCACTAAAACAATTGCCGATCGCGCAGGAAAAGGCCGCGGCGAGCAAAGCCGTCGGAACGATTGACAGGAAGACGTCGACGATGCGATGGTTGGAGCCGATGCCGTCTGCCGAGGTGAGAGTCCTAAAGTTCATGCTAGACCTCCAGGCTCTTGATGCGAGCAGGATCCATTGAGGCTGGGCAGTGGGTGATGAGGTAGTTGGGGCCACGCTCGACGCTATACGACTCAACGGAATCCGACACATGGAGTACTGACAGGTCAGTCATTTTGCCCATATCAATAAAAGCGGCATCATCAGCACCGGCTGTCACCAGCACGGTTTTGCTAATACCCCTGCTTGTCATAATCTTCGAATACCGCTCATACGACGTGGGATAATCCAGCGCAAGCGGAGTCGAAGCAAGGGCATCGAGCATCTCGTTGAATCCACGGCGGTTATCGACCGGATACGCAGTCAAAGCGCTGCCTCCTGTCGCCACTACCACATGGTGGTAACCAAGACGCATGAGCGACAGGCTCACCGATGCGGTAAGGCCCAGCGCGGCGGACAGCACCTGGGGCCGCTCAGATACCTCAAGATCGCGCGCGAATATCCCAAACAGAATCGCAATGGCATGATCTTGCGGACGAGAGGACTCTCGCACCAGCACATCGTCAAAACGCGTCGACAGCTTCCAGTGAATCGATCTGACCGAATCGCCTTCGCGATACGAACGCAGATCAAAGACCTCGGAAGGGTCCTGGCCGCTGCGATGGGGATCATAGCTTACGCCCTCAAGGCTAGCGGACGCGCTTTGGCGAGGATTAACCTGAATATCAACCACCTGGGGATACACGGTAAAGGTCTCGCGATACGAAACGCCGTCGAGCGCAAGCGAGGTAAAGCCCATCTCGTCGACAAGGCGTGCAGTATCGAGCGCAATGACGCGCGCGCCGCAAATCGACGAATCAAGCTCAAGGTTAAACTCAGCCGGCCTGCTGGCGGCGGGCGCCAAGCTGACCGGATAGGTCGTAAGTGCCCCCGTCAGCAGGTTGCGCACCGAGAACACCAGCTCCACGCGGCCACGAAACAGCGCGGGGCGGTCAAGCATCATACGAAGCACCAGCGGCGAGTCCACAACGCATGAACGGGGAAGCTCAAAGCCAATCTTGAGCGAGGCCGCGCTCGCGCGGCATGCGACCACCGTAATGACGGGCATGGCTATCAATGCCAATGCCGCCGCGAGTGCAGCCGCATTGGCGGTAAGCACAAACACGACGAGCGGGAGCACGACGGATACGATATAAGTGATCTTGTTGATAATCATGGGCGATAAAGCGGGCGCGGACAGCTACGCGTCGCTAGGAGCGACCGCGAACCTGACCCATGGACGGAGCGGGAACGGCAGCCAGAATACGGTCGAGAACGTCCTCGGCGGTAATCGACTCGATTCGGGCCTGGGGGCGCAAAACAAGGCGATGGGCGCAGACGGATGTAAAGACCTCACGCACGTCCTCGGGCACCACGTAGTCGCGCTCGCGAATGAGCGCGCAGGCGCGCGCCATACGGGTAAGGGCGATAACACCGCGGGGACTCACGCCCAGCTCCACCAGCGCGTCCTCACGAGTCGCCTCGCACAGGCGAACGATATAGTCCAGCACCGTATCGACGACCTGCACGTTGCCCAAATAGTTTTGGATATCGAGCAGGTCGTCGCGGGCAACCATGGGCTTAATATCGTCGAGCGGGTTGGCGTAACGGCGGGCCTTGAGGATATCGATCTGGTCCTGGCGCGACGGATATCCCACGGACAGGCGGACCATAAAGCGGTCGAGCTGGCTATCGGGCAGGGGTTGAGTTCCCGCCGAACCAACCGGGTTCTCGGTCGCCACGCACACAAAGGGACGCGGCACCGGATGCGTCTGGCCATCGATAGTCACAGCGCGCTCTTCCATAACCTCGAGCAGGGCCGACTGCGTCTTTGCGCTGGTACGGTTGATCTCGTCGCCCAAGAGCATATTGCAATTAACTGCACCCCACACAAAGCGGAACGTGCCGGCATCGCGATCGTACATCGTAAAGCCCGTAATGTCCGAGGGCAGTGTGTCGGGCGTAAACTGCACGCGTTTAAAGTCCAGGCCCAATGCGCGGGACAGCGCCAGCGCCAGCGTGGTCTTGCCGGTGCCGGGCACATCCTCGAGCAGGATATGGCCGCCAGCGTAGATGGCCATCAAAGCCTTCTCGATCACCTCGCGCTTGCCCAGCAGGGCACGGCTCACTTCGTTGATGATGCTGTTGGACTGTTCAACGATCACGATTACTCATTTCCTCGATAAGCCGCCTCGGCCGTCGCGGCCGCCAGCTGTGCTTTCAAAACATTCAGGTCGATAGGCTTGCCCACGTGCCCGTTCATGCCCGCCTTGCGCGAACGCTCTACGTCCTCGGTGTAGTCGTTGGCCGAAAGCGCGATGATGGGAATGGCGGCGGCGTCCTCGCGCTCGAGAGCTCGAATTTGCTCTGCCGCTCCCCAACCGTTGAGCACGGGCATCTGGATATCCATGAGGATCGCGTCGTACGTGCCCACGGGCATGCTTCGGAACCGGTCGACGACCGCCTGGCCGTTCTCGGCGCGGTCGACCGCGGCGCCCCGCCTGGCCAGCAACTCAACCACAATCATGGCATTGATCTCGTTATCCTCCGCCAGCAGGAATCGTTTGCCGTCAAACTGATAGGTAAACGTCGAGCCGATGGAATCGGGCGCCGTCTCGAGCGCCTGCTCTTTGAGCTTAAGGTCCTCGACCTGCTCTGGCGTCGCCAAGCGCAGTGGAATGTAGGCCGAAAACGTCGAGCCGCGACCGGGCTCGGTGTCCACGACGATCTCGCCGCCCATAAGGTCGACGAGCGCGTTCGTAATGGCCATGCCCAGGCCCGTTCCGCCGTAGCGACGCGCAATGGTGCGGTCCTCCTGCTCAAACGGCATAAAGATCTTGCTGATGTAGCGCGGGTCCATTCCCTTGCCCGTATCGCGTACGCGCAGCATAAAGCTCACGCCGTTTTCCGAGCGATACATCTCGCGAATGCTGACGGCAACGCTACCGCCGCTCTCGGTAAACTTGAGCGCGTTGGAGATAAAGTTGATAACGACCTGCGACAGGCGCATGCGGTCGCCCACCACAAAGACGTTTTCGCAATCCTCGAGCGCAACTGAATACTTGAGCCCCTTATCGGCAGCCTGCGAGGTAAACATGCGCTCGAGCTCAGCGGCAAACAGGCGCATGTCGAACGGCGCCTCATCGATTCGGACACGGCCGCTGTTCAGGCGGCTCATGTCGAGCATGTCGTTGATAAGGGACAGCAGGTACGCCGAGAGCTGCGAAGCGCGCGACAGGTCATCCATCAGGCGCGACTCGTCCGCATGGTGCTCACGGGCAAGCGAAATCATACCCTCGATACCGTTGAGTGGCGTGCGGATCTCGTGGCTCATCTGGTTCATAAAGTCCGTACGTGCGTTGGCGGTCTCAACCGCACGGTCGCGCTCGGACTCCGCCTTAGCAATGCGCGCGGTTTCGGCGGTCACGTCGACCGCCGTGATGAGATACTGCGTCGCGTTCTGAACGAGTGCGATCGAGAAGCGGATATTGAGCGGCTTTTCCTGCCCAGGACCGTTGTAGGAACAGATTAGATCCAAGGGTGCCGCGTGGTCCCAATCCCTCACCTGTCGCTGCATGCGAACGCGGTCGTCATCGGGAATATAGCGGTAGAGCGTCTCGATATCGTCGCGATACCGCTCCGGCGACACGCCAAAGACACGCTCAAAATTGGGAGTGATGTACAGAGGAAGGCAGTCGCTGGCGCGCAAAACAAACCCAACATTGAGCCCCTGCTCTGCAAGCGCCGTCTCAAAAAGCTGGCGCGCCCGGTCCGCGTCGCGCCTCTCGTGTGAACCGAATAGCCCCAACTTACCCCCTTGTTCTGTTTAGTGGGTAATTTTACCAGCTCAAAGGGGCTTTACGAAGATAAAGGCCAGCTAAAGTTGACTTTTAAATTGATGCCTTGATGCAAAAACGCGCCCGACGGCTTTTGCCATCGGGCGCGTTTATTACTCGGGCCAGATAAACTGCGTGCGGCCGGCCTCGCCGCCATCGATGAGCAGGCTCTGTCCGGTCATAAACCGGTTAGTCACGCCCACAAAGTAGATCCACTCGGCGATCTCTTGCGCCGTTGCCCAGCGCTTGAGCGGGGTGAGCTCCATAATCTGGGCCCACAGGTGCTCGTCTTCCATCACGCAACGGTTGAGCGGCGTGATGACGCCGCCCGGGTCCACGCTGTTGGCGATGGCCTGCGGCGCCAGACGATTCGCAAGGTTCTTGGTATAGGCGATAATGCCGCCCTTGCTAGCCGCGTATGCAGGGAACTCCGACCCCGTGTGTCCGCTCGCCGAGCCCACGTTGACCACAGAGCGAATGGCCGGCGCCGGCTTAGCGGCTAGGCCCTCCCCCACAAAGGCATAGTGCTCGGTCACGTTGATCGTGCCCGTCAGGTTGGCCGCAATGTCGTCGGCCGAGTCCTGTGTGCCGGCGACATTCACGATCACCCGAGGCTGCAGGTCGTCCGGAAACGTGTTCGGCTCACGGACGTCCACAATCAAGTGGCGGTAGTGCTCATGCTCGACCGTGGCCGGCAGCAGGTCGAAACCCACCACCTCGTGGCCCTCATCCAAAAATCGCTGCACACATGCGGCTCCAATGCCGCCCGAGGCGCCCGTGATCAAAACCTGCATGGTGGCTCCTTAGGCAGTTGCGTGACGCTCGAGGTACTCGGCACCCACGTTCTCGCGCTCCCAGCTGCGCACGACCTTGTAGCCCACGGGGCTCAGGAAGACCTCGCACAGCAGCTCGGCGATAGCGCCGGTCAGCGAGCACATAAACACCTGCACCCACGTCCAGCCAAAGAACGTGTGGCTCACCACAATGGCGAAGACCAGGTTGTCGATAAACTGGCCAATGCCCGTGGACACATAGGAACGGAAGGCAAAGCTCGCAAAGTTATTCTTTTTGAGCATGCGGCCGAGCGACTGGTTGAGCGTGGAGTTGACCACGGCAGAGGTAAGCATAGCCAGCGACGAGCCAAACACCACGTACCAGGTGCCGCCGATGGTGGCGTTGAGGGCAGTGTTGACCTCGATCATGCCGGTGTCGTAGTAGGCGCCCCACATGCCGGGCGTGAGCGAGCACAGCCAAAAGCACAGGCTCACGGCCAGGTTAACCAGCAGCGCGAGGATAGAGATTTTGATGGATGCCTTGGCGCCAAAGCGCTTGCAGATCATGTCCTGGCACAAAAACGAGACCCAGCTCACCACAAAGCCGCAGTCGAGTGCCAGATACGGCAGGCTGATGAGCTCTTTGTTGGCCAGCAGGTTCATCATGATAACGCTCACGATAAACAGCGAAACCGTTGCCGCGGGAATGCTCCGCAACAGGACTTTGTAGTCCTCCATGACCTTCTTGATCATTATGTACTCCTTTGGTTTTAGGTTTAACGAGCAGGATATCGGACCCGAACTGCTCGGCCGCCCCGGTCTTGAGGCGACGGTGGGTATGATAGCCGCTCCGCCGGCGGCAGGCAAGCAAGCGGCGCGGCAGCCCCGTAAGGCCACCGCGCCGATACGCTAAAACGTTACGTTGCCAAACTCCGACAGGATCAGGTCGGGGTTGTGGTCGGTTGCCCAGTCCACGTTCCACGGGCTCGTGAACAGCAGCAGCTTGCCGCCGCGCATGTCCTCGACGCGCAACGTGTCGCGCGTGAGCGACAGGCTCGGGATATCGATGGTATCGGGGTCGTTCTGAATCCAGCGGATGTCGGTATAGGGCAGCGGCTGGCGACGAACCTCGACGCGATACTCGGCCTTCAGACGGCGCTCGAGAACCTCAAACTGCAGCACGCCGACCACGCCGACGATAACGCTCTCCATGCCGGCGCCCAGCTCGCGGAAGATCTGGATGGCGCCCTCCTGGGCAAGCTCCTCCATGCCCTTCACGAACTGCTTGCGCTTGAGCGTATCGACCTGCGTGATGCGGGCAAACATCTCGGGCGCGAACGTCGGGATCTGCGGGTACTGCACGTGGTGCTTGCCGGAGCACACGGTATCGCCGATGCTAAAGATGCCCGGGTCGAACAGGCCCACGATATCGCCTGCGTATGCCTCGTCCACGATGGCGCGGTCGTCGGCCATCATCGAGGTGCCCGTAGCCAGCTTGAGCTTGCGGTTGCCCTGCATATGGAAGGCATCCATGCCGCGCTCGAACTTGCCCGAGCAGATGCGCACAAAGGCGATACGGTCGCGGTGGTTCTTGTCCATGTTTGCCTGGATCTTAAAGACGAAGCCGCTAAAGTCGTCGCGGCAGGGATCGACCGGCTCGCTGGTGAGCGTATCGGTGTAGGCGCGCGGCGTCGGGGCCAGGCGCAGGAACTCCTTAAGGAAGGGCTCCACACCAAAGTTGGTGAGCGCCGAGCCAAAGAACGCCGGGCTCAGCTTGCCGCAGGCCACGGCATCCAGGTCGAGCTCGTCACCGGCGCCATCGAGCAGCTCGATGTCGTCCATCAGGTTCTTGTGGTTTTCCTCGCCAATGAGTTCGTCCATGGAAGGATCGCCCAGCTCGGCCTCGACCTCGGCAACCTTTTTGGTGGCGTTGGCGTGGCCGTCGCCCTCAAAGGCGATGACGCGACGGGTCTGGCGATCGAACACACCGCGGAAGTTGCGGCCGCTGCCGATGGGCCAGTTCATGGGATACGTGTTGATACCCAGGACGTTCTCGATCTCTTCCATGAGCTCAAACGGATCGCGAGCCTCGTGGTCGAGCTTGTTTACAAAGGTGAAGATGGGAATATGGCGCAGCGTGCAGACCTTAAAGAGTTTCTTGGTCTGGGCCTCGACGCCCTTAGCGCCGTCGATGACCATGACCGCGGCGTCGGCGGCCATGAGGGTACGGTAGGTATCCTCCGAGAAGTCCTGGTGGCCGGGGGTATCGAGGATGTTGACGCAGGCGCCGTTGTAGGTGAACTGCAGTACCGAGGAGGTAACGGAGATGCCGCGCTCCTTCTCGATGTCCATCCAGTCCGAGACGGCGTGCTTGGCCGAGCTCTTGCCCTTGACCGAACCGGCGGTCTGGATGCTGCCGGTATAGAGCAGCAGCTTCTCGGTAAGCGTGGTCTTACCGGCGTCCGGGTGGCTAATAATCGCGAATGTGCGGCGCGACGAGATTTCATCCGACAGGCTTGCCATGCGGATCCTTTCTTGCGTTCTATATGCATTACGTCGATGTAACCCGTCTATTGTAGCCGCGAAATGCTGCGACAGGGCGCCTATCAGGACAAATTCATCAGTTGGGGCTTGGATACCGGTCGGCGGCGGCACTCTGCAGCAGTTTGTCTCGATCTGTAACATCTAGACGGGTTTTGAACTTCTACCTGTTACAGATCGAGACAAACGGTCGCCGGCCATCCTGATTTCCCTCTTGCATAACTGTACATAGTGTATATATACTGTGTTTACCGGTTATATACACGTGTAGCCCATCAGCTAAGGAGCCGCTGTGGACATTATCCTATCCAATTCGAGTGACAAGCCCATCTACGAGCAGATATCCTCGCAGGTCAAGGCCCAGATCCTATCGGGTGCACTCGCCGCGGGGGCCAAACTCCCCAGCATTCGTGCACTCGCCAGCGACCTGGGCGTGAGCGTCATCACCACCAAACGTGCCTACGCCGACTTGGAGCAGCTCGGGTTTATCTGCACCGTGCAGGGCAAAGGCTGCTTTGTCGCCGAGGGCAACCAAGAGCTCTTGCGCGAAAACCAGCTCTGCCATGTCGAAGAGCTGCTTGCGCAGGCATCGACACAGGCAGAAGCCCTGGGCGTCACGCGCGATAAGTTGCACGAGATGCTCGACCTGGTAGCCCCCGAAACCATGCAGTAGCCATCTGCAAGAAAGGCTATACCATGCAAAACTTGCTAGAACTCAAAGGTGTCTCACGCCGTGTAAGCGACCGCTTTTCGCTGCGCGATGTCACACTCGCCGTGGAGCCCGGTCAGATCGTTGGCTTTGTGGGAGCAAACGGCGCCGGCAAAACAACGACCATCCGCGCCGCGCTCGGGCTTATTAAGCTCGATGCTGGCGAGGTGCGCCTGTTTGGGCAGCGCTGCGATGCCAACGCGTCCGACGAACAACAACGTCGCGTGCGCTCTCGCATCGGACTCGTGCTGGACACGTGTCCCTTCCCTTCCACGCTCAAGGTAGCGGAAGTTGAAGCGCTCGTTAGCCCAGCGTACCCCACGTGGAGTCACGAAACGTTTGCTGGCCTCATCGACCGGTTTGGCCTGGACCCCAAGGCAAAGGTCAAGGACCTCTCCCGCGGCATGGGCATGAAGCTGCAGCTTGCATGCGCGCTCAGTCACAAGGCCGAGCTGCTCATCCTGGACGAAGCCACGGCAGGCCTCGACCCCATGGCGCGTGAGGAGCTGCTCGATGAGCTGCTCGCCTTTGTCGCCGACGGGCAGCGCAGCATATTGTTCTCGAGCCACATTACATCCGATCTTGAACGTGCCGCAGACCGCGTCGTCTGCATCGATGACGGCTCGATCGTTTTTGATATGCCGCGCGAGGACATTACCGACCGCGCCGGCATCGCCCACTGCACTCAGGCGCAAGCTGCCGAGCTGATGGCATGCGTCGAAGGCGCCCGCGCCACTCGTCATGCCTACAGCGTTGACGTGCTGGTCCCCAATCGCCGCGAAGCACTCGAGGCCTTTCCCGAGATCCCCTGCGATCGGATTTCCATCGATGATTACCTGCGCCTTACGCTGAAAGGAGCCTCCAAATGAAACGCGCCTTTAAGTCCGAGACCGCCATCGCACGCTCGTTTCTCCCGAGCATTGCCGGCGTCGGCCTGTTTATATTCGTCGTGCTGACCCTTGCCAACGCGACAGACGGCGATTCTGGCATGAGCGCCGGCACCTGTGCCGTCAGCGCCATGTCACCCATCATTATCATGAACTCGCTGGCTGGCTACGATAACCAAAACGGTTGGGAGCGCTATCGGGCGACGCTGACGTTTTCGCGCAAGGACATCGTCTGTGCACGCTACCTGTGCATTATTGCCTTCTCAGCCGTCATGGCATGCGCGGCTACGCTTCTGAACATCCTCGCCCTTCCGTTCTTCGATCACGTGGGCATTCCTTCGACAGGCCAGACGGTCTTTGAAATCGCAACCGCCTCGGCGGCATCGATGCTCATCTCCCTCATGATGGTGTTTTTGGCACAGCCGATTTTCTTTCGATTTGGCCATATGGAGGCGCTGCGCCTTTCCGTCGGCCTGTTTGCCCTGCTTGGCTGCGGCACCATGGCAATGCTGAGCTCCTCCAACCCCATCAGCAACTGGCTCATGTCGATTGCCGGAGCGAGTCCCGATCCCGCCGTCCTTGGCTGTCTGTGTGCAGGAATTGCAGTACTGGCGCTCGCACTATGTGCAATCAGCTGCGCTGTCAGCACCAAGGTTTATCGAGTACGCGATCTGTAATCGACAGCTAAAAAAGCTTAGGTGGTACCCCGCTTATTTTTTCAATGAAACAAGGCGGCATAGCGTCACCACCGCCCCTCACAGCAGGCCGTCTAGTTCTTGGCAACCAAAAAGACACCGTCAGCATATCGAAGGTGAATACTTTTCCGAGAAGTGAACGAGTAAAAACAGTGCCCTGTAGCATCGACATTTTTAAGGACTCAATTCCTGCGGTTTTTGTCTAAGAATCCTGCAGTTTTGTTCGAAAAAAGTGTGCATGTTCCAGGGGTCCAGATTTACTCGTTCACTTCGCGGAAAACCATTCACCTTCGATTCGAGCCTTAACCAAATGCCCTCTCGAACTATGGCCCCTGTCTCACCACAGCGATATCAAAGCTTCATGGCGGGACGGTATCATCGGACGAGCGCCGTAAATCTGGCGCGGTTGTCCTTTGGGGAGGCATTTCACCCGTGTCGTGGGTCGCAGCAGCATTTGTGTCGGCTTTCTTTGCCGGCATCACATCTGTCCTGGCCAAATGCGGCATCAAGCAGACCGACTCCGATGTCGCGACGGCCATTCGCACCTGCGTGGTGCTCGTTTTCGCTTGGGCAATGGCGGGCATTTCTGGATCCATTGGAACCATCGGCAGCATCGAACCCAGATCTTGGCTCTTTCTCGTCCTCTCGGGACTCGCTACCGGTGCTTCGTGGATCTGTTACTTTAAGGCGTTGGGCATCGGAGACGTCAATAAGGTCGTACCGGTCGACAAGATGAGCACCGTACTCGCCGCACTGATCGCCATCGTGCTTTTTGGCGAGACGAGCAACCTTGCGGTTAAGCTCGTGGGAACCGCTGTCATCACCCTCGGCACGTTTTTAATGATCGAGAAGAAGCAGTCTGCCGGACCCGAGCAGCAGCAAGACCGGACCTGGCTCGCTTACGCCCTCGGCGCCGCCGTGTTCGCAGCGCTCACGTCCATCCTTGCCAAGGTTGGCATCGAAGGCGTCGAGTCCAACCTGGCCACGGCAATCCGTACCTGTGTGGTACTGGTTATGGCATGGGCAATCGTGGCAGCTAAAGGCAAGATGGGCCAAGCCGTGCACGTAGACCGCTACGAACTCGTATTTCTCGCAACATCGGGCATCGCGACCGGAGCATCGTGGCTGCTCTATTACTACGCCATCGCCACAGGCCAGGTGAGCGTCGTGGTGCAGATCGACAAACTATCGATTGTCGTATCAGTACTATTTGCGCGCCTGGCATTCAACGAAAAACTCTCACGACGCAGCGCCATCGGTCTCGCCCTCATCGTACTGGGCACCGCCGCGCTCGCAGTTTGGAAGTAGCGCGGCCAGCAGCCGCTACATCCTCACACCTGGCTTGGGATGCCTGTACTGACCGTGGGATGCCGTGCGCTTACCGTGCGAGATGGCAAATTTGGGACAACAGTGCAGGCAACGAAGGCAGGCGGCGCACTCCGGCTTTGTCCAGACGGGAAGGCCGTCGCGCATCTCAATCGCCGCCATGGGGCAGCGCTTGGCACACAGGCCGCAGCCGATGCAGCGATCGGCATCGACGGCAAACTTGCTCGTCTGTTGCATGCGCGGCAGCCCAATTGCGTGATACGCGCACGATGCAAACAGAGGCACGCGATGGCACATCATGTTGCCCGTGCGGCGCGCCCGCACCGCCTCGATCACGGCATCAATCTGCGCCTCGGCAGCTCTATTGATACCCTCAACCTTTTGAGGATCAGACAGGTCGAAAACAGGCGTCCAGGTATCGGGCATCTTGACGCTCATCGCCGCATCTAACTCGAGCCCACGCTCGTGTAGCAGATCGCGGGCGAACTTGGCCGATTGCCCGGTCGTCGAACCATATGTCGAGACATAGAACGTATAGGGGCGCTCGCCGCCCTTTGTGCCGGCAGCAACCGATAGGTCGACAGTCTTCAAAAACTCGATCATCGGTGTCGGCAGACCCCAGGCATACACCGGAGCAACAAATCCCAGTTGGCGGGGACCTTCCGCCAAGGCAAGGCGAAAGGCCTCGGCATCAAAACGCTCAATCGACATAACCCTGTCGTCCGTCGCCGCCGCAATGCGACGCGCCACATGCTCGCTGTTCCCTGTCGCGCTAAAGTACAGGATCATCTCGTACCCCTGGAGTTGACTCGCGATTAACCGCGCTATTTGCGCAGCGGCTTGGGCAGCGGAATGCCTGCCGCAATGACGGCGGCGATGATCATGCAGACGATACCCTTGAGCGGGAAGCACATGAGCAGCAGGCCCACAACCATGACCGGCTGACGCATGACCGCACCCATCGTCGATGCCGTGCAGACGGCAACGCAAAAGACCGGATCGGCGCCGGTGAGGATGGCAAGGCCATAGCCCAGACTTACGCCCGAGAAGATAACCGGGAAGAAGTGACCGCCGCGCCAACCAAGGTTGATGAGGGCGGGCGTCAGCATGGCCTTGACCAGACCGGTCGCGATAAGCACACCGGCGGGGATGGTCAGATAGGTCTCCATGAGCACGTCGGCCTGGGTCTCGCCGGCAAACATGGTGTAGGGCAGGACCGTGCCGCAGATGGCGAGCGCCAGACCAGCCAGCATTGCCTTAACGACAGGACGCTCTCCTATGGCACGGGCAAACGCTTCGCTCGCGTGCTCAGAGACAAAGTACAGCCAGCCGCAGATTGTTCCAATCAGCGACAGAGGAATGAGCCAGGTAAGCTCCAGGTTGCCCACCACGGCAGCCTCGAACCTCGGCATACCCATGCCGCCGCCCATAAGCTGGCCGAGCAGCAGGTAGGTGCCCAGGCCGCCGGCAATCGCGATGCCGTAAACCACGGTCTTTTGCGCCTTGGGCAGCCTGATGGTGATCTCGCCGGACGTGGACTCATCGTCGGCGTCTTCGCCCTGGCCGTCGGCGCTACCGGCAAGCGGTGCCACAAAGCCAAAGACGGGCGCGGTAAAGAGCGCCGTCAACGCGGCCTGGGTACCCAGCAGCGTAAGCTCCCTAAACTCGGCGCCGAAGCGACGCATGCGGTCGCCAACCCAGCTGCACAGACCCGCGATAACACCGGTCAGGCCGGCCTCCGGTCCAATACTTCCGCCAAACAGCAGCGGCAGCAACGCCGCGAGCGAAAGCTTGCCCAGGTTGTCATACGGGTAGCGCCCGTCTTGCTTAACCTTAGCCATCACCTGGTTGAGGTCATCGGTCTTGGTGCCCGTAAGCTTTTCGTACAGACCGATCAGCAGGCCGCCCAGCAGGCAGACAAAAAACGGGTACGGCAAAAAGCCAAACGGGCCACTGGCAAGCTCGGGCGAAGCGACGCCCAGCGCGTGCGGAATCTCGGTCCATAGATAGTCGATGCCGTGCTCCATCGCGAAAAAGAACAGCCAGACCGCGGCACCTGCGAACGCACCGGTCACGGCAACGCTAACTAAAAACAGCGCGCGGTTTGTGGGTTTGGCAAGGTTATCCATCGGGTCCTCCCGCGGTCAAAGTCGACATAGTTACGTTTTATTGTAGGGCGGGCACGGCGCGGGCGGGCTAACCATCTGCGCCGCGAACGACACCGTTGGGCGCCGCACGCGCGGCAGGCCCGAGGCCTAGTTGTCGATAATCGATGCGATTTGGTGCAGGTTATCGGCAAAGTAAATCCCCTGCTGGCGCTGCGGGCTCGATAGGCCCTTATCGATCATATGCTCGAGCAACGCCTTGAGGTCGTTGTAGTAGCCCCCGAGGTTGTACAGGATGCACGGCGCATCGAGATGCCCCAACGACACAGCGGACATGACCTCGGCAATCTCCTCGAGCGTGCCCGTACCGCCCGGGAAGGCGATGAACGCGTCGCCGAGCTCGATCATCTTGGCCTTACGCTCGGTCATGCCGCTCGTCACGATAAGGTCGTCGATGCCATCGTGCTGAAACTCGGCCTCGATAAAAAAGCTCGGTTCAACACCCGTCACGTGTCCACCTGCCTCGAGTACGCTATCGGCAAGAGCGCCCATCAGGCCCGATTTGGACCCGCCGTATACCAGCGCGTGCCCGTTGGAGCCAATCCAGTTGCCCAGCTCTTGCACTGCAGGCAGAAACGCTGGGTCGTTACCGACGCTGGCGCCCAGGTATACCGTGATATTCATATTCAGTCCCCCTCGTCGTGACGCGCAGCGCCCCCTCTAGCGTTGGCGTCGGCGATATTCGCGCACACGGCGCGATAGATCGGCAAGCTCGTCACGATCGAGCTCTTCCAAATGCTCCAGATCATCCATAAAGCGCGCCATGGTGTCCTTTTGGCGCATCTTGATGAGCGTGTTGCAGTAGTTCACCGCCACGCCCGTGAGCATGGCGATGTAGAAGATGCTGATGACGCTCAGGACAACGGTAATCGCGCGGGCAACCGGCGTCTCGGCCGGGATATCACCGAAGCCGATCGTCGATACGGTCTCAAAGCTAAACCAGAGGCCGTCGCCAAACGTAAGGGTCGTGGGCTCGGACAGCCAGACAGCCGTCGAGCACAGCAGATAGAAGATAAGGAACAGGCCCGTGATGCGCGCAAAGCCAGCCTGGCGCAACACGTCGGCAAGCGTCCTCAACTTGTTCATCGCGACCCCTTTTCCCAGACGCCCAATCACATTCGCTCGGTATTGTCCCACGCCTCCCCCGCAAACGGAACTAGTCATTGGGGACGTTCTTGTTTGACTAGTCATTTAAGAACGTCCCCAATGACTACAACTGCCGGCAGAAAGGAACTGTCCCCAACTGCCGGGAGTGACCGTTTAGCGGTGCGGTGGCTGAGTGGGCAGGTTGAGCTGGTATCCTTATGTGATATCGTCTCGACTCGATAGGATTTCATGTGAAACCTTCCGCCGTCCTTCGTTTGGCTCTATATCGCACCCTGGCCGTCGCGCTTGCCGCGCTCGCCGTACTGAGCGCCGTCATGCCCGCCCCCGCCTTTGCCGCCGACTCCGACCAGCAGGTCAAGACGGTCCGCGTTGGCTGGCTCGTCAACAACAAAGGCTTCCAGGAAGGCATACCGGGCGAGCGACTCTCGGGATGGGGCTACGAGTACCTCCAGACCCTCTCGTATTACACAAAGGGCTGGCGATACGAATACGTTAGCGGCACCTTCTCCGAGCTTATGGACATGCTCGAGGCAGGCGAAATCGACCTCATGCCCAACATCTCGCATTCGGCAGAACGCGAGCAGAAGCTGCTCTTTTCCTCGAACCCCGAGGGCACCGAGCGCTACTACATCTACGCCAGGCCCGACCGCGACGACCTGGCCAAGGGTGACCCCCAGGCGCTCCAAGGCCTCACCATCGGCTGCAACTCTGGCGTTATGCAAACTATCGTCGGCCAGCAGTGGCTCGCCGACGAAGGCGTTACCTGCACCTATAAAGAAATCGACACCGGCAGTGCCCTCTTTGAGGCGCTTGCAGACGGCGAGGTCGACGCCGTCATCATGAACGACACCATTTCGTCGCCCGATGCGTCACCCATGTTCTACGTAGGCTCGAGCGACTACTATTTTGCCGTTCCCAAAAGCCGCCCTGACCTGATGAACGACATCAACGCCGCCATGACGACCATCGCCCGCGATAACCCGCGCTATAACGAGGAAGTCAAATCGAGTTACTCGACCCAAAACAGTGGCTCGTCATCGCTCACCGGTACCGAGACCACCTGGCTCAAAGAAAACGGCAATACCATCACGCTCGGCTATCTTAAAAACCAACTTCCCTACTGTACGCAAAATGACGACGGCGAGATGGAAGGGTCGCTCGCCTCGCTTGCAACGACGTTGCACGACAAGTTTGGCATTACGGTCAAAACAATCGCACTCTCGAACAACAAGCAAATGATCAAAGCCCTTTCCAACGGAACCATCGATGTCGCCCTGCCGTTGTTTCGCGACTACTGGCTCGCCGAGCAGACAGGGGTCATCCAGTCAAACTCGATGGGAACGGTTTCGCTGACCGCCATTCACAGTGGCAAAAACCTGAACAGAGACCTTAAGAACATCGCTTGTACAAAGAGCACAATCGTTAACCGTTTTGAGCTCGAAAGTCTCTTTCCGAACGCAACGGTAACCGAGTATTCGAATGACGGCGAGGTGCTCAAAGCCCTCAATGAGGGGAAGGCACGTTGCATCATTGTCCCCAGCACGCGCCTGGAAACTCTCCGCGACATCTACGACATCGAGGATTTCGAAACACAGGAACTCACCAACACGGCGCAACTATCGTGTTTAATTTCGCGCGGCAAGCCCGAGCTGCTGGGAATCATCAATAAGGGCATCGTCAATGCAGGTGAATCGCTCTCTGCAAACAGCTATTTCCCCACATCGTACTCGGCGCAAGAATCGGATGCGTTCCGACTTCTCTACCGCAACCGCATCGTCATTGCGGCAGTCGTCATCTGCATTTTGCTCACCGGCATCGTCATCCTTGTCTGGTCGCTTTACCGCGCACAGGAGGAACGGCAGAAAGCCGATGCCGCCAACACCGCCAAAACCGCTTTCCTCACGCGCATGAGCCACGACATCCGCACGCCGCTCAACGGCATCCTGGGCCTTATCGAAATTGAGGAATTGAGAGAAGGCGACATGCAGGTCGCCCGCGAAAGCCGCGCCAAGGCGCGCGTTGCCGCCAATCACCTGCTCTCGCTAATCAACGATATCCTCGAGATGGGCAGGATCGAGGAGCGCAAAGTGACGCTCGAGCACGAATCATTCAACCTTAAAGAGCTGTGCGACAATGCGCTCGTACTGTGCAAGCTCCGCGCATCGGACCGCGGCATAACCATGCTCGACACCAGCGAGCCCTACGCTGTCGACCAATATATGATCGGCAGCCCCACCCATATTCGGCAGATCCTTGTCAACCTGCTCGACAACAGCATCAAGTACAACAAGCACGGAGGCACCGTCACGTTCTCATCGACCATCAAACCGGTCGACGACGAGCACGCCGTGTTTTGCTTTAGCGTCTCGGATACCGGCATTGGTATGACATCCGAGTTTTTGGCACACATTTACGAGCCGTTTGCCCAGGAAGGCGACGATGCGCGCAGCAAGTTCCAAGGAACCGGCATTGGCATGTCTATCGTCAAATCGCTCATCGATATGATGGGCGGCACGATTGAGATTTCGAGTGAGGTTGGCGTGGGGAGTACGTTTGACGTCCGGATTCCGCTCGATATCGACAAGAACCCTCAGATAAAAGAATGTGCAGACACGCAGGTAAGCAGCTGCTCGCTCGCCGGCATGAACGTCCTTTTGGCAGAAGATAACGAGCTCAATGCCGAGATTGCCCAGGCTCTGCTCGAAAGCGAGGGCATCGTCGTAACTCGCGCCGCCGACGGCAACGAAGCGGTCGACCTATACGTTGGCCGTCCCGCGGGTAGCTTCGATGCGATTCTAATGGACATCATGATGCCGGGCATGGACGGCTACGAGGCAACCCGCGCGATCCGCCTGAGCGAAAAGGCCGATGCGGCCGACATCCCCATCATCGCGCTCACCGCCAACGCCTTTGCCGAAGACGCCAAGGCGGCACACGACGCCGGCATGAACGCCCATCTGCCCAAACCGCTCGACTTTAACAAGCTCAAAAACATACTCGCCTGTATCAAGAAAAAAGGGGCTGTTTCGCTATAGTTTGTGCTCAACCACCATGCGCAGCAGAAAGGAAGCCAACGATGTTTAGGCCCTTACGTCGAAAGAAACGCGCCATCGCCGACGAGGAAGCGCGCGAACTGCTCGCTACCTGCAAGCGCGGCGTCTTTGCCGTCAATGGCGATGATGGCTACCCCTATGCCATTCCCGTCAACTACTTCTTTGACGCCGAGCACGACAAGATTTATTTCCATGGCGCCAAGGCTGGCCACAAGGTCGATTCACTCAGGCATGATGATAAAGTCTGCTTTACCGTTTACGGCAACGAGTGGTACAAAGACGGCGACTGGGCTCCCTACGTTATGAGTACCGTTGTCTTTGGTCGTTGTCGCCTGGTAGATGAAGCGCCCGCGTTTATCGAGGACAAAGTCCGTCAGCTCGCGATTAAGTACTACCCTTCTGCCGAAGAAGTCGAGGAGGAGATCGCCAAAGACATAAAGGGCGTCCAACTCTACGAGATTTCGATTGAACATCTTTGCGGCAAGCAGATTCATGAAAAGTAGCGAATGCGGAAAACGCGCTCGCTACCCTCTGCGCCCCATGTGCCCACGCATTTTGACGGCGTGGGCACATGGGGCAGCACTCGAATCGAGCGTCCCCTATACCCCAAAAACGTAGCGGTCCAGGCGCTCACACGCCTCCTTTACCCGCGAAAGCGGCAGCGCCAGATTCACGCGAATGTGGCAGGGTCCGTGGAACGGACGGCCGTCCTGATACCCCACGCCCACGCGCGCCCCCTCGTCGAGCAACCACTGAATATCGCGGCCATGCTCGCGACACCACTCGGTGCAGTCCAGGAACACCATGTACGTGCCCTGCGGGCGCGAATAGGACACGCCCTCAAAATGCTCGTCCACGTAACTGCAGAAGTACTCGATATTACCGGCAAGCACCTGGTTGAGCTCATCAACCCACTCGTAGCCTTGCGGCTGGTAGGCACCGATAAGCGCATGCATGGAGAGGACATTCATCTCGTTGTAGTGGGTCTTGTTGGACACGGCGCACACGCGGTCGCGCAGCGTCTCGTTATAGATGATGTGGTAGCTGCCGACCAGGCCCGCCAGGTTAAACGTCTTGCTGGGCGCGTAGAGGGCAACCGTGCGCATGCGGGCATCCTCGCTCACCGACTGCGTCGGGATATGCTTGTGACCCGGCAGGATGATATCGGACCAAATCTCGTCCGATATCACCACGCAATCGTGCTGGCGATAGATGTCCATGGCGCGTTCGATCTCATCGCGCTCCCATACGCGGCCGCAGGGATTGTGCGGCGAGCAGAACACCGCGGCATGGATGTGGTTTTGGGCGAGCTTTTGCTCCATGTCCTCAAAGTCCATACGCCACACGCCTTGGTCGTCGAGCCTAAGCGGGCTGTGGACAATGCGATAGCCCGCGGCTTCGATAGACTTGGTAAAGCCGATGTAGGTGGGGCTGTGGACCAGCACCGCATCGCCCGGCTGGACGTACGCGCGCAGCGTCGACACGACACCGCCCAGCACACCGTTTTCGTAGCCGATATGCTCCGGCGCCAAGCCCTCAACGCCGTTGCGACGGCTCTGCCATTCGATGATGCGGTCAAAGTACTCGTCGCGCGGATCGAAATAGCCAAACATGGGATGCTGGGCGCGCTGAATGATGTGCTCCTGAACCGTGGGCACCGTGGCAAAGTTCATGTCCGCTACCCACATGGGGATGCGGTCGAAGCCCTCGTCGGGTGCGTTCGGAGCCATACCGGGAATCTCACCCCAGGAGTCAACGGCGATGGAGTCCATTCCGTGGCGGTCGATAAGCGAGGTAAAGTCGTATTTCATGCTGAGCTCCCGTGCAAAGCGGATTGTTTTGGTAGGCGTTATTGTCCACCAGCGCGGGCGGTTTTGGCATGGGGCTTGGCGCTTAATTTGACGGGTGCGGACGAATGGCTGGTTAGTCTTGCGCGTCGGTGATGGCGGTTATCGTCAACCTGGTTCCGTCGACCGTAAACGATATGTCGAGCCCAGCGTAAGCCAAATGGTAAATGCGGTTTGGCTCGTGCTTGCTGCCCGCGCGGCGCGGATCCTGGTGAAGAACCTCAACCAAGCCAGAAATCTTTGCGGGCGGGACCATATCCTGCAGCGCTTGCGGAAACTCGACGTCGAGCTCTTGCCACGGCGCATCCTCAATCCAGCCGCCGGTCGCATCCGGGTGACAGTCCGCAAACGGAATGTAGGGCTTGACATCGTAGATGGGCGTGCCGTCACGCAGATCGGCCCCCAGCACATGAATGATGGGACCATCGTCAGTGAGCTCGACACGATCGAGCTTGACGCAGGTGAGCCCGATGGGATTAGGGCGAAACGGACTGCGCGTGGCAAACACGCCCACGCGCTCGGCTCCGCCCAGACGCGGCGGACGCACGGTTTTCGACCATTTTGCGTTGGTGCCGGACCTGTCCTGCGTTTTGGCATCGGCGGCAATATCCTTAGCCGTGCCGCCGGGCGTGCCGTTTTCGAAGCGCCAGAGCAGCCATAGGTGAGAGAAGGAGTCCAGACCCTCAACCGCTGCGTTGGAGGCAAATTCCGGCTCAAAAACGATGCGTCCCTGCAGGTGAGGCGCCAAAAAGCTGTTGCGCGGGATGCCGAACTTCTGCGGCAGGTCGGTATGTATGTGTGCGATAGGTTCCATGTCGGTCATTGTACGGCATGGAGGTGTGGGACGTTGCGCGCAATTCTTCGCCGCGGTCCCCTGTCGTGCAACCAACGGTTGCTTGGAAGGGCGCCTGCCGCCGCGTATGCTTAAAGCCATCAACCAGCAGAAAGGAGCCGCTATGGCCTTCGCAGAAAAGCTCATTGCCGTCCGTCGCGCCCATCACCTAACTCAGGAGCAGCTCGCCGCCAAGCTCTTCGTCACACGCCAAGCCGTCAGCCGTTGGGAGCGCGGCGAGGTCACACCGGGCATCGACATGATGAAGCTCATTGCCGCCGTGACCGGCGAGCCGCTGTCCCACCTGCTCGAAATGCCCGAGCACTATTGTCAGAGCTGCGGCATGATACTCACGCCCAACGACTGCGGCACCGACGCCACGGGCGCCACGACCGACCATTACTGCAAGTGGTGCTACGACCACGGCAAGTACACCTACGAGACCACGATGGAGGCCATGATCGAGGATTGTGCCCCGCGGCTGGCACAAAACACCGGCATGTCGCTCGACGAAGCCGTCTCGCTCATGGGTGCCGTGCTGCCGCAACTGGAGCGCTGGCGTACCGTGCAGGAAAACGAGGAGCGCTACGGCGCCGAGGCACGGGCGCGCTATGGCGATGAGGCTATCGATGCGGCAAACGAAACGTTACTGGACATGGATCCCCAGACATGGAACGACATGAAAGAACTCGAGCGTGCCATTCTGGGTCAGCTCTCGATTGCCATGGGCGACGGCGAACCGGAAGGCAGCGAGGCGCGCAAGCTTGTCGCAATGCACCGTCGATGGATAGCTCTCAACTGGGGCAGCGAGCCCCAAGACGAGGCATATCTGGGGCTCGCCCACGGCTACCTCGCCGATCAGCGCTTTATCGACTACTACGACAAGCCCTGCGGCGCCGGCGCCACGGCGCTTCTGGTTCAGGCGATCGAGTCGTCGTTGACGCGCGCATAGACCGCGGCGGCTTTGGGTATTTCAATCGAAACCCCAACCGATTGGAGACCTATGGCTACTGATCACAAGCTCGAGCTGTACGTTATGACCGGCTGTCCGTATTGCATAAAGGTCAAGCGCTTTTTGGCCGATAACGGCGTGACCATTCCCGAGCGCAATATCTCGACCGATTCCGATGCCGAGCAGACGCTCATCGCCGTCGGCGGAAAGCGCCAGGTTCCCTGCCTATTCATCGACGGCAAGCCGCTCTACGAATCGAGTGACATCATCGCGTGGGTACAGGAGAACCTGCTCTAGCACTCATTGGGGACGCACTTAAATGAGTAGTCGTTTAAGAACGTCCCCAACGGCTACCCGATGACACGGCGATCCTATTCCTCGATCTCTTTCCAGCACTGAGGATCGGCTTCGTACATATCGCCTGTGTAACCATACGTCACAGCGGGGCAGCCGCGGCACCAGCCAAAAAGTTCGCATTTGGAGCACTTCTTGAACTTTTTAAAGTCGCGCTTTGCTTCCATCTGCGGCGAAAAGAACAGCTCCTCGAGCGAGTTCTCGGCAACGTTGCCCACCTTGCTCTCCATGCGACGGCACGCATAGACGTCGCCCGTAGGCAGCACCGTCATATGGCCCGTACCGCAATGGCAGCCGTCGTAGATCATGCCGGGCTTGGCGCTCATGGGGATGGTGAATTTGCCCTGCTCCCACAAAAGAAGCGTCCACAGGTGATCTTTGAGCTGGAAGAACGTTTTGCAGCCCGCAGCCTGGTGAAACTCCATACGCTCTTGCGCGGCCAGCAGCACGTCGCGATATTCCAGCGGCTCCAGATGGAACTCATCGCGCTTTTGGCCCGAGGTGGGACAGTATCGTCCAAAAGCGAACACGTCGACTTCGAGGCTTGCCACAAGGTCAATGAGCTGCGGCAGCTCGGCGGCATTCATGCTCGAAACCGTGTTCATAACGGCAACCCAGATACCAGCGCGCTTAAGACACCCAATCGCACGCAAGGTCTCGGCAAACGAACCAGGCTTACGGAAGTAATCGTGCGTTTTCTCGAGTCCATCGAGCGAGAGCTGGTATTTGCGGCATCCCAACTCTTTCATGCGGGCGCAGACCTCGTCGGTCAGATGGAACGGATTGCCCATCACGCACCACATAAAACCCCGCTCGTGCAAAAGCTTGGCAAGGCGCCAAAAATCGGGATGAAGAATGGGGTCACCGCCCGTAACGTAAAAGTACGGCTTACGTCCGATGCGCTCGCAGAGGGCCTGGGCCCGATCGACGACCTCGACCATCTGCTCCCACGGCATGCGCTTAAAACCAGCGCAGGCACCGTTGGCGAAGATATAGCAATGTTTGCAACGCTGGTCGCATTCATCCGTAATATGCCACTGGAAGGCAAACGCGGGCTTTTGCATCGTGGGACTCCCTTGGTCGATGTTCAAATTGATGACGGTATTGGGCTACAGGCGCTCAACGGCGCCGACGGGGCAATTCTCTTCACAGGCGCCACAGTGCAAGCAGTGCTCAGGCTCTATGCGATACGAGTCACCCGGCTCGATGCACTTCTGCGGACAGTGCTCAAGACAGGTACCGCAACCAATACACGCATCGGAATCAATGCGAAAACCCTTAACGGGCGCGGGTGCCATGTCCTCGTCTAGGGTAAAGACGGCGCGTTCAATTGGACGGACCCCCAGGTTAAAGTAGTCGAGCACGATGTTTTCGACCTTAAAGATAATGTTGATATCACGCGTATCACCGGGATAAACGTTGGCAAGATACGGCTGCTCGGCATAAATAACGTCACGCCAGTAAACTTGCTCGGAGTCCAAGGCGGGAGTGGCGACGCCGGACATGCGGATCATTTCGTTAAACCGCGTGTGAACGAGCGTTTGGACACGCCCATCGGCCATAAGCTGGCGGGCCATCTCCTTGCCGCGCGCCGTGAGGAAGTAGACAGCGCAGGACTCGTAATGCACAGCGCTCACGCAGCGAATTTGCGGCGCGCCATTTTCGTCCACAGTTGCCAGCGAGAGCGTCCCGGCAAGCTGCATCTTCTTGAGACAAGTCTGAGCATCCATTATGAGTCCCGCACCTGCGATTGCCTACTGAGCGTCCGCAGCGTCGCAAGCGGTGCCGCAGGCCGGAGCAGCCTTGGGATCGGCGGAGCCGCAGGCAGGGGCGGCAGCAGGATCGACGGAGCCGCAAGCAGGAGCAGCCGCGGGATCGGCGGAGCCGCAGGCGGTGCCACAGGCCGGCGCGGCCTTGGGATCGGCGGAGCGGCAGGCGGGCGCGGGATCGGAGGTACCGCAAGAAGCGAAGGCGGCAACGTTCTCGAGATTCTCGGACATGGCAATTCCTTTCGATTGGGGGCGGCTGGGCGAAGCCGCCCGGACGTAGACGCTTTTGCGCCTAAGCACATCATGCGAGGAATGCACCCCACCCAAAAGAAGGCACTAATCTATTAGCCAGTTACCAAAAAGTAAGTTGTAGTCGCGGGCGCCAGCAGCTGCGATAATGCAAGCAACCTACCCGATTGCGAGGTTACCATGCTCACCAAAGAAGAACTGCCTCCCTGCCCCGTCGCTACGTGTTTTCAGCTCTTTGGCAACAAGTGGAAAATCTATATCATCCAGCAGCTCATTGAGCAGCCCCTGGGCTTCAACGCGCTACATCGCTCTATTCCCGGCATCAGTCAAAAGGTGCTCTCGTCAAACCTAAAGGAAATGGATGCCGCGGGACTTATCACGCGCACCGTCATTCCCGAAACGCCCATCCGTACCGAATACGCGCTGAGCGAGCTGGGTCAAAGCCTTATGCCCATCATCGATTCTCTTGTGGAATGGGGCACCGACTACCAGCAGCTTGTGCGAAGCTCCTAGCAGCTACGGGCTTTTGCAAATTGAGCGCCGTGGGGCATACCGCTCCACGGCGCTTACCTTTTTGTGCCTTCTTTTGAAGAAGCGGTCCGGGTTGCACACTGCTGTCAAACACGCCCAACTCAATTGGACAGGAGGTCAGCCATGAATCAAGCCGAGCGTCGTATTTGGCTTATCGACGCATTGCTCAACGAGCGACCGGACGGACGCGACATTGCCGTCCCCACTGGAGCCAGCGAGCAGCGCGATTTGCTCAGGGCCCTTATGAACGTGCGGTCGCCCGAAGCGCTCGCGACAGAGGTGCTCGATATCCAGAATGTCTACTTGCAGCAGCGGCTTGTTGAGCGCGGCGGCGCAACCGATGCCGGCACGCTTCCCTACTGCAATCGCATTGCCGTCTGGCGTGGCGACATCACGCTGCTTAAGGCCGACGCCATCGTCAACGCCGCCAACAGCCAAATGCTCGGCTGTTTTGTGCCGGGACACCACTGCATCGACAATGCCATCCACACGTACGCCGGCATGCAGCTGCGCCTAATATGCGCCGGCCTCATGTGCAAACAGGGGCATGAGGAACCGACCGCATGCGTCAAGGTCACGCCAGCCTTTAACCTGCCCAGCAGCCATATCTTCCACACCGTCGGTCCCATCGTGCCCAACCATAAGCCTGGCCCGCGCGAGGAACTGCTACTGCGCCGTTGCTACACCAGCTGCCTGGAAGAAGCGACGAGCCGAAAGCTCGACACGCTTGCCTTCTGCTGCATTTCGACGGGCGTCTTTGGCTATCCCCAACAAGCCGCCGCGCGCGTTGCCATCGATGCCGTTCGTCATCATCTAGACCATAACGACCCCAACCTTAAGGTGATCTTCAATGTTTTTCTCGCGTCTGACGAGTCAATCTACCGCGACCTTCTCCAAGCAGATCGCTAAGCTCCGAGCCGCACTCGATGCATCCGACGCCGTGATAATCGGCGCCGGCGCGGGTCTTTCCACCGCGGCTGGCTACGCCTACGCGGGAGAGCGCTTCGAGAAACTCTTTGGCGACTTCGCCGCACGCTACGGCTTTACCGACATGTACTCCGGCGGTTTCTACCCCTATGACTCCCTCGAGGAATACTGGGCATTTTGGAGCCGCTATATCATGTGCAACCGATATGACCCCATACCCAAGCCCATCTACGAACAGCTTTTGGGCCTGCTGCGCGACCGAGATTACTTTGTGCTGACCACAAACGTAGACCATTGCTTCCAACGCGCCGGTTTCGATAAACAGCGACTCTTTTACACGCAGGGCGACTATGGTCTATTCCAGTGCAGCAAGCCCTGCTGTCAGGAAACTTGGGACAACGAAGAGCTCGTACATTACATGGTCGCCGCCCAAGAAGACTTGCGCATTCCTTCTACGCTAGTGCCCCGTTGCCCCCATTGCGGCTCCCCGCTCACGATGAACCTGCGCGCCGACGATACGTTTGTGCAGGATAAGGGCTGGTATGCCGCGGCCGACCGTTACCAAGATTTCCTGCGCCGCCACAGCAATATGCGCATCTTGTTCTTGGAGCTTGGTGTGGGCGGCAACACGCCCGTCATCATCAAGTACCCGTTTTGGCAGATGACCGCCAAAAACGAGCGCGCAACGTACACATGCGTCAATTTTGGCGAGGCAGTCGCTCCGGCAGAAATCGCCGATCGCGGCATTCTAATCAACGCCGACGCAGGGCGTGTGCTGGACGCACTTGCCGTCCAAGCCGTCAGATAGCAAAGGCGATGCTGTCTCACATAGTCGTTGGGGACGTTCTTGAATGACTAGTCGTTAAAGAACGTCCCCAATGACTAACTAGCCGTGAAAGCGGGCTATGGGCGCCAGAGGCTGCTCGCGAAAGACGCGCTCGACGGCGGCGCGGTATTCGTCGACCTTTTTGGTCTTGCGCACGATCTTGTGAACGGTAGCGGGATCGGCGAAGGCGCACTTGGCGTAGAACCACCACTCCTTCATGCGAAAGACTGCATTGCCGCCAATCTCATCCGCATAGGCTGCGAACAGCGTGTCGTGGAAGCGCTGCAGTTCAGTTGCCGTGGCAGTAGGGCCGCCGGCAACCATGCGAGCCAGCGCGGGATTCGCAAGCAAGCCACGCCCCAACATTACGTGACGCGTTCCGGGATAGGCCTCCACCAGCGCATCCATGTCCTCAAGATCAAAGATGTCGCCGTTGTAGGCCACCGGGAACGGCGCCCGCTCCAGCGTCTCGCCGTAAAACTCTTTGCGCGGCGAACCCGCATAGCGGTCCTTTTGCACGCGCGGATGCACGATCAGCTCCGCCAGCGGCATGCGGCAATAGAGGTCGAGCACGCGCTCGTACTCCTCGTCGTTCTCCAGTCCCAGCCTGGTCTTGACCGAGACGGGCAATGGCGAGCGCTCGCACACGTCGCTCAAGAACACCTCGAGCTCATCCAAGTTGCGCAGAAAGCCCGAACCCTTCCCCTTGGCGACAACCGTGCCCGAGGGGCAGCCAAGGTTGAGATTGACCTCGCGGTAACCCATGTCGGCGAGCACCTGCGCCGCCCACACAAACTCGTCCGCGTTTTTGGACATCAGTTGAGGCACCACGTTAAGCCCCTGGTTATTGGCGGGATCGACCTCTTTAAACGCCTTGCCGCCAAAGCGGTTGCCCACGCGCGGCGGCGGCAAAAACGGCGTGTAATAACAATCGAGCGCACCGAAACACTCCGCGTGCAGGCGACGGAACACATGCCCGGTAATCCCCTCCATAGGGGCCAGCGATAAATACATCAACATCCACTCTCAGATCAATGCGGCAAAGGGACTGCCCCCTTGTCACATCCTATTCAAACGGTTCAGAAACTCTTCGCAGGCGCGAGAACGCAGGCGATATTTTTTCCACACCAGATACGATGCAATGGTGAGCGGCGGCTCAAACGGGATAAAACGCAGGTCGCTGCTTTCATCTATCTGCAACAAGCTTCCAATACCAACCGCACATGCGGTGCCCGAACGCACCAGGTGCGACGCGTTGCCGATCAGATCGAAATGCCCCACGACGTTGAGGTCATCGAAGCTGAAGACGCCGCCCGACCACACTTCGAGATCGAACGCTCGATTCGAGGTACGCGAACTCACCAGCAGCGGCATCTTCGCCACGTCCGCAGGCGTTAACACGTCCAGGCCGCCCCATGGACCGCTCGCGGCAACAACAGCACCGACTCGATCCGCCTCGGGCATACGAATCCATTCGTATTTCTCGACGTTAACGGGCTCCAGCAACAACGCAAAGTCGAGCAGGCCACGCTCCAAACGCTCCTCCACCGCATCGGCATTACCGGTGTAGAGCTCAATCGTCACTCCGGGATAATTCCGATGCAGCCCTGCAAAGGCATCGAGCACCAGCCGCATCGATTTGGTTTCGCCGGCGCCAATGCGGATAACGCCCGCAATGCCGAGCTCCCGATCCGCCAACTCTAGCTCGGTCTGTTCCACCAGCAAGACAATCTCCTCGGCGCGCTGGCGCAGGCGCATGCCATCGCTCGTGAGCACACACGATCGATTGGTGCGCTCGAACAGCTCCACGCCCAGCTCGCGTTCCAAATCGGCTATCTGGCGCGAGAGCGTGGGCTGCGTCACATGTAGCACGTTAGCAGCTTCGGTCATGTTTTCCTCGCGGGCCACAGCAAGAAAATAACGCAGCGTTCGCAGCTCCATGCTTGCTCCTTCGTGCACAACGGAGAACCTCATTCGGTCCAATTCGTTTCACATACGTAATCCGTATATCTAGCTAGTTGCTATAGGCAATATACATTATCAAATCTCGAAACTATCGTTACAGAAGAGAACCATCGAGAAAGGAAGCGCATGGAATACATCACGCTCAATAACGGCATCAAAATCCCCCAGCTAGGACTTGGCACGTATCTGCTTAAACCCGACGATGCCCAATCGTCGGTTACCTCCGCACTCGGCATGGGGTATGAGCTCATCGACACTGCCAATGCATACGTGAATGAGCGAGCAGTGGGTCGTGGCGTGCGCGAATCAGACTCGCCGCGCGAAAACGTGTTTCTCGAAACCAAGCTCTGGCCCTATTTTTACAATAGCGACACCGCCGTCGACGAAACGCTCGAGCGTCTGAACACACCTTACATCGACCTCATGATTCTGCACCAACCCGCAGGCGACTACTTGGCGGGCTATGAGAAGCTTGAGATCGCGTACAAGGAAGGCAAGCTCCGCTCCATCGGAATCTCCAATTTCGACGAGAACGAAATCGAGAAGCTTCTCGCAAATTGCGAGATCGTTCCATCCCTTATTCAGGTCGAGTGCCATCCGTATTTCCCGCAGACCGAACTGAAGAAGCTGCTCGCCCAGCACGACATTGCGTTGCAGGCGTGGTACCCGCTCGGCGGGCGCGGTAACAGCAGCATCATGAACGAGCCCGTCGTGCGCGACCTCGCTGTCAGGTATGGCAAAACGCCTGCTCAAATCATTATGCGTTGGCATATCCAAGAGGGAAATATCGTCATTCCAGGCTCCAAGAATCCGACGCACATCGCCGACAACATCGATGTCTTCGACTTCGAGCTCACGGACAGCGACATGACCGCCATGGCTACCCTCGATCGCGGGAAACCCTTCTATGAGCGCACGCCCGAGAAGCTTGCGCAATATGCCGCCTGGCACCCCGACGTTGAGAACCAGAAATAGGAGCATCATGCAGTACGCAACCCTTGGCCATTCCGGCATTAAAGTCTCTAAACTCTGCCTGGGAGGCATGAGCTTTGGCGAGCCCAGCCCCGACTTTCATCAGTGGACCATCGGACCCGACGGCACACGCGCCGTCATCAAACGCGCACTCGACACCGGAATCAACTTTATCGATACCGCGAACTGCTACAGCTTTGGCACGAGCGAAGAGTACATTGGCGCCGCCCTGCGCAATCTGGGAATCGCTCGCGAGAGCGTCGTGCTGGCTAGCAAGGTTCACTTCAACGAGGGCGGCCTTTCCGCCAACGCCATCAAACGCGAGATCGAAGGCTCGCTCAAGCGCTTGGGCACCGATTACCTAGACCTCTACATCATTCACCGCTTCGATTACGACGTTCCCATGGAAGAGACCATGGAGGCGCTCAACGACTTGGCGCGCGAGGGCAAGGTTCGCGCGCTCGGCGCCAGCGCTATGTATGCTTACCAGCTGCACAACCTGCAGATCGTCGCGCGCGACCACGGATGGACGCCCTTTACGAGCATGCAGTGCCACTACAACCTGCTGTACCGAGAGGACGAGCGCGAGATGATCCCGGTGTGCCGCCAGTTTGACATGGCCCTTACGCCATACAGCCCCCTGGCGTCGGGACACCTCTGCCGCCCCACGTGGGAAAGCTCGAGCACACGTGGCACCACCGACACGACCATGGCCAACAAGTACGACCATGATCGCGCCATCGACATGCCCGTCATTGAGCGCGTGGCCAAGATTGCCGCCGATCATGACGTGCCGATGGCGCAGATTGCGCTGGCGTGGCACTGGGCGCGTGGGGTCGAGGCGCCCATCGTGGGTTGTTCCAAGCCCGAGCGAGTCGACGACGCCGTAGCTGCACTCGACATAACGCTCTCCCCCGCCGAGATCGACTTCCTCGAGGAGCTTTATCAACCGCACGCGCTCGTTGGTCCCAAGGCCCGTCCCGGCGAAAAGCCGCTTGCCGGCACTACCAAAGTCAAAATCGCAAAGTGACGACATGGACGACAACATCATCAACGGCCTACACGACGCCGGCTGCAGCGAAGATCTCATCGAGCTGTACAGCTCGGCCGCCAGCGACTGTGCGCGCATTTGCCTACTAAAACGGCATCGCCGCGAATTGCTCAATGATATACACACAGGGCAGCAGAAGCTCGAATGCCTTGACTATCTCATTTATCGGCTACGCAGCGCCTCAACCGGATGCTGTTCAAGCCGCTCGGTATCGCGGCCATGAGGCGGCACTTAATAGCACCTCACCATGGCACCAAATACTGCCTCACCATAAAGCCTAAACCGCAGCAACGAAAGGAACTCCAATGACTAAGGCACTTGTGGCATGTTTCAGCGTATCGGGAACCACGATGGACGTTGCGAGCCGCTTGGCTCGCGTGACGGACAGTGACCTGTTCGCCATTGTGCCCGCCAATCCATACACAAGCGCCGACCTCAACTGGCGCGACAAGCAGAGCCGCAGCACACGCGAGGCCGCCGACCCCTCCTGCCGCCCCGCCATAACCTCTAGAGCGGAGCACATCGAAGGCTACGACACCATCTTTTTGGGTTTTCCCATCTGGTGGTACGTGGCACCGGCGATTATCAACACATTCCTTGAGTCTTACGACCTGACAGGCAAGACGATCGTCCTGTTTGCCACCTCGGGCGGAAGCGGAATGGGAAAGACGGCGTCGGTCCTTAGGGCAAGCGCTCCAGGCGCAAAGATCGTTGACGGCGGCATTCTCAACAACGCAAGCAACACCGACCTCGAGAAGTTCGCGGCAAGGTACCTCTAACGCAACAAAGGCCGACAAATCGACGGCGCGGCGAGCACGATGAAAGCGGCATCATCGAGTGGATATAGGAGCGCCTGCCCTATTCCAAGGTCGCCACCCTAACCTTTCATCCACTCCAAAACATGTACGTCAACATCCAAAGTCAACATTTTTTGACATCTTTGGATGCTGACGTACAGCTTTTTGTATGGACCGGAGAAGGCGCAAATGGCGAACCCATCGAGCCGTCAAGACACTTTAACCGTATGACCATGCACTCATCGATGGCGGGATTCTCTATACTGAGTCACATATGACGGTATCGCGCCAAAGGAGAACGCCGTGACCACGTCGCAGATATCCCTGCTCGCGCTCATCTCGGTTGGAGGCATCGGCATCCTGCTTATCGGAATGAGCACGCTCATGAAAGCCGCCGCCCGCAGGAAAGCCAAGGCCTGCACCGCTATGATCATGGGAACGGTCATTGACCACCGCTTTATGGGCGAAGGCAGAATGTATCCCGTTTTGGAGTACACCGTCGACGGCACGCGGTACCACGTGAGAAAACAATTCCGCGGCGTAAAGACCAAAAGCTTGTCGGGACTCCCCGTCCGCACGCAAAGCGCGGCGTACGAAGACGCCAAGGGCTGGTTGCACGTACAGACAGGACCCATCGCACGCCTAGATACTCTCGCAGAGCAGCTTTGGCCCCTCGGCAGCCAAATGACTGTGCACTACAACCCCAGCAGCCCAGACAAGAGCTATGTCGAGCGCCCTATCGTGGGCGACTTTGCCACGCTGATGTTTAACATCGCGGGTATCTTGCTCATCGCGCTGAGTATTTTGCTCTATGTTCTTATCCAGCGCTAGCTCAGACTGATACATCCCGCGCGCCGCGCGCCGTAATGACCGCCACGACACCAAGGACCAGCTATGGCAACACTCTCCGAACAAGAACGTAAGCGCATCCAGCGATACTGCATTTGCCCCAAGGTTGCCGGCGCGGCGCTTGCCATGGCATTCGTGCTGCCCTTATCGATCATTCCTTTCGAAATGGTCGACGACATCGTCTTCCATCACGAAGGCTTCCAAGAGACAGGCATGATGACCGCCTTGGTGCTCACCGCCATCGAGCTCGTTATATTCTGCTACTGCGCTCTCGCCCCGCGCTTTGGCATGCGTGGCAAGCAGTGGAAGGAAATGCAGCGCCGGCTCGCCGTCGAGCAGAGCGAGAAAGACCGCTCGGCACAAATCGCAGGCGTTGTTGGCACGCAGGCCGCCGCGCGCCTGCTCAAGAACAGCGACAACGAGACCGCGCGCAACCTGGGCGGCGCGGCAGAAGTCGCCGCTGCCGTAGGCGCCGTCGCCACCGCGGCAGACGTGCTTACCGAGAGCTTCGCCAACGCGAAGGCTATGGCAGAGGCCTGTGGCGTGTCTGCCCCCCGTGCAAAGAAGTGGGTCGTCGCGCTTGTGACGCTGCCCCTCGCGATCGTATGCGGCGCCTATATCCCGCAGCTGGCGCAGGGAAACATCGAGATGCAGGAGAACGCCGCGGCCGCGGCTGAGCAGATCGCCATTGCTCGCAAGGCATTAGAGCCCTCATGCGAGTACGTGTCCGCCGATGACCCCTACGAGCGATACCAAGATTACGGCTATCACGTCCGCGGTTATCTGCACGACGGCGACTCCGATACCCAAAAGACCTATACGTACCTGGATTTTGACAACAAGGGGACACTCACGGAAGTGAGCTACGCGGCAGAGGTCGACCCCGGCGCGAGCCTCGAGGACAACCTCGCCCGTATCGAGCTCGATCTTGACGAGCTTTTCTCTATCGTCCAAACCATAGGCGTCAAGACCGCAAGCCCCGAGCTCCTAGCGCCGCAGAAGCTCCCCGAAGAGTTTAGGCAAGCTTTTTTGAACGGCTCGCTCTACGAGAGAATCTCTATCAGGACGAGTGACGACCCTATTAAAGCGTATTACTCGTTTGACACGGATCCCGAGGACGAGTTTGACGAGTACACCCATCCAACCATCCGCATCACGCTGATGGGCAAAACGAACTAGGTGCAGGGAGATGAATGTGACAAAGGGGCTGTCCCTTTGTCACATTATTCGGAGCGCAGGGCCTCCACGGGGTCTTTCTTGGATGCGCTACGGGCCGGCAGCAGGCCGGCGACAACCGTCAGCAGCACCGAAATCGCGATGAGCACCAGCGCATCCTGCACGGGCAGGCTCATCAGGTTGGGGACCTGTTTGGCCGCAAGCGCCCAGGCATTGACCGGGAAGCTCACGAGCACCACAACGACAATGGCAAAGACGCCGGCAATGAGGCCTTCAATAAAGGTCTCGGCATTGAATACGTTGGCCACGTTGCGCTTTGACGCGCCGATCGCGCGCAGGATGCCAATCTCCTTTTTACGCTCCAGTACGCTGATGTAGGTGATGATGCCGATCATGATGGAGCTGACGACCAAGCTGATGCTCACAAATGCGATGAGCACCAAGCTGATGGTGTTCACGATATCGGTCACCGAGCCCATGATGATGCCCATGTAGTCGGTGTACGAGATGGCCTGTTCGTCGTGGCCGGCGGCTTTGACCTGCCTGTTATAAGCATCGATGTGATCGAGCACGCGCTCCTTAGCCTCAAAGTCGCGCGGGAAAATCTTGACCGAGATGGGGTCCGCCTCGTCCGCATAGCCCAACGTGGTCAGATTGTTATCGTAGGTGAGCTTCGAAGCCTTGGCATAGCTCATCATGAGCGAACTCAGGTCCTCGGCGTCCATGTTGAAGTGAATGGCACGAGCAAAGGCGCTCGCATCCACACGCATAGCGCTCGCCAGGTTGGCAAAACTGGATGACACCTGCGTCGCCATCTGGCCCATGAGCCCTGCCGCGCCCGCCTTGAGCTGAGCTGACACCGTCGCCGCAATCTGATCGCTGATTGTCTTGGTCACCTGATCCATAGCCTGCTGCAGATACGGAGCCAGCTGCTTTTGCACATAGTCGGTCATCGCCTGTTGCAGGCGCTCGGCCAGGGCATCGCCTCCGAGCGCCTTGAGCTGGGCCAGGATTTGCTGGGCTGCTGCATCATTCTCAAGATACGTCGAGAATGCGGCAGCGAGCTTTGACGCGTCCTTAAGATCTTCGGGCGACAGCGCCTTAAACTGATCAGACTGCAAAAAGCCCTCAAACAGCTGGTTGGCTAGTGTTCCCACCTGCTGCATTTGCTCGGGCGTAAGTTCCAGACCGTCAAAGATACCCGAAAAATCTGGGGTTGGCGCTTTGGCCATGATGTCGCTGAAGTCGATGTCCTTCCCAACGCCCGAAAGGTCAAGGTCCAGCCCGGATAAGTCGATACCAGAAAGGTCCATACCGCCAGCAGCGCCCGAGAGCGCAGACGCATCGAACGAGAACGCGCTCTTCAGCGCCGCCTCATCCACGCTGAACATGCTGCCCAGATCCACGCCCTGTTTGGCCTCGCCTTGCAGCTCGTCGAAGGTTTTGCCCGTAAAGACATCCGTCTCGGGATGGGCAAGTTGCTCTTGCACAATCTGCGAATCGGCGGCACGCTCCATAAGCTGGCGAGTCAGTGCATGCGTATAGGCAATGCCCGGAGACAATGCACTCGCATTGGCCGTCTCGTTAGGTCGCACCACGCCCACAATACGCACGTCAATGCCGTCGGCAACCTTGGCCGTCATAAAGTCGGCGTCGCCAGACATGTCGGTCCACATGCCGGTCTCTTCGTTTTTACGATAGGCATCGGCCGGCGACAGCACCTTAAACGTCGTGGACAGCGCATCGTCGTAGGTAAAGTCGCTGCCGGTCTTGGGCGTCTCAACCTTGCCATCGGCCGTCATGGCGCTGTTAACCAGGTCGTTGAGCTCATCGATATCCAGCGCACCGATGCTGTAGAGCGTGTAGTCGCCCACCGTGCCGCGGCTCGAAAGTACCATCACGGCTTCGTTGGCAGACGTGGGCCAATGGCCGGCGACGACATCGTACTGGCTGTCGAGCAGGCTCTGGTCGTCAATCATCTCGTTAAAGACCGAGGTTCCCATGGAATCCATGCTCACCGTTGCCGCCGAACTTGCGCCGCCGCTCATGGCCTCGGTCATAGCGTTGGGCACCAGCCGGACAGGCTTCTCATCGCCCTTGCCCGCACGATAGACAACCGGCGTCACGCCGTAGCCGTACTGGATAGCGTTGACCTCTTTATTGATACCGTCGCCGTCGTCGTCAAGCCATGCCTTAAAGCTTGTCATATCGTTAGATTTAACACTTGCGAACATGTCCTTTACGGCTGTGACCACAGGGATCTTGTCGGTTCCCTTAGCTTTGCCACCGGTAGCGTCATCGGACGAGCCCTCGCCCTTGGACGCCTCCTCATCGGTAGCCCCATGGCCGCCCATCATGGACGACAGGTCGTAGTCTTGTTTGGAAATCGTCAGCGGGTAGCTCGAGAGCGTGTCCTCCTCGACCTTTTTGATGTAGTCGTTTACGCCGTTGGACAGCGCCAGGATCGCCGCAATGCCGATAATGCCAATCGAGCCCGCAAAGGCCGTCATGGCCGTGCGACCCTTCTTGGTCATGAGGTTTCGGGCAGAAAGCCCCAGCGCCGTCACAAAGCTCATCGAGGTTTTGCGCGTGGGCTTGGCCTCGCGACGCGCGGCCTCGGCAGCATCAAAGGGATCTGAATCGTCGGTGATCTTGCCGTCCGCCAGGGTGACGATGCGCGTGGCGTACTTGTACGCCAGCTCGGGATTGTGCGTGACCATGATGACCAGACGGTCGCGCGCAACGTCCTTGAGCAAATCCATGACCTGCACGGATGTCGTTGAGTCCAAGGCGCCGGTCGGCTCGTCAGCCAGCACAATCTCGGGATCGTTGATCAGGGCGCGGGCAATAGCCACGCGCTGCATCTGTCCGCCCGAAAGCTGGCTCGGGCGCTTGTTAACGTGCTCGCCCAGACCGACTGCCTCAAGCGCCTTGCGTGCACGCTGGCGGCGCTCGGCATGCCCCACGCCCGTGAGCGTAAGCGCCAATTCCACGTTTTCCAAAATGGTCTGATGCGGAATGAGGTTGTAGCTCTGAAACACAAAGCCAATGCGATTGTTTCTGTAGGCATCCCAATCGCGGTCGCTGAAGTCCTTGGTCGAGATGCCATCGATCAACAGGTCGCCGGAATCGAAATGGTCGAGTCCACCAATGACGTTGAGCATCGTAGTTTTACCCGAACCCGAGGGACCCAGGATGGCTACAAACTCGTTATCGCGAAAAGACAGGCTTACGCTGTCGAGCGCTACCTGCGTAAACGACTGCGTAACGTACCTTTTGCAAATATCTCTGAGATCCAGCATGGACGGCAACCTCTCTCGCGCGGGCGCGCTCGCCCGCTCCCCCGCCGTTCACGTTCGGCGCGCTTGTCCTACTCTATCCTCATTTTTGGCCGATACCAGTGAGGAATGTAACGAACCGCGCCAAAAAACGAACGGGACAGCACGCCGCATGGCGCACCATCCCGCATATAACATCCCCGATGTGACAAAGAGGCTGTCACTTTGTCACATTCCAATGCGCGCTACTTTTCGAGCCCGCACGGCATAACGTTAGCGCTGCCGCGGCGAGCCTCAGTCACGGCTGCAAAGAAGCGATAGCCGCCCGAGAAGTTAAAGCACTCAAAGCCATGCTGCGCCAAAATGCGGCAAGCAATGTAGCTGCGAATGCCGCTCTGGCAAATTACGTAGACCGGCTTGGCCCGGTCGAGCTCGCCCAGGCGATTGCGCAGATCATCGACGGGAATGTTTACGAAACCATCGATATGCCCGCGCTCATACTCCCCTTCCGTACGAACATCGAGCAGCTGCACGCTGCCATCGCGTGGCAAGTTGGGCTCATCCTCCCAATGCCACTGCGCCAGTATGCCGCGATTGAGGTTCTCGATCATAAAGCCCGCCATATTGACGGGATCCTTCGCCGATGAGTACGGCGGCGCGTATGCTAGGTCCAAATCCTTAAGCCTATCGCCGCGCATGCCTGCCTGGATGGCAGTCGCCAGAACGTCGATACACTTGTCCACACCATCGATGCCCACGATTTGCGCACCCAGCAGGCGCAATCCCTGCTTCTCGAAGATAACCTTCATGGTCATGGGCGTTGCACCCGGATAATAACCCGCATGCGAACCGGGCGACAGGACCACGCTGTCGCAGTCAATTCCCGCCGCGTGTGCTGCCTTTTCGGATAGTCCCGTGCTTGCCGCCGTCAAGTCGAATACCTTGATAATCGATGAGCCCAACGATCCGCGGTAGCAGCTGTCCATGCCGGCTATGACATCGGCAACGACACGCCCCTGCTTGTTGGCGGGGCCGGCGAGCGAAATGACCGCGTCCTCGCCGGTCACCTGATGCGTGACCTGCGCGGCATCGCCCACGGCATACACGTCGGCAGCAGAGGTCTCCATGCGGTCGTTGACCACAATAGCCCCCTTGATGCCCAGTTCGAGCCCCGCCTCTTGCGCCAGATGGCTCTCAGGTGCCACGCCAATGGCAAGCAGCACCATATCGGCTCCGATAGGGTCATCGCCCGCAACATGGGTGACAACGCGGCCATCAACTTCCTCAAAACCTGTCACATCGGCCTTGAGGCGCAGATCAATACCGTGCTCACGCACCTCGGTATGCAAAAGGGTCGCCATGTCGTAATCCAGGTTGTTCATAAGCTGGACGGGACGCTGCAGAAGGGTCACCTGGAGCCCTAGCTCGCACAGATTCTCCGCCGTCTCGACGCCAATGAAGCCGCCGCCGATCACGACGGCACTGCTCGGTCGCCGCTCTCGAACATAGCTGTGAATACGCAGCGTGTCCTCAACGGTGCGTAGGCTAAAGATTTTATCCGAGTCGATGCCCGGCAACGCAGGGCGAATCGGCTTTGCACCCGGCGACAGGATGAGCTTGTCATACGTCTCGACAAATTCCTCGCCCGTCAGCATATTGCGAACCTCGACCGTATGCGAATCGGGATGGATGGCAAACACCTCGTGACTCGTCTTGACCGCAATGCGAAAGCGATCCCAAAAGCCCTTGGGAGACTGCAGCGTCAATGCACTCTCTTCTTCTATCACGCCGCCAATGTAGTACGGAAGCCCACAGTTGGCATACGATACAAAACCCGTGCGCTCAAAGATGACAATTTGGGCCTGCTCGTCGAGCCTGCGCAAACGTGCCGCCGCCGATGCGCCGCCCGCGACGCCTCCAACGATAACCACCTTCATAGCTAACGCACCACCTTTCCCGTATAGCCGCTTATGCCGCCGATATTCTTGACACTGCCATACCCAGAACGCTTAAGAAAACTCACAGCTTGGTTGCTTCGCGCACCACTCAGGCAATGCACGAAAAGCTGCGTGCCCTTGTCTGGATACAGCTCAAGCACCTGGTTGATACGATCGAGCGGAACGTTGACGCTGCCCGGAATGTGGCCCTGTCCATACTCGTCAGCACTCCTCACGTCGAGCAGCACCGCCCCCTTAGAAGCCTTCCATTCATGGACGCCCACATTCATGTCCGGTCCTGCAAACAAATCAAACAATCCCATAGCGCACTCCTTTGCTGGTTGCTTTGGGCAAGTATGCCAAGGCACTGCGGTCGCGTTCTGTGACCAAGTCACCAAACGGAAAATATGTTGCCGACGGCAGATACAGCTGCGCGGTAGGTCTAGGCCAACCGTGCCAACCCATCTACATCACGCACGATAATCCGTCCGCGCCTAACCTCGATGAGCCCGTCCTGCGCAAGACGGCTCAGAGCGCGCGTCACCGCTTCGCGCGCAGAGTTGATGTCGCGTGCAAGCTCGTCTTGCGTTACGGCAACTTCTGCTGTGCCCGCAACTCGGCAATGCTCGAGCACGTAGCTGGCGACGCGCTGATCGAGACGCTTAAAGAGCATCTGCTGCAGCACGCATACCACCTGGGAGTAGCGCTTCACCTCAACCTGGAGCATAAAGGCCTTAACGTAGACATTGTCGCGGGCGAGCTGGACGCACACGCTCGCAGGCACCACCAAAAGCGATGACCTGCGTGCTGCAACCACCATGGTGTCAAATGAAATCTGCTCGATAACGCACGAGGCCGTGGTGACACAGCACTCTCCGCAGCCAACCCTAAACAGCGTGACCTCCTTGCCTTCCTCGGAAAGCAGGCTCACGCGAATGTCACCTTCGATAATAAAGATAATGCCGGTGCAAGAATTTCCGCTGCTACCGATTATCTGCCCGGCATCAAAGGATCGCAGCGACGAGCGCTCTGCCACGAGCGTCTGCTCATCGGATGTAAGTTGTCCCCAAAACGGCAACCGCTCGACCATGCTGCCGACCATAGCCGCCCCCTTTCGACGTATACCCATGATGCTACCCCGAAGCAGAAAAAAAGAGTCGCTGTTTCCAGCGACTCCCCTTCAGTTGCCTGTCCCACGAATCTACTGTTCGCTCTTCGCGAGTGCTTGATCGATCAGTTTATTGAGCGCCTCGCGCTGCTCAGCGGAGTTGATGCCGCCCATGATCGGCTCTCCCACAATGTTACCGTTCTGGTCGATCACGTACGTGGTCGGGAACGAGTACAGGTTGGAGGTGAACTTGCCGGCCTCGCTATCCGACTTGAACCAGATGTTCTTGTACGTCACGCCCTTCTTGGAAAGTACGTCCTTGGCGTCTGCCACCTCGTCTTTGTTGCCATCGAGCGTAAAGGAATTAACGCCCACGACCTGGCCGCCCTTCTCGGCAAGCTCCTTGTTGAGCTTCTCCAGATCGCCCAGCTCTCCCACGCACGGCTTGCAGGTGGTAAACCAGAAGTTCATGACGGTGACCTTGTTCTTGGAGAACAGCTCGTCGCTGTTTACATCGTTGCCGTCCAAGTCCTTGCCCTTAAAGCTGGGGAACTTCGTCTCCCCGCTCTCGCCGTTGGTCATGCCTGCGGTCGAGGCATCGACGCTCTCTCCCTCGCCGGGCGTGCTGCCACATCCGGGAAACTCCTTCTCCAGCGCCATGAGCTTATCCTCGATCTCCTTGACCTGCTGCGCGCCGGCCTTAAGCGTCTTGAGCTCGTCAGCCGTAAACTGATCCTTGGCGCCCTCGATGGTATCAAGCAAAAAGTCGCCGTAGTTCTTGCCGTCCTCAATCATGGGAGTGTCTTTGTTGGCCGCAAGAAACACCTTTTCCCATAGGGCGTTATCGCTCGCAAAGATCTCGTTTTCCTTTTGCAGCAGCTGCTGGTACAGCTCGGCCGCCTCCTCGGCGCTCGACGGCTTTTGTGCCACAAGCTCGGCGATTTGCGTATCGCCGCTCGTGGCATCCTTTGCGTCGCCCTTGGGGGCAGAGCACGCTGCGAGAGTCAGCGCCAGCACGGGCAGCATCAACAAGGCCGCAATTTTTGACAGTTTCATGGTTCCTCCGTTTATATCGAAGCTTATATAGATACCTATTTGTTTTCGCAGGCTTGCGCGGGCTGCGCGGGTTTGTCGCCCGTCACACCCAGCCCGTAGCGAAAGCTAATGGCATCGACGGGGCATGCGCCCACGCATTTGCCGCAACGAATGCACTCGGCATGGTTGGGCGTACGCGTAACGTCCACGTCCATCTGACACACTTTGGCGCACTTACCGCACGAGACGCATTTGCACTGGTCAACCTGAATCCCCAGCAACGACACCTTGTTCATGAGTGCATAAAACGCACCGAGGGGGCAAATCCATTTACAGAAGGGGCGGTAGAACAGCACGCTCAGCACCGCAACCACAATGAGGATCGCGAGCTTCCAGGTAAAGAGCTTTCCCAGCGCGGAGCGGATTCCCACGTTCATGATGGACAGCGGAATCGCGCCCTCGAGCACACCCTGCGGGCAGATGTACTTGCAAAAGAACGGGTCGCCCATGCCCACATCGTTGACTACCAGAACGGGCAGTAGCACCACGGCAAACAGCAGCACGGCGTACTTGATGTACATGAGCGGCTTGAGCTTTTTCGTCGAGAGCTTTTTGCCGGGAATCTTATGCAGAAGCTCTTGCAGCCATCCAAACGGGCATAAAAAGCCGCATACAAAACGTCCCAGCAGCACGCCGATCAGGATGAGTGTTCCGGTGACGTAATACGAAAAGCTGAACTTAGACGAGCCCACCACCGACTGAAACGACCCGATGGGGCACGCACCTGAGGCCGCCGGACACGAGTAGCAGTTGAGCCCCGGCACGCAGACGGCTTTGCCCGCCCCCTGGTAGATGCCTCCCTTGGCAAAATTAGGCAGGTGAATGTTGGTCGCAAGCGTTGCCGCCGCCTGAATCAATCCGCGAAATCTCGCCAAAAGATGCGATACGGTATTTTTTCTTTTAACCAATTCCGATACACTCCAAGCACAGCCTGATTGCCTTGGCCAGCACGGCATCTGCCTCGCCGCGCATAATGCCAAAGCCAACCATGGCTACCCCAACGATCAGCAAAGCCACCTGCGCCACAGGCTTAATCGCTTTGAACAATCTGACCACTCCTTTCGTTTCGCGACCCATTGGACCATACCGACTATAAAATCCGTGTTAAGCGCGAATGACTATGCAAGGAGAACGTTATGCGCATCTTGGTCGTCGAGGACGAGCGGGCGCTGTGCGATGCAATCGCACGCAGCCTGCGCAACTTGGCCTATAGCGTCGACTGCTGCTACGACGGGCAGCAGGCCCTCGATCTGCTCGATATCGAGACCTTCGATCTTGTCGTGCTCGACCTTAATCTCCCCCACGTCGACGGCATGACCGTACTCAGGCAGCTCAGAATTACCGATTGTGAGACCAAGGTGCTCGTGCTGTCGGCACGCGGCGAGGTCTCCGACAAGGTAGCGGGGCTCGATGCGGGCGCCAACGACTACCTCACCAAGCCGTTCCACCTTGACGAGCTGGCGGCACGTATCCGCAGCCTCACGCTCAGGCGCTTTACGCAAAGCGATGTTGTCCTGACCTGCGGATCGCTGAGCTTTGACACCAAGGCGCGCGTCGCCTCCGTGGGCGACGAGGCCCTATCCCTCACACGCAAGGAGACCGGCATCTTGGAGTACCTGATGCTTAACCAGGGACGACCGGTGAGCCAAGAGGAGCTCATCGACCACGTATGGGATAGCAGCGTGAACAGCTTTAGCAACGCAACCCGCGTTCACATCTCGTCACTGCGCAAAAAGCTGCGCGGCGCGTTGGGGCACGACCCCATCCGTAACCGAATCGGCGAGGGCTACGTTATGGAGGACGGCGAATGAAGCGACTGTCCCTGCAATGGCGCATCACGTTGATGACAGCTCTGCTGATATGTTTGACCTGCGTACTTATTAATTGCCTGGTTGGCTACTCCGGCATGCGCTACATGGACTCAATCGGTACTGAAATGTCGGAGCATAGCAAGGCGGAGGCGGCCTCGCCCAACTCGTTCGACCCGACGAGCAAGGAGCTCGACGACGATCTGACCATCGTCGTGAGCGACGCCCAAGAATCGTTTGGTGCGACGAGCTGGTACATAACCGCAGCGGTGACGCTACTCGGTGGCGTGCTGGCCTACTTTGTGAGCGGGCATGCGTTGCAGCCGCTGCGTACCTTTGCAGCGCAAGTCGAGAGCGTGCGGCCCGACAACCTCGCCGACACAAAGATCAGCGAAGATGTGCCCTCTGAGCTTAGGCGTTGCAGCGCGTCGTTTAACGACATGATTGCCCGCCTTGACGAAGGTTTTTCTGCACAAAAACAGTTTACGGGCAATGCAGCGCACGAGCTGCGCACGCCGCTTGCGCTCATGCAAGCTCAGGTTGAGCTGTTTTGCGCCGAGCACCCCGACGCCGATGCAGATACAGCGCGTCTGCTCGGGCTGCTGCAAGAGCAGACCGAGCGAATGACGCACATGACAAAGACCCTGCTCGAGATGAGCGAGTTGCGCAGCGTCCCCTGCAACGATGCGATTGACCTAGCGCCGATGATCGAAGAAGTGCTCACCGACCTGGCGCCCCTTGCCGAGCAAAAGGGCATCGCGCTCGCAAGCGAGGGCGACGCGCAAACGACCGGCAGCGACACGCTGATCTATCGGCTGCTGTTCAACTTGGCCGAAAACGCCATTCGCTACAGCACGCCCAACTCGACCGTGCGAATCAGCGCCCGCGTCGAGGGCGACCGTGTACTGCTACGGGTGCACGACCAGGGACGAGGCATTCCCGAGCAATACCAGACGAGCATCTTTCAGCCCTTCTTTCGCGTCGATAAATCGCGCAGCAGGGCATATGGCGGCGTGGGGCTGGGGCTTGCGCTGGTCTGGGAGATCGCCGCACTCCACGGCGGTTCCATCGAGGTCGAAGAGAGCTCAGAGAGGGGAACGACTATACTCGTGACTCTTCCCGCGCATAACATCGAAGATGCGACAAAGGAACTGCCCCTTTGTCACATCTGTTAGTTCGCAGGATACGTGAGGCCCAAGATGCACGAAATTGGGCGAAGCGCCAGCAAAAAGCCCCCGCTTCCAAGCGGAAACGGGGGCTAGGTGAGTTAGCTTACTCCCACTCCACCGTGCCAACCGGCTTCGGCGTGAGGTCGTAGCACACGCGGCAAATACCGGGGACCTCGGCGGTGACGCGGGCGGTGATGCGCTTGAGCAGCGCCCAGTCGAGCTCGGGCACCTCGGCGGTCATGACATCGACAGTGTTGATGCAACGGATGATGCAAGGCCAGTCGTAGGCGCGCTTGCCCTCGCGCACGCCGGTGGCGCGGAAGTCGGGCACGACGGCAAAATACTGCCAGATGGTCAGACCTGCCTTGTCAATCTCCTCGCGCACGATGGCATCGGCTTCGCGCAGCGCCTCAAGACGGTCGCGGGTAATGGCACCCAGGCAGCGGACGCCCAGGCCGGGGCCGGGGAACGGTTGGCGCTCAACCATGTTCTCGGGCAGGCCGAGCTCGCGACCCACGACGCGGACCTCGTCCTTGTACAGCAGTTTGACGGGCTCGCAGAGCTCAAACTGCAGATCCTCGGGCAAACCGCCCACGTTGTGGTGAGCCTTCACGCCGTCTTGGGACTCAAGAATGTCGGGGTAGATGGTGCCCTGGGCGAGGAAACTGACCTCGTCGCCAACTTTGCGGGCCTCCTCCTCGAACACGCGAATGAACTCGGCACCGATAATCTTACGCTTGGCCTCGGGTTCTTCGACGCCCGCAAGCTTATCCAGGAAGCGATCAGTCGCGTCCACATAGACCAGGTTCGCGTCCATCTGGTTCTTAAAGACGTCGACGACCTGCTCGCTCTCGCCCTTGCGCATCAGGCCGTGATTCACATGCACGCAGATAAGCTGCTTGCCGATGGCCTTGATCAGCAGTGCCGCGACAACGGAGCTGTCAACGCCGCCGGAAAGGGCCAGCAGGACTTTCTTGTCGCCGATCTGCTCGCGGATTGCAGCGATCTGCTCTTCGATGAACGCCTGGGCAAGTTCGGGAGTGGTGATTCGCACCATGTCGTCGGGACGCTTGTTGGGATCCATGCAGACCTCCTTTTCGGTTCGATGGGAGTGCGTTGCATGTATGCAAACGCACCGTCATATGACCTCATTATATGCAGAGCAAGGTCCGTTTCCCATCGCTGCGTCAGAGCTTTTTGCAGGGGTGGCAGTTTTTCTATATTCCAAGGTCAGCTAGGCTTCGACAGCCACCTTGGGAGCATCGCCAATAGACTCTTCCTTTATACGTTCGGCATAATCGTAGGCGATACCCACAAATTCCAGTCCCGAGCAACAGGAGTACAATTGCTGCTAATGTTGCCACCTGATGGGAGATGGAAGATGGACTGCGATGGCTACCCATGCGTTCCCATGCCGTTGATGTGCACCGCCTTTGTGCCGGGGCAGATTGACGCTGCGGTTGCAGGCATTTCCGACCCCGATTCGCGCGCCATTGCCACGGCAGAAGCGCTGTACTTTCGCGGACAGGCCACCCTCGCCGCCGAGACAGCACGCCCCCATCTTGACGCCACCGACCCCGCACTGCGCTATTCCGCATGCTTTATCTGCGGATATGCCAGTCTGTCGCTCAACCGTATCGAGGATGCCCGCCGTTGCCTTGCGGGCATCCTCGATACGCCAACTGACGAGGAATCGCCCGCCGTCCACGCCACGCATATCCTGTTCGCCTCGGCCGCGAGCGTCCTGCTGCACTTGCCTTCCCCGTATTCCGCCGAAGAGTTTTATCCGCTTGCGGCGCATCTGCCCGAAGGCCTGCGCCTGTTCGCCAGCTATGTGATGGCGCATGCCCTGTACCTGCGCGGCGAATATGGCCGCAGTCTGGGCATGGCGGAAAACGCCCTGATCATGAAACAGGGAAGTTATCCGATCTCGGAACTGTTCCTGCACCTGGCAGCTTCCATGGCATGCATGAGCCTCAAGGACATCGACGCCGCAAAAACGCACTTCGGAGCCGCTTGGGACATTGCGCGCCCCGACGGCCTTATCGAGCTCATCGGCGAGCACCACGGCCTTTTGCAGGGGCTTATCGAGGCATGCCTAAAAACGCAATACCCTGACGACTTCGCGCGCATCATCGAGATCACGTACCGCTTCAGCTACGGCTGGCGGCGCATCCACAACCCCGATTCGGGCGAGGATGTGGCCGACGATCTAACGACCACGGAGTTCACCATGGCCATGCTCGCCTGCCGCGGGTGGACCAATGCCGAAATCGCTCGTCATATGGGTGTGTCGCCGGGCACCGTCAAAAACCGACTATCCGGCGTATACGCAAAGCTTGGCATCGGCACACGCGCCGAACTGGTCGCGCATATGTTGCGTTAGCGACCGGGCTGCCAAGCGCATCGAACGCGCTCCGGGGCCTGGCGCTTTCGCGCGCTCAAATTGGACATTTTGGCCATCGAACGGCACTACCGCCACGGGGCACCTTCTCGCAAAATTGGATTATTTCCTCCGATGTTTGCGGGATGGGAGCCAAAGATGCTTGATCGCCGTTCGTTACTTGTTGCCGGAGCGTCCTCGCTGGCGAGCATTATGTTGCCGCGCGTGCCGGGAAGCGCAAACGCCTTCATATTGCCGTTCGCGCCCACCGCAGCCTATGCCGACGAAAAAGATCCCTTCAGGGTGCTCGTTCTCTCGCGCACCATGTTTGGTGTGGTCGTGGTCGACGTCGCCAATAAGAATACGCCCATCGCAGGTGCCCAGGTCACGCTCGCATCGCGCTATGCCGCAGACAAGCAGCTCACCGCCACGACCGATGACGAGGGCACGGCCATCTTTGAGGTCGCGCCGCTTTCGGAAGGCTACGTGGACGAGGCAACGCTCCTTGACGCGTACGACTTTAACGGCGGCATCTCCATTAGCATGGCGGGCTACCGTGATGTCGAGATTCCCCTCGCGCGTATCCAGGGCGGCACCGCCATAACCGCGCCCACACGTCCGCTCTCCGACGGCGAGCCGTACTTCCGCCAGCTCACGTTCGACGAATGGGACATCCAGTACGCCGACGCCACGTTTATGGCAATGCCAGCGGACGAAGCAGCAAACGACCAACCCGACACGCACGCCTTTACCGTTCAGGCACATCTGCCACAGGGCGGGCAGGCAACATTGCATATCAATAAAGTGATGCCCGCTGCGGGCAGCTCACCCGAAACCGTCACGCAGATTGGCCAAGTCAAGGCCAGCGCATCGGGCGCGGATAATCTGGCGACGTTCACGCTCGAAGACAAGTTCCTCGATGCAGCGTCGAGCCTTCTGGAAGAAGGATGCAAGTTACGCTTTGTCCTCGACTACCAGGGCAAGACCTATACACTCTCCTCCCCCATGGCCGTTGTCACTGCGCCGGCCGCAAAGGCGGAATCGGGCTCGACCACTATCATCCCCACCACCATGGATCAAGAGATCACTCCGTTTGATTTCCCCGCGGCGTTTCCCGGTATCGGCGGCAACAAGTTCACCTGCTGGATGCCCACGTTTCCGATCCTCTTCGATTTCTCGTTTGCCGGGTACGTGTTGTTTGGCGGCGGATACAAACCAGCCAGCTACATGAACGATTCGGGCAACCCTGATCCGGAGTACTGGAAGAAGTCGCCGCGCGAGTCGGGCGCCAAACAGGCAAACCGCTACCTCGACGAAATGGAGGGGAAGTGGAATCAGTACAAGAGCATGAGCGCCGGCTCGGGCACCGACCCAAGAAACACCAAGCTCCATCGTCACCATTGCACGCTGCTGTTCACGATGGATATCGCAACACAGCTGTACGGCTCGCTTGCCTACGATTGGGTGGGCAAAACCTGGGGCGACAACAACGACCCCGCATACGGCAATATTAAGGCCCTCTTCCAGGTAAGAACCGACCTCAATTGGACCGAGCAGTTTACCCTAGGACCGGTGCCGTTTTTCCTAAACGTCAACCCCTGGGTGCTGGCAAAACTGGCGCTCGCCGTGGGTGCCCACACACACGGCAGCGGCGCGGCGTTTTTTAAAAACATTTCGCTCGACTATTCAAACACGTCGGGCTCGTTCACCATCCAGATCGGGCTTGCCGTCACCTTTGGCGCCGGCGTTGCAGGCGTCGCTTCGTCTGCCGTGCGCGGCGCCGCATCCCTCACGCTGTTCATTGGGTACGAGAAGGCAGATGGACACCAGCTTCCGCGACTGCGCGTGGGTGCGGACGTTGATGTCGATGTGATACTCCAGTTTGTGATGTTCAAGTGGACCACCAAGGCTTGGTCGGGGTCGTGGCCCACACTCCTCGATTCGTGGAATATGTCGGTGAACAATGGCAACCAGTATGTGCTCCAGCGCTCTGAGCTCGCATTGGGTGGAGATACGCCTTACACGTTGGATGCCTGCTTCGGCACGCCCGGCAACATCGAGGCGGGCGGCGTGCCGCAATTTATCGCATCGGCCACCATCGTCACCAACGCCGAGCTGCTCGCACGCGCCGAGGTTAAGGCCACTGCCGTAAACGCCGCGCCTGTCGTGCGCGATTGGGATCAAGCGGTCACGCGCATTGAGCTCGAGGCGGATGCAGAAAGCGACGACACGGGACAGATCGAGCATTTCGTCCATGCACTGATAGAGAACGACGAAAACGCCGCGCCGATGTATGCGTACACCCATATCGGGCAGGCGAAGGACGCCGCTGCGGACCCCAACGCCAATTCTGCCGGCGTGTCGGAAGACGAGCGTGGCGGTATCAAGCCCTCGAACGACAACGTGCTGTTTACTGGCGTGCTCAGCGAAGCTCACATGAAGCTGGCAATGATTGCCGGCGTAGAATGCCTGTTCCGTATCGCCTCGGTGCGCTACGGCGACAATGGCCGCTCGCGCCTGGTGGTGCACACAAAGGCAAACGGCACGTGGTCCGCTCCCGCGCCCGTGGACTTTCCCCTTGGGTTTGGCGAGGGCGACGTGGAGCGCGACGGCATATACGATTACGACTTCGACGTGGTGGAATATGCGGACGGAAGAGGAAACCGGGACGCCTACGTGTTGCTGGTCTCGGGCGAGCGACGCGACGGCGATAGTACCCTTTTCGATACGGCAAGCACATCCGGCATACTGTCCGTCGTGCGCCTGCGCATAAGCAACGACGGAGTTCGCGTGGTGTCGCATACGTCATGGCGCAGCATCTCGCGCGGCCGCTTGCAAGAGGATGGCTACCATTGCCTGCAGTGCCCGCGTATCACGGTGGGCAAGACGCTGGTCGACGGGCGCCTGTCGGGTGCCTACCTCCACCGCCGCGGAACCACCGCAGAAAAGGCGTTGGGCACCGAGGCAGAGGTCGCGCTGGAGTGCTTCACCCTGTGGTCGGATGATTTGGGCGACAGCCTGACGTTCCGCCAAGTTCTCCGCTTTCCGCAGGCACCGTCGAGTATCGAGCTGGGCGAGCCCGAGAATATCAACGGTAAAATGGTGGTGCCCGTTGCGTACGAGACCGCAGACGGTTGCGGCTGCGCATCGTACGCCGTGATTGGCCAGTCCATTGCGGGCTGGGGCGTTATGCCGCCGGACGCCACGGTACCCCATGCGGTGCCGTGGCCACAACATTCGGGCTTTTTGGCAACCGTCAACGAGCAACTGCAGCATATTACTTGGACGCGAGGCGCATCGGCATTTGCAACGCAGCCTGTGGGTGCCGCAGGCTGTGGCCCGGCATCGTTTAGCGTAAGCAACAACGGCAGATGCGTGCTCTATGTAGAGAACACCGATGGCAAGGTGGGACAAACCTACGACGAAGAAGGCAACCCGGTAGCAGTGATGGGCAAGCACTTCCGCATCTTCGCCAGTACCTTGGCAGGCGATCTGTTCACGGAACCGTTCGTGATGTGCGAGCTGGACCATCCCGTCGATCAGATAACGACATTTTTGACGTCGGGAGGCATGCTCTCCGCGCTCGCCACGCACATTGTAAGCGCGGAGAAGAGCGAGGCAGAGCTGCACGGCATCGAAGTGCCCTTGGTGGCGTGTGCCACTCCGACGGGCGCGGTCGCCACCTCGGGCGCGGTGGTGCCCGGAGCAGCAGGCGAATCCTTCATGGTCACGGTGCGAAACGACGGCAACACTTTGCTGACCGCCGGCACGATCGATCTGTACCGAGAGGGCTCCAGCCAGCCGTTCTCCAGCGCATCCATCGGATTCGGAGCGAACGCGCGCATGGCTTCGATCTACGATCCAGAGCTTGCCGGAGACGCTTCGGCCAACGACATGGCACGCGTGAAATACGCGCTCGAGACGCTGGGCGCGCGTTTTGCAACGCACCCGCTGGTAGCCGACAACGGCAACGCCGTGCTGGCACCGGGTTGCACGGCACAGTTCCGCATGAGCTTTGCAATCCCGGAGAGCTGGGGCGACGAGGTGGGCAAACGCGTAACGCTCTACGCAAAGGCGCGCGACCTGGTAGCGCTCGACCCCGTGACGCTCGAGGAAATCCGACCCGGCGCAAACTCGGCACTGGGTGCCGTACTGCACGAGCTTCATGTGCCCGACGCGGCATGCGAACGCTCGGAAGTGCAGGTCGGCGTCTGCGACAACGCGGATACGACAGGACTTCACGACGCCCCGATGACAGCAGACGGCGATGGTGGCTCGAGTAGCGGCGGTACTGACGAGGGCGGCGGCTCCGGCGGAAGCAGCTCCGGCAGTGGCAAGGACCCCGGCAATAACAAGCGCTCCGGAAAAGCGGGCGCACTTGCGGGCACGGGCGATGTCAACGCTCCCCTTACGGCAGCCGCTGCAGCACTCGCCGCGGCAGGCGCCGGCCTCGTCGCCTACAGCGCCCGCCGCACGGCATTCGAAAAAGACACCGCCGATGAGGTCAATTCAGATGAGCCTCGCTAGCTCCTAGTTGCTTTTACGAGAGACGCCGACTCGGCTCATCGAGCACCAAAAAGGGCTGGCCCCGATAACTCGGAGCCAGCCCTGAGTCGCCTGACGTGAGAATCGTGGCGTTATTTGAGCTTCAGTGCCTCCATCATGGGCACGGCGGCGTCCCAATCGATCTTCCAGCCAATCGACACGCGGACGGTTTCACCCGTTGCGGGAGCCGTCGCAAACAGTGTATGGCCGTTGTCGGGACCGGTAAAGCGCAGCCACGTTATGCCGTTGTACTCGACCTGGTCGGTTGTTGTCTCCTTGCCTTCGTAGACCTGCTCTAGGCTTGCAACCTCTTCCTCCGGCGAGCGCGGGAAGATGCTGATGTTCAGGCGTCCTCCAGTCTCATCGTTGAAGAAGTTTGCCTTTTCGCGCTCTTCGTCGGACGAATCCAGCGTGTACCCATCGGCGGCCTCGATGCTGTACGATGCGCAGTCGATGCCCGTTAAATCTGCCTTCTCGCCAGAATCGGCCGCGCCGCCGGCCGCCTTGAACTCCTTGGTCTCGCATCCCGTGGTGTCAAAGTGCATGGCATCATGATTCTTGGCGGGGGCGTAAGCGTCTACGAACTCGACAGTGATGGGCCCGTAGTACGCCGTCTTGGGCGCCCAGAAATACACGTACTCAACGGTCTCGCCCGGGCCGATATCTGGCCTCTTGGAAAGATCGATGCCCTCGTGAAGCTCATCGGGAGCCTCGCTTGCAACGTAGTCGAGCACGGCCGCCTTGCCGGAAGTAAACAACGGGTCACCCGCCTCAAGATCGCCCTGGGCAGCATGCACGTTAAAGGAGTCAAACGTCCTGTTCTTTGTGTTGTTGTTGGTAATCTTGATGTGCAGGTAAAAGCCGTCCTGCTTCTTGGCATCACCGCGATAGAACGTACCGTGAGCCACCGACTCATAGGTAATGCCTGCCACCTCGACCGTCTGCGACCCATAGGCCTTGGCCTTCTTGGACTTCTCCTGCACAGGTGCGCTCCCGCCCGAGCTGCCAGCCGAACCGCTCGGAGCGCTACTGCCGCAGCCTGCCACCGTACAAGCCAGCACGGCCGAAAGCGTCACAGTGGGAATTCCTAACAGCAGTTTCTTTGTCATGGGCCTCATCGTTCTCACCGCTCCTTTCGGCTTGCAGCTCATCCATTGCCCGAGTCGCAAGTCGACTCCGTGGCATCGGCTTCCACTATGAGCGTATGACGAAACGCGGCGCCGGCGAAGTGACCCACGGCCCAAATAACGACCCGCCAGCGTTCCTTATGGGCCAAAGGGACTCGCACACGCACGCCCGTGGCCCATAAAACGAGACGCTTGTCCCAATGTTCGATTCGATCCATCCGCAAACAAGGTAGGGCGCCTCCAGCCACCTTCAAACTAACTCGGACAGAACCGACTCGGTTTTGTCCGAGTAAGCTCTTTCCATCCTAAGTTCGAACGGTTGTTCGATGGATTTCGTGTTGGTTGGAATCGCCTATGGGCTGGGCTATGCTAATTTGACTATCTATATGACTAAAACGCAGCAAAGGAGTATCGAGAGAGCGAGCATGGCAAAAAACACCGCAAACTATGGTAACGACAGTATTCGTCAGCTCAAGGACGAGGAGCGCGTACGCCTGCGCCCCGCCGTCATCTTTGGCTCGGACGGACTCGACGGTTGCGCGCATGCCGCCTTCGAGATCCTGTCCAACGCCGTTGACGAGGCGCGCCAGGGCTACGGCAAGCTCATCACCCTTACCGCCTTTCGCGATGGCTCTATCCAGGTAGAGGATAACGGCCGTGGCTGCCCGCTCGACTGGAACCCTTCCGAAAAGCGCTTTAACTGGGAACTCGTCTTTTGCGAGCTCTACGCCGGCGGCAAATACAATAACAACCAGGGCGGCGACTACGACTTCTCGCTCGGCACCAACGGCCTGGGCTCCTGCGCGACCCAGTACGCTTCCGAATACATGGACGTCACGGTTTGGCGCGACGGCAACAAGTACTCCCTGCACTTTAAGAAGGGCAAGGTCGTCGGTGCCAAAAAGAAGGCACTCGAGATTGAGCCCAGCGACGAGAACCACACCGGCACCACCATCAAGTGGCGCCCCGATCTTGAGGTCTTTACCTCCATCAGCATTCCCCACGATTGGTATCGCGAGACCATGCGCCGCCAGGCCGTGGTCAATGCCAACGTGACCTTCCGTCTGCGTATCGAGGGCGACGATGGCGAGTTTTCCGAAGAGGACTTCTGCTATCCCAAGGGCATCGAGGACTACGTGCTCGAGAAGGTCGGTACCGACTACCTTACCGAGCCCTTCTTTATCGAGGCCGACCGTCGCGGTCGCGACCGCGAGGACCTGCCCGACTACAACGTAAAGATCACTGCTTGCATGTGCTTCTCGCGCACTTTCATGATGCAGGAGTACTACCACAACTCCTCCTGGCTCGAGAACGGCGGCTCACCCGAGAAGGCCGCCCGTAGCGCTCTGACCAGCGCCATCGATGCCTACATTAAGCAACAGGGCAAGTACAACAAAAACGAGAGCGGCATCAAATGGCAGGACGTCCAGGACTGCCTGGTGCTGGTGACCAACTGTTTCTCCACCCAGACGTCCTACGAAAACCAGACCAAGAAGGCCATCAACAACCGCTTTATCCAGCAGGCGATGACGGCATTCTTTAAGGAGCGCCTCTCGACCTATCTGATCGAGAACAAAGACGCCGCCAACAAGATTATGGAGCAGGTGCTCATTAACAAGCGCTCGCGCGAGAACGCCGAGAAGACGCGTCAGAGCATCAAGACCAACCTGCAGCAGAAGACCGACATGGCCAACCGCGTGCAGAAGTTCATCGACTGCCGCTCCAAGGACAAGAACCGTCGCGAGATCTACATCGTAGAGGGCGACTCGGCAGCAGGTGCCATCCGCACGTCGCGCGATGCCGAGTTCCAGGGCGTTATGCCCGTCCGCGGCAAGATCCTCAACTGCCTGAAGGAGGATTACCCGCGCATCTTTAAGTCCGACATCATCATGGACCTCATGCGCGTGCTGGGCTGCGGTGTGGAGATCAAGGACAAGCGCATCAAGAACCTTGGCGCCTTTGACCTGGATAATCTCAACTGGAACAAGGTCATCATCTGTACGGACGCCGACGTCGACGGTTATCACATCCGCACGCTCGTACTCACCATGCTCTACCGCCTGGTGCCCACGCTTATCGACGAGGGCTACGTCTATATCGCCGAGTCGCCGCTCTACGAGATCAACTGCAAAGAGAAGACCTACTTTGCCTACACCGAGCTCGAGAAGAACGGCATCCTCAAGGAGATCGGCGACCAGAAGTGCTCAATCAACCGCTCCAAAGGTCTTGGTGAGAACGATCCGGACATGATGTGGCTCACCACCATGAACCCCGAGACGCGTCGCCTGATCAAGGTGGAGCCCGAGGACGTCACCAAGATGGAGACCATGTTCAACCTGCTGCTGGGCAACGACGAGGCGGGCCGCAAGCGCCACATCTCCGAGCACGGCAAGGAATACCTGGACCAGCTGGACCTGCAATAGCAGCAAATCGATAACGACGGCCCATAAGAAGTTCAAGAGGAAATCGTGACAAAGAAGAAGACGAAGAACCAGCCAAAGAAAAAGCAGGTCAACGCCGAGAACGTCATCGGCCTGCACTCCGAGGTCACCGATCAGCCGATCACGCAGACGCTCGAGGTCAACTACATGCCCTATGCCATGAGCGTCAACGTCTCGCGCGCATTCCCCGAGATCGACGGCTTTAAGCCCTCGCATCGCAAACTGCTCTACACCATGTACAAGATGGGTCTGCTCAAGGGCGAGCGCCAGAAGAGCGCCAACATCGTGGGCCAGACCATGAAGCTCAACCCGCACGGCGATGCCGCCATCTACGAGACGATGGTGCGCCTGGCCACCGGCAACGAGGCGCTGCTCGCCCCCTTCGTGGAGTCGAAGGGCAACTTTGGCAAGTACTATTCGGGCGACCTGAGCTACGCCGCCTCGCGCTATACCGAGGCCAAGCTCTCCCCCATCAGCGCCGAGATCTTCAAGGACATCGACAAGGACCCGGTCGACTTCGTCGACAGCTACGACGGCGCCATGAAGGAGCCGCGCCTGCTGCCCACCACGTTCCCCAACATCCTTGTCTCGGCCAACAAGGGCATCGGCGTCGCTATGGCGTCCGATATTTGCGGTTTCAACCTCAACGAGGTCTGCACCGCCACGATGCACTACCTGCAGGATCCCGACTGCGACCTGCTCGAATATATGCCCATGCCCGACTTCTCGACCGGCGGCGAGATTATCTACCGCCGCGAGGAGATGGAGAAGATCGTCGAGACCGGCCTTGGCAGCTTCCAAATCCGCTCCCGCTGGCGCTGGATTCCCGAAGAGCGCATCATCGAAGTGTACGAGATTCCCTACACCACCAAGACCGATGTCATCATCGAGCGCATCGTCAAGCTCTCCAAAGAGGGCAAGGTCAAGGAGATCGCCGACATCCGTGACGAGACCGACCTTTCGGGCCTGCGTATCGCCATCGATCTTAAGCGCGGCGTCGACCCCGACAAGCTCATGGCTAAGCTCTATCGCTCGACCACGCTGCAGGATTCGTTCTCGTGCAACTTCAACGTGCTCGTCGACGGCTATCCCCGTGTTATGGGCGTGCGCCAGATCCTGCACGAGTGGGTCAAGTGGCGTATTGAGTCCACGCGTCGCCGCATTAACTTTGACCTGGGCAAAAAGTCCGAGCGCCTGCACCTGCTGCACGGCCTCGAGGCGATCCTGCTCGACATCGACAAGGCGATCGCCATCATCCGCGGCACCAAGCTCGAGGCCGAGGTCGTGCCCAACCTTATGCGCGGCTTCGACATCGACGAGACCCAGGCCGAGTTTGTCGCCGAGCTCAAGCTCCGCAACATCAACGAGGAATACATCCTCAACCGCACCAAGGACATTGCCAAGCTCGAGGGCGAGATTGCCGAGCTCGAGGAGATCCTCTCGAGCGAAGACAACATCAAGAAGGTCATCAGCGACGAGCTGGCCGCAGTCAACAAGAAGTACGTGATGCCGCGCCGCACGGGCAGGATCGAGCCCCATGAGGTTATCGAGGTAAGCTTGGAGCCCGAGGTCGAGGAGTACCCGGTCACCATCATGCTCTCGCGCGATGGCTACCTTAAGAAGATGACGGACCGCGTGCTCAAGAAGGCGACCACGCTCAAGTACAAGGACGGCGACAAGCCCTTTATCGAGTTCCCGTCCGCCAACACGCACGAACTGCTCGTGTTTACCAACAAGAGCCAGGTATACAAGTGCAAGGTTGCGGCGTTTGAGGACACCAAGTCGGCCCAGCTGGGCTCGTACCTGCCGACCGATCTTGAAATGGAACCCGACGAGAGCGTGATTTGGATCATCGACCCCGAGGACTATAAGGCCGACGTGCTGTTCGTCTTTGAGAACGGCCGCGTGGTCCGCGTCGCGCTTTCTGGATACGTCACCAAGACCAACCGCAAGCGCCTTAAGAACGCCATCTACGGCGGCAGTAAACTGCTGTATGCGCAGGTGCTCAAGGAGGACCGTGACCTCGCGCTGGTCTCGAGCGACTACCGTCTGATGAACTTCAACACGTCGCTGCTCAAGACCAAGACGACCACCAACACGCAGGGCGTCCAGGCCTTTACGGCCAAGAAGGGCCGCTCGGTCACCACCGTCGGCACGACCGAGGAAATCCTTGGCGCCGGCGTCTCGGCCGAAAAGTTCACTGCGCAGAGCCTCCCCTCTGCCGGTGCCCTCATGAAGGAAAACGACATGCCGAGCTTGTTTGACTAGGACGACGGCAGAACCGCCATAAGCTCTCAAAACGGTGGGGCCCGGAGCGCAGCAACATCGCGCTCCGGGCCCCATGCATTACAGCAGCATCATCCCTATAGACAAAATGCCGCATAAAGTGGAACAGACATCAGCCCATCATTCATTCCAAAGGGCTTAGTCGATAGCCTGATAAGGCGCACGCCCGGATGGGTCTTTTTAAGTGAGGACAGGCTTCGAGATCTTGTGTTCTCTCCCGCCTTGACTTCAATCGCAGACAAGCATCCCTGCTTCTCTACTACAAAGTCGATTTCCGCACGATTATCTCGCGCCCAATAATGCAGCGGATAGCCCATGGCTGAAAGCTGTTGGGCGACGTAGTTTTCGGTAAGTGCACCCATGAATGTGCCGCCGATGCCGGCAAGAATATCGGCGCGTTGAGCACCGGCCTTGGAGACGAGCAGCCCTGTATCCGCCTGATAGATTTTAAAAGCAGAAGGGTTAACGAAGGCCTCTAAAGGGCTTTCGATCTGCCCGACTAGGCTGCAGCGCGCCACCGTACCCGACAATACAAGCCAGTCGAGAGCGTCTCCAAAGAGAGACGCATTGCCCCCCGCTCGCACTACCTTGTATTGAAATTTGCGATTCTCTTTGGCAAGCTGCTGTGGAATGGAATCGAAGCACGCACGCGTCTTTGCGCTCAAGCGTTCATCAGCATATTTATTGGTGTCGGCGGAGTATCCGTCGAGAATAATCCGATGCTTTTCGGCCACATCAATGATTGACTGATCATCGATATACGTTTGGACCGCCTCGGGCATTCCGCCAACAACAAGATACTGTCGATAGAGCCCAAGCGCCTTTTCATGAAGGCTTGGCGCAAGAGGACCCATTAACTCGAATGACGAGCGTATCTCGTCGACCAGCTGATCGTGCCCCATTGCCCAGAGAAACTCCTCGAAATCGAGTGGAGTCATCTCGATCAAGTCGGTCTTTCCGACGGGGAACGAATACGACTGATGGTTAATGGCAACCCCAAGAAGCGACCCAGCAGCCGCAACGTAATACTCGGGAGCATCTTCGCAAAAGTATTTAAGGGAAGTGAGCGCTTCCTCGCATGCCTGGATCTCGTCAATGAACAGTAAGGTTTTGCCAGGCACGATACGCTGTCCCGTACGAGCCTCGATCGCGCGTACAATCGAATGAGGGTCAAGACCGCCCGAAAAATCCGCTCGCGCCGACCGGTCGTTCTCAAGATTAACGTAGACAACCGATTCGAAAAGATCCTGGGCGTACGTTCTGAGCAAATAGGTCTTGCCACACTGGCGCACGCCTTTGACCAGCAAAGGTTTTCTATCAGCTCTGTCTCGCCATTCCCTAAGTAGCTCGTCTGCCTTGCGACGCATACGCAACCTTCCCTCATGAACTTCTGTTTGACAATATTTTAACGCGGATTAATTTGTTTTCAGTTATTTTTCTGCGTTTAAAAATTGTTCTATACGGCGCTTGAGGAAATGCGCCCCTATTCATATACTCGCGCTACATTCGATTGCACGAGACGCCAGCGAAAGGGACCCGATGCAGAACGATAAAAACGGCATTGCACAGCTCACCTCGGAGCAGAACACGCTCTTCAACGCCATGTTCGGTATGCAGAGCTAGCCAAAATGGATGCAAGCGGTGGCTGACGGAATTGTCCGCGGGAGCATCAACGCATGGCAATCAGCACTCCTCTTGGTAAGGGCAGCAAGCATTTCCGCTAGTGCTGATTGCCATGCGCTCTTCTTGTCCTTAGGCCAGCTTGCGAGCGAGCTCGCGCACCTCTTTCAACTTGGGCGAGGATGCCATGCTGTCGCGCTCGGTCATACCGCTGATGGTGACAATGCCCTGGTCCGCCCACTTGCAGTAAGCGCAGGTTGACTTGTACATGGCGATCGCCGCGTCATAGACGCCCTGGCTGTGGCTATCGAGCAGAAGGGCCGTCTTGGTGAACGGGAATCCCGTGGCACCGAAAGCGTACAGACGGTCGATGGCGGCCTTTTCCTGCGCGGTGATATCGAACCAGTAGATAGGCGAAGCAAAGACGACCATATCTGCATCTTTCAGCGACTCGATCACGTTGGCCATGTCATCCTTCTGCACGCAGACGCCCCCATGGGCGAAGCAGTACTGGCATCCCAAGCAGCCGGCGATCTTCTTGCTGGCAACGCGAACGACCTCAACCGTATTACCGCCCTCACGCGCGGTCTCGGCAAACGCCTCGACCATGGTATCGGTATTGGCGCCCTTACGCGGGCTGCCGCTCAATACAACGATATGCATAAGAATTTCCCTTCTTCATGCCGCAGGCGCGCGGCATTTTTTTGTTTTAACCAAAATGGATGGAGTTATTCAATCGCCTCGTTTCAAGCACTCCCACTCAGTGTCTAATCCAGTCCGAGTGTTGTCGATGCGTGTCGCATCGTGCCGCCCAAAGGCTGATTCGTGCACAATCTGGGCGAATCAGGCCCTTGATTCGCGATTTAGGGAATGACTCAATTGATTCGCAAAACCGCAGGTCGCTCCTTCAATCACTCCCTGGTTCCACCGGAGTTCGTAGCGGATGGCGTAAAAAGGGGTGATTCAAAGGGTCGGAGAGATGCCTATAGCGCAATCGTCTGGTATTGGCGCGGTGAGGGACTTCTCGCCTCCATCAGTCCAAATCGTCAAGCTCCGAAAGACGTCGAGCTAGAGAAAAGGACCTATTGCCCGTCATGGATTGGGTTTACCTCCATGACTAGAGCCCTGGTGTAATTGGCTGGATCACCGTTCCGGGAACCGGTATCGACCTACCTGTCCGCCAAGCTCCTTCTTCAGCTCCAGCCTAGCATCTGACTCGCGCCGCTATAAGCGAAAACCGAAGAGATGCGTCTTAGCCAAGAGAATAAGGTTAGCCTTATCTTACTGTATGATTCGTGTGTTATAGTTAGATAGCTCTAACTGTTTGGGGGCGACAGCCATGCACGAACGCAAGGGTTTCTGGGACAAGAATGCCGGTCGGTATGACCGTTTCATGCGAAACGACCGGGCGGCGTATGAGAAGATGTATGGGCTGATTAGGCCGATAGCGAAAGCAAAAACCGTGCTGGAGGTTGCCACCGGCACGGGGCTTATCGCAAAGAGCATCGTGAATGCGGCGGCGCACATCGAGGCTACGGACGCTTCTGCAAAGATGATCCTTGAAGCAAAACGGGACAATCAATCCGCAAAGCTGCACTTTTCCGTACAAGATATGTTCCGCCTGCCCTATGCACAGAAGTCCTTCGAAGTGGTGATCGCGTCCAACGCGCTTCACATAGTGCCGCATCCGGAAAAGGCCCTGCAAGAAATCAGGCGGGTGCTGAAGGACGACGGCGTGCTCATCGCGCCAACCTTCACCCACGCGGGGAGCTCGGTTTCCGGCAAGGCAAAAGCCTTTTTCATGAGTATGGCGGGATTCCCCCTCCACAGCAGGTGGACAAGCGAGGAATACCTACGTTTCCTGCGTCAAAACGGCTGGGCGGTGCAGAAAAGCGTGGTGCTGAAGGCCTCGTTCCCGTTGACCTATGCGGAATGCACGAAATCGGAGGGGCCAGATGTCGTTCTTTGAAAACACCCGCAAGCCCGTGGGCCTCGGCGGAAAACTTATGGTTGCCATGATGAATCTGGGCCACAGCCCTGTGGCGCGGTGGGGGCTTCGATTTCTACGACTTACGCCAAACGCAAAGGTGCTGGATTGCGGCTGCGGCGGCGGGGCAAACATAAAACGGCTGCTGAAAAAATGCCCGTATGGCGTCGTCAAGGGCATCGACTATTCGCCCGTCAGCGTGGAGAAGGCTAGAAAGCTCAACCGAACTGCAATTCAGGAGGGGCGTTGCGCCGTTCTGCAAGGCAGTGTGGCGGATATGACGTTTGAGGATAGCTACTTCGATGCCGCCACGGCCTTTGAGACCGTCTATTTTTGGCCTGATTTGCCCCGATGCTTCCACGAGGTCTGGCGGACGCTGAAGCCAGGCGGGACAATTCTTATCTGCAACGAGAGCAATGGCGATACGGACAAGGACGAGAGGTGGACGCAGATCATCGGCGGCATGACCATCTACAAGGACATTGAATTAAAGGCATGTCTGGAGCGGGCGGGTTTTCACGAGGTGCAGATACACAAAAAGAAAAAGTGGCTCTGCGTCACGGCGCGGAAGTAGGGGCATCAAGCACGGGTATTTTTGCACCCATCCTGCACATGGCGATAGGCATGACGGTCATAGCGGCTATGCTGGCGGCAATTATGACAGTTTTTATTCACTGAGGAAGAAACCTATGAAATGTAAAATTGAGAAAAACACCGTGCAGGAGACGCTGATCCTCCCGCTGTATTCCCGGAAGCTGTGTACGGAGTTGTACCCGAACCTTTACAGGGATGAAACAGCGGTTCGTCTGCTCGACCAGATCGACTACGACTTTTCAGAGGCAGAGAAAAACTCCCGCAGCCTGATGCAGCGCTTTGGTGCGCTGGAGGTGGCCACACGGCAGAGTAATCTTGCTTTCGAGGTGTGGGATTACCTGAAAGGCCACCCCAATGCGGCGGTGGTCAATCTGGGCTGCGGGCTGGACAACACCGGCAGAACCTGCGACAACGGTAGATGCAAGATCTACAATCTGGACTTCCCGGATGTGATTGCCTTGCGGCAGCAGCTGCTGCCCGCCGGGGAGCGGGAGCAAAACA
>CALEDY010000107.1 GCA_937949355.1 uncultured Collinsella sp. | reverse complement strand
GAGCAGGGGCAGGTGCGGGTGCAGGGGCAGGTGCCGGAGCAGGTGCAGGAGCAGGGGTAGGCGCGGGTGCCGGGGCAGGTGCAGCCCCAGTGGCGGCCGTGGGATTGAACCCCGCAGGAGTAGGCTTCTTCTCACCCGGGAGCACAAACGTCAGGACATCGTCAGTATCCTCATCGGCCCACTTGCTGGCATGGCGCGCGGCCCAGTAGCCAACGGCACGATATTTGAGCATCGTGCCAAACACATTCAGGAACACGGTGACAAAGGCGATGATCATCAGGAACAGGATGAGCGTAATGCCGCCACCCTCGATGATTGCCTCAAGACCCGAAGGACGAGAATAGTAGCCGTAGTAGCCATAGCTGCTAATGCCCAGCGCGGCAACAAAACCAAAGATGGCGGTGAAAATCCAGGTGATGATATTGGAAACAATGCCCGTCAAGAACTCGGGAAGAATCGAGGCACAGAACAGCTTGCCCAGGTTAGCCTTATAAGACTTCCAGACCTTCTCGAGCGAAAACGCGCTTTCCACGCGGCCGGCGACTGCAAAGTGCATCACAGCGGCATCACCAAACATCTTAAAGAAAATGCCCAACACCGCCGATACGATCATGGCAAAGACAAGCAGACCCATCGACCCGATGAGTGCGCCCTCGAGGCCGCTCGAACCGAAGTAATAGTACGAACCAACGGCACCGATCACAGCGCTCTCAAGCACCGAGAACACCACGCCAATCACTGGAATAATGGCCACGAACCCGAGCACGTTCGTAATGACAGACGAGAAGATGCCCAGTCCAAAGGAGGTCGAGCGCAGCAGCGGACGTTCCATGCCGTTATCGTCCTTGAGCGACAGGTCGCGACCCCACTCGATAGCAAAGCCAGCGCCGCACACGCTTGCCACGTAAGCGAGCAAAAAGCCAATGGCCGCCGCGATGCCACCGATAACGGGGATAAACAGCACCAGCACCGACACGACGCAGATCAGCGCCGGCAAAAAGGCAATCTGACATACGCGAACCAGGGCGCCAGGAACCTTAATCATGTCATTGAAGGCCTGCGCCATGCAGCCCTTGGGCACGTTCATAGCCGGCTGGGGCGCAACGAACGGCTGCGGTTGGGGTTGCGGCTGGGGCTGGCCCTGCGGGACAGAACCGGCAGAGGCATGGGGGGCCTCGGTATTAGGGGCACCGCACACGCCGCAGAACTTGTCGTTATCGCCCATGGGGGCGCCACACTGCGAACAGAACATCGAAATCATCCCTTCGTATCTAGAGCGAATCACCTAGATCGCAAACGATGTCTTTGGCAACATTATCGCCCAATGTGGGGACAAATACCCCAAGATGACCGATTTGCAACGTAGGCGGCTTTATTCAATGATTCGAAGGGTATATCCGCGCTAGTTCGTGCCGCGGAAGCCCTTGCCCACAATCTCGGAGCTGTCAACGATCGTGATAAACGCATTCGGATCGATATCGCGGGTATAGCGGCGCAGTTGCACTGCCTCGCGACGGCTCAGCACGCTCATAATCACCGTGACGCACCTGCCCGAGAAGGCGCCGTAGCCACGGCTGATCGTTGCTGTGCGGTTGAGATGCTTGACGATAAACTCCTCGACTTTGCGCGGTTCGGCGCAAATAATCGTACAGACCTTACGAAGGTGAATGCTCTCGATGGCCTTATCGACCACGAGCGTCTTGGCAAACAGGCCAAGTACGCAGTACAGGCCGACGCGCGGGCCATACAGGAAAGCCGCGACGGTCACGATGCCGATATCGACCAGCAACAAGGCGCGTCCGATCTCGAGCGTCGTACGACGCTTGAGGATCATGGCAAGGATGTCGGTGCCGCCCGTCGAGGCGCCAATGTCAAAGACAATGGCACTGCCCAGCGCCGGCAAGATGACGGCAAAACACAGGTCGAGCCACATATCGCCCGTCATCGAAACATCCGTCGGGATGAAGAGCTCAAACAGCGAGACGTAGGCCGAAAGCGCAAACGAGGCAAAGACGCTCCAAAGGATTGCCTTGCGCTCCAAAAAGATAAAGCCCAGGATGACCAGGACCGCGTTGATAATCCACATAAAGACGCCGACGGGCAGAGTCGGGAACAGCGTGGAAAGAATGACCGACACACCCGAGGTGCCGCCGAAGGCAAAGTGATTGGGGGTTTTAAAGGCCACGATGGCGAACGCCGTGAGGATCAGGCCCAAATTGAGCTCGGCAAAAAAGCGCGGAAAGCCTGGCTCTTGGCTGCGCTTGCGGCCGGCGCGCTCGCCACGTTCGATATCCTCGCGACCGACAACGCGCTCCATCGGCACCACCGGAGGACGATGCACCTCCTCGGCGGCACGCGACGCCGCCTCTGCCGCAGCGGCTTCAATCGCCCATGCCTTGCTTTCGGTCTCGTGTTCGTCGGCCATTACGGCAGCCCCTCGTTAACAATTTGGAAACAATGCGCCCATTAGGGTAACGCGGAACGCGAAGATTGCAACCCTTAGTTAGACGAGCGGTATGACTAGATCGAGGCTATATAGAAAACGGTCGATCGCGCTTTTGCTTGCGCGGTCGACCGTTTGGCGTTTTCGCAGGTAAAACCTACCAAAACAAACCTGTCCCTTTTTAGTAGGTTACTCGTGCTGGCTGGTGCGGTGCTCGTACTCCTCGGGGGTGATGACATCCTCGATGCGCAGGTTGACGCCTGCCACCTCAAGGCCGGTCATCGCGGCCAGACGCTCGGTGACGCGCGCCTTAACGTCGTCAAAGATCGCAGGCGCATAGGCGCCATACTCGATGATGACCGAGATGTTGACGACTACGCGGTTGTCGTCGGTGACCTCGACCGTCACGCCCTTGGTCAGGTTCTCGGCACCAAACTGTTCCTGCACAAAGTGCATAAGGTTACCCTTCATGCCCAGAACATGCGGCACCTCGCGGGTGGCCATGGCGACGATCTTCTCGATCACGCCGTTGGAATAGGTCAGCGAGTCCTCGGACTCGTCCGCCTCCTCGTCGTCCTCGTCCGCCTCGTCTTCGGACTCGGCCTCGACGAGCGTCTCGTCCTCGAGCGTTACATCCTCCGCCTCGGCGGCGGCCTCGTTCGCCTCGAGCTCGGTATCGGCTACATCGACCTTCGTGTTAAAAGCCATGGTTCCTCCTTATGCCTGCCGCGGATGCGACAGTCGAATACGTATTAGCGGCCGCTAAACAGACGGCCGAAGAAGTTGACGATACCGTTCTCGCCGTCGCGAATCTGGCCGATCACGGCGCCGATCAGCACAAAGAATGCGATGACGAGCGTGTCCCACAGGCCCAACGTAAGTACCAGCACGGCGAGAATAAAGCCTGCCACGGCGCCGAGCGTAGTGTTGGGGTGGCGCACGGCGTAGCTCCAGATAGCAGCGCCCGTACCTTTGATGAGCCCCATGGCCTCGTCAAAGTCGTTGGCGGCGCTGTCGTGCTGCTCGCCGGCCTCGGGCTTGGTGTCGGCGGACTCGCCTGCCGGCGTAGCGTTCTGGTCGATCGTCAGGCGCGGCGTGCGGGCGGTCTTGTCTTGGTTGGTATCACTCACCGGAAACCTCCACGGTCTGGACGGTAGTCTTGGACGGCAAAAAACGGACGCGCGCGGTCGTGCCCGGCGTGCCGAGCATGGTGTCGCAGGCCTTCTCGATGCGCTGCTGCATCGCGGTGGCAAGAGAGGCGACGTCTTTATCATCCAGCGCGATGGCCTCGACCTTAAAACGAACGCGCGACTCGTCGGGGCCTTGAACGCGCGCCTCGATATGCTCAACCATCACGCGATCATCGCACTCCGCCGCGGCACGGGCGCACGAGGAAAGCGCTGCGAGCGTAACCTCGATATTGCGCTCCCCCGCCGGATGCACGCAGGACGGCTCGTGACGCGCGAACATCAGGCGGAAAAACCCGATAAGCACGCCAAGTGCCACAATGGCGGCGCACACCGTAACGATGACGCGAGGCATGGTGTCACGCAACAGCAGCATAAAGCGATACGTATACGGTCCCCAGAACTGGCAGACAAGCGTACCCAGCGCCACGATGGCGGCGGCAAGATACACAATCGCAAGGGCTCGATTGAGTACGCGCACGCGCGCTCCCTTCAGGTTTCGGTCCACAGAATGCAAAACGATTCGCATCATTATAAAAGAGCCGGGTCCGGTGCTGTACGCACGCGGATCCGGCTCATCTATTCCACGAGGCTTGCATGCTCGCTTCATTATGCCCAGATATGCACGGCTTAACCCGTGCAGGCGCTACTCCTCCTCGAGGGCAGCGATGACCTCGTCAGTCATATCCATGGTGCTGTAAACATCCTGGACGTCGTCGAGCTCCTCGAGACGGTCGATGAGGCGCTGGACCTTCTTGGCGTCGGTACCAGAGACCTCGGTCGGGGTGGTCGGGACCATGGTGGTCTCGGAGCCCTTGACCTGGATGCCCTGCTCCTCGAGTGCCTTGGAGACAGCCATGACGTCGTTAGCAGCAGTCCAGACAATCCACTCCTCGCCGGCGTCCTCGTAGTCCTCGCCACCGGCCTCGGCGATAGCCATCATGAACTCATCCTCGTCACCGGCAGCACCGTTGGCGATCATGGTCTCCTTCTTGGCGTTTTCGTCCAGGATCTCCTTGGCGACGACGATCTGGCCCTTGCGCTCAAACTGGAAGGCAACGGAGCCCGAGGTGCCCAGGTTACCACCAGCGTGGGAGAAGGCGGAACGGACATCAGCGGCGGTGCGGTTGCGGTTATCGGTCAGGCAGTCAACGTAGACGGCGACACCGGCGGGACCGTAGCCCTCGTACACGATGTTCTCGTAGACGGCGGCGTCGGCACCCGAACCGAAGGCCTTGTCGATAGCGGACTTGATCTTGTCCTTGGGCATGGACTGAGCCTTGGCCTTAGCAACGGCAGCGGCGAGGCTGGCGTTGTTCTCGGGCAGCGGGTCACCGCCGAGACGGGCAGCAACGGTGATGTTGCGGCTCAGCTTGGAGAAGAGGGCGGAACGCTTGGCGTCCTGCGCGCCCTTACGATGCTTGGTTGTGGCCCACTTAGAGTGTCCGGACATACGTGTCTCCTATCGGTTTCGACCTAAAGCCCAGCGCAGATGCTCGGGCAATATAAACAAACGTCGTTATGATATACCTACTGGCCTGCGAGATAAACCCCAAAATGAAGGCGTCGTGATGACGCAACCCTTCTACGCAAAGCAACCTGTCCCCTTTGCACCAGTTTGGCTAGTTCCACAGAAGGTCACTGCGGGCTATGGTGGCGCCGATGGCAAAGGGCATGCAGACGATGACCGGGTACAGGTAGCGCATGTAGGTGGAGCCGTTGCAAGGACCGATCAGGCACACGGCGAGTACGCCCAAAAGCGGTACCCAAATGGCAAGCGCCCTCCACGAATGACGCCGCAACAGGTAGACCACCACGGCAATCATGATCCACACGTAGGTTGCACTGCTCATGGTAAGTGAGATAAACGGGATGCGCTGTACCGCCACGCGATACAGGTTAATCAGATGGCCACACCACCGCACGACCTTGCTATCGACCGGATGGAAATCGAAGTACTTGAGATTGTCGGGACGAGCCATGATCTCGGCACTGCGCGCCGTGCTGTAGACCCATGCGTCGCGGGCGCTCGGATAAAAGTAGCCATAGTAGTTATTGATAAGCGCCGAGATATAGCACTCGGGATCCTTTTTGAACATCTGGGCCCAAACCTCAAAATAGGCGTCGATATCCTCCTGCGAGGCATATTCGTTAAAGCAGTTCTTGACGGCATCGGACTTGTCGGGGTTGTACCGGCGGCCCAGGTTTTCGTACTTGAGTACGCGATCGATCACGGCACGCTCCTCTTCGGTCACCAAGCCGTCGCAAGGAGCCTCCACGATGGTGCCGTCCTCTTTAACCGTAGGATTGACACCTGAGTTAAGGCCGTCGTGCTTTTGGACGAAGCGCGCCGTCTGCTGGAACGGAATCGAGAGCACCTCGCGCTTGGAGCTGGGCGTAATGTCGTGCGCCGGCATAAAGACCTTGGTGAAGTACATGTTGGAGACAAGACAGAGCGCAAGCACCGCCAGGATGCCAACCCAGCAAAAGCGTGGCACGCGAAACGAGGACTCAGCACCCGTCTGCTTGGCCGCACGGCGAGCCGCATGCACGTCCCAAGCGCAAAACGCCGCCGCGATCACGCATGCCGCCAGCACAAACACCAGGCCGCCGTTACGCAAAAACGTCGACCCCATGGCGCCCAGGGCAAGCAACAGCCAGTCGTGACGCGCAAAAAGCGCGGGCTCGGGCTCGCCCACACGCTCGACATTCGCATCGCGACGAGGCAGGCCACAGGCCACAAGCTTGACGGTCTGCACCAGCAAAACCAAAAACGCATCGGCAAACAGCACATCTTTGGTAAGCAGGGCCGCGTAGTTGGAGAACATGGGCATAAACACAAAGAACAGCAAGATCACGCCGCGGACCGGCAGGCTCACGCCCAGCTTGCGCAACGACGAGATGGAATAGGCCATGCAGGCGGCCGTAATGACGAACTGAGCGCAGGTGTAGATGACAAGACCTGCGTTGGCGCTGTTGAACAGTGAAAGCCCCAGTTGGACGCACGAACCGATGATAGCCGTGTGCACGACCGGATGATGCCCGTTGAGCAACACGTTGGGATTGAGCAGGCGCAGGTAGTCACTCGTACCGTTGGGGTAGTTGAACCACTGGCGAATCTGCGCACCCGTATCTCCCATAAAAAGGCCGGGCAGCGAAGCGATGAGCGTGGGCGCCCAGGCGACCATAAGCACCAGGAAGGGCCCGGCAAAGGGATGGACCGAGAGCACGGCGTGAGCCATACGCCATACGCGGCCAAAGTGCGCTTCGGAAAACGGAATACGCCGAGAGCTCAGCCAATCTAGACACTCAAAGGCAAGGTAGAAGGCAACGACCGCCAAGAGCATCCAGCCCGCACCGCCTATCCAGGCGCAGATGATGCGCGCCTTGTCGCCGAGCACGATCTCGGCCGAATCGGTGAGGTCGTAGCTGCGGCCAAACACCATGCAGACGGCAAAGAACAGCGACGGAAGGATCACCGAGGGACGCCAGGCGTCGCCGCGGCCAAAGAATACGTAGCGAAACGGCAGCGTGAGCAGGCAGGCAAGCGCAAGCAGCATGACCGCGTCGGTATGGCCGGCAAACGAGATGAGCACCTCGTAGCACACGTACAGCATGCCCGAAGCCTTGGGGTCAATCGCCAAGACTGCGTTGCTCGACACCGGGGCGGGATCGATGGAAAACGCCGTGGTCGCCAACAGCGCGAGCAAAAATGCGATGAGTGTCTGCTTGGCGGGGTAGCGCTTAAACCAGACGATGCGGGCAGCGTCGCGCGCAGCCGTTGTGGAGAGGTCGGAATCCTTCACAGTCCGAAAGCCTTTCTAGAAACCTATCAAACTCGGCAAGACCACCACAAAGGTGCCTGTCCCCTTTGTGGTGGTCTTGGTTAGGCGTCCAGGTAGACGCGCTGGGGCTGATTGCGGTGTCGGGCGAAGATGATGAGCGCTAGGCCGGCGATCACAAGCGGCAGACTCAGCAGCTGGCCCATGGTGATGACGCCGCCCAGCAGATAGCCCAGCTGGGCATCGGGCACGCGCACGAACTCAACGAGAAAGCGGACGATGCCGTACCCCATCACGAACACGCCCATAAACGTGCCCTGGGGCAGCAGCGGCTTTTTGCGGCTGAGCACCTGCAAAATACAGAAGAGCACGACGCCCTCAAGAAACGCCTCGTAGAGCTGGGAGGGATGGCGCGGCATATAGCCCGCGGTGCCGCCAAAGACCACACCCCAGGGCAGATCGGTCGGCTTACCCCACAGCTCACCGTTGACGAAATTGGCACAACGGCCCAGGCACAGGGCCAGCGGGGCGCCGATCACAGCAAGGTCGGCGACGGTCCAGGCGTCAAGCTTGTACATGCGGCACACGATGATGCCGCCCAAGATGCCGCCCACCAGGCCGCCGTGGAAGCTCATGCCTCCCTCGTTGGTGGCAAAGATCTCGAGCGGGTGAGTCCAATAGTAGCCATCACCATAAAAGACAACGTAAAACAGGCGCGCGCCGATGATGAGGCCAAAGACCGCGCCGACCACGACACTCGTCAGGTCATCAATCGTAATGTCGAAGCCCCAACGACGCTGCGTGCGGTACATAACGACCGCCGTGAGCAGAGCGCCGACCACGTAGGCCAGGCCGTACCAGTAGATGGTGATGGGACCCGCCGAGATCGCGACGGGGTCAAGCATGTGGTAGAGGTCGTTGAGCATATCGATCCCCCTGCTCCCTACATACAAATGCGGCCGCGGGCCTTGCGCTCGCAGCCGCATATCTGGGCGTAACGTCTATGCGGAGCGTACCGTCCGCAGCTTTCGCATCTTAGAACGGCGCGTACTCGTCGTACAGGTCCTCGGCCTCGCCGGAAGCATTGACCTGCTCGACGCGGGTAACGCCGGGCACGTGCTCCTTCAGGATGCGCTCGATACCCATGGAAAGGGTTAGCGAGCTCATGGGGCAGCCGGCGCAGGCGCCCTGCAGCTCCAGCTTGACGACGCCCTCGTCGTCGACGCCCACATACTCCATATCGCCGCCATCGGCCTGCAGGTTGGGGCGAATCTCTTCAAGAACCTTCTTAAGCAGCTCTTCGTTAACAGCCACAGGGGCTCCTTTCTCACAATAACGCGGGCGCGCCCGCGGACAGAAGCTATGTTACTACAGCCATGTACCCGCTCACGAGCCGTCCATGCGCGCAGACGCGACTTTCACGAGTAGTCAATTTGGGACGGGGCTCTTTGAGCTGCGTTCGTCGTCAGATGGCGACAACGCATATTACTGTCGAGCCTGTCCCCCGGTACCAATCTGGACATCGACGATGACCTGGCGGTAGCTGATGCCACAGGAGTCGAGAATGCGGCGGCTGATGCGTCCGTCATCGGTGTCGGCGTACTTGTTGTCCAGGTAGACGACCTCGCCCACGCCCACCTGAGCCAAAATCTTGGCGCAGTCGTGGCACGGGAACAGCGTGACGTAGACCGTGGAACCCTCGAGATCCTTGAGCGAGCCACGGTAGTTGAGCACGGCGTTGGCCTCGGCATGGACCACGTAGTTGTGCTTGTCCTGCAGCGGGTCGTCGCTCGTACCCCACGGAAAAAAGTCGTCGTTGAGCGCCGAGGGCGTGCCGTTGTAGCCCACCGAAAGGATGCGATGGTTGGTGTTGGCGATGCACGCACCCACCTGCGTGTTGGGGTCCTTGCTGCGGCGCTGCGCGGCGATGGCCACGCTCATAAAGAACTCATCCCAGCTAATAACGTCGCGGCGCTTGCCCGACGCGGTTTGATGAAGATCGTCCGACATGGCAGACACCTCCGAAATCGCAATAGTTTGACCCATTGTAGCAGGTGGAAGGTGGAGACGTTTTGTCCCATCGCCCCCATCGCTACGCGCGGCGGGGCTTTTGGTTGATGTGGTAGAGCTCGGCGAGACCCCGCAACGTCAGCGCATCGTCGACCGTCAGGCTATGGCCGACAAGGGCCGCAAGCGCCTCGGCATCGTCGCCGGTAATGACGATGGGCACATCGCCCTCCCCCGCCGCCTTGGTCGCTCGCATCTCGGCAAGCACCATGTCGAGCATGCCGTCGATGCGCGCCACCTCGCCCAAAACCACACCCGAGCGCATGGCCTCGCGCGTGTTGCGGCCGATGACGTGTGTTGGCGCCGAGGGCTCAACCTGGGGCAGGCGCGCTGCTGCCGCCGAAAGCGAGCGGGCGCCGAGGGCCAGGCCCGGCGCGATAACGCCGCCGACAAAGGTACCATGCGCGTCGATGACCTCGATATTGGTCGTGGTGCCCAGGTCAATCACGATGCACGGCGAGCCGTAGACGGCGCGGGCAGCCACGGCGTCGGCGATGCGGTCGGGACCGATCTCGGCCGGGTCATCGTAGTGCACGGGCATGCCGGTCTTAAGTCCCGGCCCCACCGTGAGCACGCGCCCCGTGCAGGTACGGGAAAGTGCCGCCTTCCACGGGCGCTCGAGCGCCGGGACCACGCAGCTCAGCACAGCAGCCGTGGGCACAAGCGCGCCCGGCATGCCCGCATCGGCCGCCAGTGCGGCCATGACCTGCGCGAGACGCATGCGCGCCTCGTCTGCTGTGATGCTCGACGGCGTGGTGATCTCGCACGTCGCAAGCGGACATTCCTGCGCCGCGGCCGAATCCTCTGCAAACAGGCCAAAGCGAATGAACGTGTTGCCCACATCGACCGTCAATATATTTGCGCACCCATTAAGCATCGTCGGCGCTCCTTTCGTCTGCCCAGCAGTATATCGCCTACCTAAACCAGTCATCCCAAAATGACTAGCTTGCGGCTATACTGGTGCGCGGTCGCGCGCGAGCTCACGCGGCGGCCCTTGGTAACCCGACTTCCCGCGCCGTATCCGTAACGGCGCTCCCGGGGGAAGCGGATATACGCAAAGGAGTTTTATATGAGCAATCCCTCGAACCGCGCTTCGATGCGCGGGCAACTTACGCTGCGCGGCGTCGTCATCGGCGTCCTTGGCTGCGCGATCATCACGGCAAGCTCGGCCTACACCGCCCTCAAGATGGGCGCACTCCCCTGGCCGATCGTCTTCGCTGCCGTCATCTCGCTGTTCTTCCTTAAGCTCATGGGCAACGCCAGCCTCAACGAGGCAAACGTCACCCACACCATCATGTCCGCAGGCGCCATGGTCGCCGGCGGTCTGGCGTTTACCATCCCGGGCGCCTGGATGCTGGGCTATGCCGACCAGATCAGCTGGCTCGACATGTTTATCGTGGCACTCGCCGGCACCATCCTGGGCCTGCTGGCCACGGCGCTCATCCACCGTCACTTTATCGTGGACGCCGCGCTTGAGTTCCCCACCGGCAACGCCGCAGCTCAGACCCTGCGCGCCACCGAGGCCGGCGGCAAGACCGGCAAGCAGCTCTTTGGCTCCATGGCCATCGCGGGCATCTACAGCGTGCTTCGCGACGCCCTGGGCATTGTGCCCAGTATGCTGTGCACGCTCAACATCCCCGGCGTGACCTTTGCCATCTACAACTCGCCCATGCTGCTCTCCGTCGGCTTCCTCGTGGGCTTCGCCCCGGTCGCTTTCTGGTTTGCCGGCGCGCTGCTGGGCAATTTTGGCATCATCGTCGGCGGCACCGCTGCCGGTCTGTTTGACGTTATGACCGCACAGGGCATCGTCAAGTCCCTGGGTATGGGCCTCATGATGGGCTTTGGCGTCGCCGTCGTCCTCAAGGACATCCTGCCGCAGGTCGCCGGCATCGTCCGCGGTCTTGCTGCCGATAGCTCCACCGACACCGACGAGCAGTCGCTCATCTCGGGCTCCCTTAAGCTCGACGCCGGCATCATCGGCCTGGGCGCTGCCGCCATCGCCGTGATCATCGCCATCGTGCTCGACCTTGGCCCCGTTCCGGCTGTCATCGTCACGCTGTTCACCTTTGTCACCACCATCATGAGCGCGCAGAGCTGCGGCCAGACGGGTATCGACCCCATGGAGATCTTTGGCCTCATCGTCATGCTCATCGTGGCTGCTTTTGCCCAGATCGCTCAGGTCAAGCTGTTCTTTATCGCCGGCATCGTTGCCGTGGCGTGCGGCCTTGCGGGCGACGTCATGAACGACTTTAAGGCCGGCGCCGTGCTGGGCACCAACCCGCGCGCGCAGTGGATCGGCCAGGCCATCGGCGGCATCGTGGGCGCTCTGGTCGCCGCCGCCGTCATGGTCGCACTCGTCACCGCCTATGGCCCGGACGCCTTTGGCCCCGACAAGAGCTTCGTGGCCGCACAGGCCAGCGTGGTCGCCACCATGGTCTCGGGCATCCCGAGCGTGCCGTGGTTCGTGGGCGGCTTTATCGCCGGCATCGTCATGTACTGGCTCGGCATTCCGGCCATGATGATCGGCCTGGGCGTGTACCTGCCGTTCTACATGTCGCTCACGGCCTTCTTGGGCTCCTGCGTTAAGCTCGCCTACGACAAGTGGGCCGCTCACCGCGACGCCACGGCCGGTCTTTCGGACGAGGAGAAGGCCGCCAAGGACGCCGCCTTCCAGGAGCAGGGCCTGGTCGTCGCCAGCGGCCTGCTCGGCGGCGAGTCCATCGTCGGCGTTATCCTGGCGTTTGTCTCCGTGGGCTTGAGCCTGCTGGGATAAACCCAACAACAACGTAACCGCACAGAGCGCGGGGTCGGTGACTATCCGGCCCCGCGCTTTTTTGTATCTGCCGAAACCCTCGGCAGTACTCGCATGTGGCATGTCTTCCTTTGCCCGCTCGCCTAAGTTCCATGTCAAGATGACTGTCCCGCCCGTCACGGTGTAGAGTACATGCTGCGAACGCACCCGCGTTCCTGCGGCAATACGAGGTGGACATGGAACTCGATAAACAACAGCTCAAGCGACTGCGCGAGCGCCATCATCGGCGCCATGGCATCCGCCCCGCCCACAGCGAGGCCATGGAGAACGCAAGCCGCTTTCTAAAGCAGGCGTTCAACATTCGCGAGGGCCGAGCGCCCTATCACGTGATCCGCAAGCGCTTTGTAAACGGGGCGCGCCTGACCGGCTCGCATCTGTGCATCCTCATCATCGCCATGCTGATCGCGAGCATCGGACTCGATATCGACTCGGATATCGCCATCGTGGGCGCCATGCTCATCTGCCCGCTCATGGGCTCGGTCCTTGCCATGGCATACGGCATCGCCACGCTCGACCGCGAGATTGCCGTCGAGGCCGTCGCCAGCCTCGCGCTTCAGATGGCCTTTTGCCTGGTCACGTCCACGTTGTACTTTAAGCTCTCGCCCCTTGGCACCACCACGGCCGCCATCGTCGACAATTCGACACCGACTGTGTGGGACCTTGCCGTCGCGCTCGCGGGCGGCTTTGCGGGTGGCCTGGGCAACTCGCGCGACCAGGAGCCCGCCACGCTCATCGCCGGCGTGGCCGTGGCGACCGCGCTTATGCCACCCCTGTGCGCGGCGGGCTATGGCATCGCCATCGCAAGCGGGTCGCTGTTTCTCTCGGCGCTTTACGAGTTTGGCATCAACGTCGTCTTTATCGCGCTGGCGGCCGAAGCTGTATTGCTTCTTTTGCGCGTGCCGCTCAAGCGCGACCTGAACGGCGACGGTATTGTGACTGCTGAAGAAAACGCCGAGGTCGACGAGCTGTCACGCAAGGTGCGCCGCCGCATCATTGTAGGCACGGTAGTCTTTGCCATCCCCTGCATCGTTATGACGGCGGGGTCTATTGGCTCGGCGCAGGCCGGCGTGCAGGACGGCTACGGCGTCACCGAAACCACGCGCGAGCTTGCGGCGGTGCTGCCAGGCTTTAAGGATTACACCGTCGCCGTCGAGACCTCGGCCACCGAAGGCGAGGAGAAGGGCATCGTCGAGCGCGAGATTGTCGCCCATGTGACGACAGGCGAGGCGCTTGGGGCACACGACCGCCGCGTTGCCCGCAAACTCATCGACCTCAACGTACCCGAACTCGATCGCGTGGAGTTTGACGTGAAGTGATGCCGGCGCGGGATGAGCGCTCGCACGACGCAAGTTATGACGAGGCGTAGACGCGATACGGACACGAGCAAATAGCGGGGTCCAGCTCACACCCGCGCCCCGCTCGCCGTTTTATTGCCGTGAATCAACTGGCCGGATTGACATCGCCAGACTCCACCGTAAACGCAGGTTTGGTGCTCACCAGATAAAATCGGGTCACTTCGCTATCTCTAAATAGATAGAGCTGGCCCTGCTCGCGTCGGCGTGACATATACGCGACGTGGACCGTACCGAATTCTTCGCCGTTTTCCTTCTTTAATATCAGGATGTTGGGGTCATCCGTACGCTTAAACTGCCCATCTGTGCAGATTCCGTCTTGGTCGACCAGCTGCCATCGACAGTTGTCCTCCTCAAGAAAAGCCAGGGTTTCCCGACTCGTTTTGTCATCCCGGTAGAAACCATCAATGGCAAACCCTTCGGAAGCGCATTCCTGCATATAGGACGTTTCTCGGCTTATAGCAAACAGCCCTGTAGCGCCCAGGAGCACAGCCAGACAGACCACTGCAAGGGTTATCGAAATAGCACTGCGACCCATGTTAGCCCAACCGATAGTTGTTTAACGGAGCGCGAAACATACCCGGAACCTCCGATATCAGGGGGAACGCCGCCAGCGTATCGCCACCGTGTGGCGTGCGGAAAAGGCGGCGACTTTGGGCGTATCGTCGGTTTTTCCACGACGGCGTCGGCATCATGACGGTGCCGGTCTCGCCCACCGTCTGAAGCAGGGCCTCGATCACCGGCTGCGCGCCGCCGCACACATACCCCAGCGCGCTGAGCGAGCAATGGACCATAACCGTCTGCCCCACGCGCATACCAACGGCAGAAAGCGCGCCGAGGATATCCTGCTTCAGCACGATTTTCCGGTCCATTGTCGCCCCTTTCTATTTCTAAGCTCGTCTTCTCACTGTTGGCGGCCGAAAATGATCCGTTTTCCTCCGTCCCCGAGGGATCATTGTTAGTACTTAAAGAAGCCCTCACCCGAGCTTTCACCCAGCTTGCCCTCGTCGAGCATCTTCTTGAGGACGGACGCCATAGCCTTAAAGTTGTAGGGCATCATCATCTTTTTGAGCAGCGGGCTCACCAGGCCCGGGACCTTCTGATACTGCATGACGATGTTGTAGGCCGTCTGGATGCCCACCGTGTCGAACACGCGGAACGGGCCCTTGGGGGCGCCGGTGCCGCGCGTCCATGCGAGGTCGATGCTCTTGGGGTCGCTGACGCCCGAGACATACAGATCAAGGCCAGAGAGCAGCCACGGCACCAGCATGGAGTTGAGCAGGTAGCCGTTCTTTTCTTTGTTGACGGGAAGCGCCAGCATGCGGATGTCGTTGGCGAAGTCGACCAACTCATCGAAGTAGCGCTTGTCGGTTTGGTCCTGAGCCATGACCTCGGTCATGTTGTTCTTCCAGATGGAGTTGGCAAAGTGCAGTGACAGGTACTTCTCGGGGCGGCCGGTGTACTTGGCAAAGGTGCTCGGCAGCAGTGTGGAGGAGTTGGTCACGACGACGGTCTTTTGCGGCAGGACCGGAGCAAGCTTCTTGTAGAAGTCGATCTTTGCCTGGGTGTCCTCGGCCATGGACTCGATGACCAGGTCGGCGTCGGCCACGGCCTTGGCAAGGTCGAGCTCCAGCTTGAGTGTGGAGTAGGCACGCTCAACGGCGGCAAGCGCTGCATCCTTGTCAAAGGGCTGGTCGCTATCGGCGATGCCGGCGCACCACTCGCCCGTACCGTCCGCCATGCCCTCGATGGCCGCGATGTATTCCTCGCGCACATGGTCAATCTTGGGCTGGGTACGTCCGATGCTGCCCTCGCTGCGCAGCCAAATCGTTACATCAAAGCCGCAGTAGGCAGCCTGGAAGGCAATCTGGCTTCCCAGCACACCGCCGCCGGCGACACATACGCTCTTGTAGCTCATAGGAACAGTCCTCTCTTACGTAATTCCATAGATGTGTGTTTATTCAACCGTAAGGAGGTCGCGCGCCGAAGGTGGGTTCCCTAAACGGACGGTATTACGCGGCGAACGGCTACACCTGTTCATTATCTCAGGGTTCTGAAGGGCATTTTGCGTGCCGCTAGACCGCTGTTTTCGGAAGTATGCGGCAAATTCTGGAACCCCCGAGCACGCCCCCGTTTTCCGCAGATAAAACCGACGCTCCTATAAGTTGTCAAGAGGCGGTTTGCGGGAGCGCTCCCTG